>NZ_JAVLSB010000031.1:0-36605 GCF_031583775.1 Pseudomonas rhizozeae
CCCGGTCAGTCAACGAAAAGGTTGAGGCTGATGGACGATTCGCGAGCACGCTCGCTCCCACAGGGTATGTGCAGTGGTTAACGAATCTGATGTTTGTGCAGCAACCGGTAAAATGTTGGCCGCGACACGCCCAGTACACGGGCGGCCACGCTGAGATTGTCGCTGTGCCGGTTCAATACATCGCACAGCGCCTGGCGTTCGGCGCGGGTCTTGTAATCTTCCAGGGTGCCCATCGGTGCAGCGACGGTGTGCTGGCTGACCAGCCCCAGGTCGCGGGCTTCGATCTGCCGCCCTTCGGCCAGCACCAGCCCCCGGCGAACCCGGTTGGCCAGCTCGCGGACATTGCCCGGCCAATCATGTTTGCCCATGGCCACCAGGGCATCTTCGCTGAAGCTTCGCGGCCGGCGACCGGTTTCATGGCTGTAGAAATGCGCGAAATGGTTGGCCAGCATCGCCAGGTCGCCGTGCCGTTCGCGCAACGGCGCGGTGACCACTTGCAAGACATTCAGCCGATAGTACAAATCCTCGCGGAAGCGCTTTTTCTCGATCGCCGCTTCGAGGTCGACGTGGGTCGCCGCCAACACCCGCACATCCACCGGGATCGGCTGACTGCCGCCGACCCGCTCGATGTGTTTCTCCTGGAGGAAACGCAACAGGTTGGCTTGCAGCTCCAGCGGCAGATCGCCGATTTCGTCGAGGAACAAGGTCCCGCCATTGGCGGCTTCGATGCGCCCGACCTTGCGCTGGTGGGCCCCGGTAAACGCGCCCTTCTCATGGCCGAACAACTCGGACTGAATGAGGTGTTCAGGAATCGCCCCGCAATTGATCGCGATGAAAGGCTTGCTGTGCCGCTGAGATTGGCGGTGCAATGTCCTGGCCACCAGTTCTTTACCGGTGCCGCTTTCGCCACGGATCAACACCGGCGACTCGGTGGGTGCCAGTTTGCTGAGCAATTTGCGCAAATCGCGGATCGGCCGGCTGTCGCCGAGCAATTCATGCTCGGGCTGGTCGATGTGAATCGTCCCCTGCCCGCGCAGGCGCGCCATGCCGAATGCACGGCCGAGGGTCACTTGCACCCTGGAGACGTCGAACGGCAGGGTGTGGAAATCGAAGAACCATTCGCAGACGAAGTCGCCCACGTTTTGTAACCGCAGGACTTCCTGGCTGAGCACGGCAATCCATTCGGTGCCGCTGCGGGTGATCAGCTCCTTGACCGCTTCCGGGCGATCAAGATGAAACGGCTGCAAGCGCAACAGCCCGACATCGCAGGTGCGAGCACCGGCGTTCTCCAGGCTACAGCTGTCCACATCCCAGCCAACCGAGCGTAAACCCGGCAATAAACGGTGGCAGTCGTCGCAAGGATCGACCACTAACAAACGTCGTAACGCGGGTGATTCGATCATGACTGTTCCTTGGCGCCAAACTTACAGAAATGTTATTAGAAACAGTCATTTGGCGGACCTGGCTGTAACATTAGCAAGAATTTGACGGAGCCTTGTACCGATTGACTATAGGATCAATGCGAAAATAGTTATAAGCAGCATGTTAGTTAGTTGCCTATCGAATGAAACCTTTCATTTGGCTTTCAATCACCGATCAATCATCAACAATATGTAAGAAAGTTGAAATTTCTTTTAGCACTGTGTGACCTGCAGCCGGTGTGCGTGCATCAGTACAAGTAACTGCCGGACGGAACGCCCAACCGACGGCCTGTCACTTGAATGGGCTTATAAGAGAGAACAACCGAAATGAATGCTCCGCTGCGCATCAACGAAGCTCTTTTGATCGCCAACCACGCATTTCACCCGTTCAAGTGTGTGGCCTGGGAAGGCAACGGCGAATTATCCCTGACCGTTATCGACCGCACTTTTACTCACATCGGTCGCCAGCAGATTCCAAGCAGTGCTTATGTCGATCCGGCGCAACTCGAGTCGCTGCTCAAACAGGCCCGCGCCGATATCAGCAAAGAAGGTTATGAACTGCAATCCTGGTCCATGCCTCAATAATCCAGAGATGCGGATCACCGCCCCGGTGATCCGCATTTTTTTGTCTGTTGTTTTTGTCCCCGCCATTCAACCCTTGAATGCACACATTGCTATAACTCCCTCCCTTACACGCCTTAAACCAGGCCGTCAGCACCGCCAAAATGCTTGGCTAGCTTGGCTTTGGACTGAAAAGTCAGCAATCTGGCACACAGCGACTGTCCACCTGTAAGGTCTGACAGTTGTGCGTTAATGCATTCAGGGATTGAATGTTTCGCTCACGTGGCCACTCCCCGGTTCCCGGTTGTTGTCGGCTTGCGAGGAGAGGCGCGCATGTCCGCTCACACCGCTGTTGCCAAGGTTGTGTTGGAGAACACCGCAGGACAGTTGGACCCCACGTTTGCCGCCGGCGGCAAGGCGTCGGTGTATTTCCCCGACAGCGCATCTAGCCGGGCTCATGGCGTGGCGGTCGATACTCAGGGTCGCGTGCTGGTGGCGGCCAAGGTCGGTACCGCCGAGGGCGACCGCTTCGGCCTGGCCCGGTTGCAGGCAGATGGTTGCGCTGACCTGAGCTTCGGCTACCACGGTAGCGTCATCGGCCAATTTGCGGCGGGCAGCGACGCCACCGGCAGTACGCTAAGGATCCTGAAAAACGGCCATTTGTTGCTGGGCGGACTGCATTACGAAGATGGCCAGCGCACCTTGCCAGCCCTGGCCCTGTTCGATCAACACGGACATCCGGTCAACACTTTTGGCGACGACGGCCGACTGGTGGTGCGACTGCCCGGCGAGTTGTCCATGGGCCGCCGCGATGGCTGGCTGCCTCCGGGGGTGCCCGGCGCAGAAGCCTGCGACCTGCAACTGTTACGCGACGGCCGCATCCTACTGCTGGCCAATCATCATTTCGACCTCGCGGACCATGTCGGCCTGCTCATCTGCCTGTTGCCCGACGGCAGCCTGGACCCTGACTTTAATGGCAGAGGGTTCGTGATGGTGCGCCATCGGTTGATGAATTCCTGGCTCGGCAGTTTGACCCTGCACGGTAGCGATCATGTGCTAGTAGCGGGATCGATCAACATGCCGCAGGAGGGATTGCTGGCGCGTTACACACTCAACGGCGAACTGGATGAAGCCTTTGCCGACCATGGCTTCTTGCGCTTCAAGGCTGATGGCCAGGGCGCGCAAGTCAGTCGGGTGGTGCCCTTGGACGATGAACGCTTGCTGTGCCTGGGCAGCAGCCGCGATCCGATGCACAGCCTCGCCCTGGTTGTGCGCGACGATGGTCAACCGGATGATCGCTGCAACGTCGGCGAAGCGCGCATGCTGCGGATCGGCGACAGTCTTAGCCAATGGACCGCTGCCCTGCCCCAGCCGGACGGTTGCGTGCTGGCGGCCGGCGCCACCGTGGGTGGGGTCGAGGCAGATTTCACGCTGGCGCGCTACTTGCCGGACGGCGACCTCGATGCCGGATTCGCCAAAGGCACCGGTTGGGTTCGCACGCGCCTGGGCCGCAGCCTCGACACGGCGACGTCATTGGCACTGCAGGCGGACGGCGGCATTCTGGTCGCCGGTTACTCACTGGACGGCAACTACCGCGCGGTCGTGCTGCGGTATTTCGGCTGAGCCGTTACAGGATCCGGTAGAGCAGACGTTCGATGCGCACGCGGCTGACCCGACGCAGGAATTTCCCGACCGCTTCCGGATAATCCGGCAACGTTTCCAGGTCCTGATAGCGTTCGATCCGCCGCGTGTGCCGGTAGATCTGCGTCAGTTCGGTCCGCCGTGGCTCCAGCAGTTCGCCCTTTGGATCATCCAGCAGCAAGGCATTTTCCAGATCGAGGCGAAACGCTCGCGGGTTGAGGTTGTTGCCGGTCAGCAAGGTGTAACGCTGATCGACCCACATGCCCTTCAGGTGGTAAGTGTTGTCGCCATCGCGCCACAGCCGCAGATTCAACTGGCCGCTGTCGATCATCTTCTGATGGCGCTTGGCAAAGCGCCGCAAGCTGATTTCGTATAGATAAGGCAGCGCGGCGATCACCTTGAACGGTTCGCTCGGCGGTATATAGAAGTCGTTGGCCGTCTTGTCGCCGACGATGATGTCAATCTTCACGCCACGGGCCAGCGCTCGATTGAGTTCGCGGGTCACCGCCAGTGGCAGGTTGAAGTACGGCGTACAAATGGTCAGCTGGTGTTGGGCGCTGGCGATCAACTCGCCAATCACTCGGCTCAGCGGGTTGTTCTTGCCCACGCCCAATAACGGGCTGACGCACAACTGGCCCTTGACCACAGTACCCGCGCTGGTGTCATACGCAGCGTGTTTGAGGCGGCTGCGCAGGTCGCCGATGTCATTGCGCAGGCTGCGGGTGGTGGGCAGGTTCGGCAGGTCGAGGCGATGCACCGCTTTGGAAGTGATCAGGCCATGTTGCACCAAGTGCTGCATAGAATCCGCCAGATCACGATTGTTCAGCACGTGATAGCGGTCGTAGCGGTACTTGTCGAATTTGTGCAGGTAGACGTTATTGAGGCTCGCGCCGCTGTAGATAACGCTGTCGTCGATGATGAAACCCTTGAGGTGCAACACGCCAAACAGTTCGCGGGTCTGCACCGGCACGCCGTAGATCGGCACTTCGCTGGCGTGGGTCCGCGTCATTTCCTGATACCAGGCCGAGTTGCCAGGTTGCTTGCCAGCGCCGATCAGACCGCGCTGGGCGCGCAGCCAGTCGACCACCACCACGATATCCAGTTCGGGCCGCGCAGTTTTAGCAGCGTGCAGCGCATCGAGAATTTCCTGGCCGGCCTCATCCTGCTGCAGGTACAGGGCGACGATATAGATGCGCTGGGTGGCCTGGGCGATTTTATCCAGCAGGCAATGACGGTACTCAGCAGCGCCGCCGAGGATGGTCACATCCTCGGCGGTCAGCGGAAAACTGCGCAGTTTGGGCAACAGAGAGCGTTTAAAAAGCGACGGCATAGGGCTCGCAAGGGTCTAATCCGATGAACCCGAGAGCTTACACCATGGATGGGCTCGGGTCTTCCCGGCGGCCGTAAAGCGCCCTTTCGCAAGTAGGTTCGCTCTGACCTTTGATTACGCAAACGCGTGGGAGCGAGCCTGCTCGCGAAAGCAATCTAACAGCCAACGGAAAATACTGGTTGACTATGGAGAACGCTCGTTCTACTGTACGCCACATGAACGAACTTACTCGCAATGACACACGCGACATCATTCTGGATGTCACCGAAAAGTTGATCTACAAAAGTGGCATCGCCGCCACCGGCATGGATCTTCTGGTGAAAACTGCCGGTGTCTCCAGAAAAAGCATCTATCGTTATTTTGCCAACAAGGAAGAGCTGACGGTTGCCGCCCTGCAACGCCGCGATGTGCGCTGGATGCAGTGGTACCGCAGCGAAGTCGGCAAGGGCGAAACCTCAGCGGCGCGCCTGCTCAACCTGTTCAGCGTGCTCAAGAGCTGGTTCGTCAGCGAAGGCTTTCGCGGCTGTGCGTTCATCAACACCAGCGGCGAGACGGGCGACCCCACCGATCCGGTGCGTCAAGTCGCCAGGGAACACAAACAGAAGTTGCTCGACTATGTACTTGAACTGTGTATCGAACATGGCATTGAAGATCCTCAAACAGCAGCCCGCCAGTTGCTGATTTTGATCGACGGCGCCATTACCGTTGCACTGTTAATGGGTGACCACGGTGCCGCCGATAATGCGCAATGCGTGGCACGGAAGTTATTGGAACTGTAACAACCTGAACAACCAGGCACCTTACTCAATATTAATTTGATAGGAGAATAATGATGTCGACCGAAACCCGCCCGCCACTGCCACCTTTTACCCGTGAATCGGCCATCGAGAAGGTGCGCCTGGCCGAAGATGGCTGGAACAGCCGTGACGCAGAACGTGTATCCCTGGCCTACACCCTGGACACCAAATGGCGTAACCGTGCCGAATTCGCCACCAATCGCGAAGAAGCCAAAGGCTTCCTGACCCGCAAATGGGCCAAGGAACTGGATTACCGGTTGATCAAGGAACTCTGGGCCTTCACCGACAACCGCATCGCCGTGCGCTATGCCTATGAATGGCATGACGACTCGGGTAACTGGTTCCGTTCCTATGGCAACGAGAACTGGGAGTTCGACGAAAACGGCCTGATGGCTCACCGCTTCGCCTGCATCAATGACATGCCCATCAAGGAAAGCGAGCGTAAATTCCACTGGCCGCTCGGCCGCCGCCCGGATGATCATCCGAGCCTGTCTGACCTAGGGCTGTAACCTCACACTGTCCCTATCTAGTGGGAGCGAGCCTGCTCGCGAACGCGGAATGTCAGCACCCTCATCGTTTGCTGATACATCGCTTCGCGAGCAGGCTCGCTCCCACAATGGCCAAATTGTCTTCGGCAAACCATTTACCTGTGGCGAGGGGCTTGCCCCCGATGGGCGACGTAGTCGCCCCTCACTCTCCAAACCTGCTCGCAATGACGCCAGACAAGTCGCCTCCCGTTGCGGATATCAGTAAGATAGCACCCCTTCCCCGCAGGCCTTTTCCCTGCGCTCCCTGCCGATCAAGCCGATTCCATGCCTTTCGAACTCAGTGTTGAACTCTCCACCCTGGCCATCCTGGCGCTTGTCGCATTCGTCGCCGGGTTTATAGACGCGATTGCCGGTGGTGGCGGGCTGTTGACCACGCCGGCGTTGCTCACCGCCGGTCTGCCGCCGCATCTGGTGCTCGGCACCAACAAGCTCAGCTCGACCTTCGGCTCGGCCACGGCGGGTTTCACTTTTTACCGGCGCAAGTTGTTCCACCCTCGGCAATGGCGGCGGGCGATCGTCGGTACACTGGTGGGCGCGCTGAGTGGCGCGGTGATCGCGCAGTACTTGCCCGCCGAATGGCTGAACAAGATGCTGCCGGTGATCGTTTTTGGCTGCGGCCTGTACTTGCTGTTTGGCGGTACACCGAAAGCGCCACTGGACAGCGACGCGCCGATCAGCAAGAAATGGCAACCGGCCCAAGGCTTCAGCCTCGGTTTCTACGACGGCGTTGCGGGCCCCGGCACCGGCGCGTTCTGGACCGTCAGCACGCTGCTGCTCTACCCCGTCGACCTGGTAAAGGCCAGCGGCGTGGCCCGCAGCATGAACTTCGTCAGCAACATCGCCGCGCTGTCGGTGTTTGTCTTTTCCGGACAAGTGGACTGGATCATCGGCCTGAGCATGGGCGTGTCAGTCATGGCCGGCGCGTTTTTTGGCGCCCGCACCGCTATCAGCGGCGGGGCGAAGTTCATTCGCCCGGTGTTCATCACCGTTGTCCTGGGATTGACCGTGCGCCTAGCTTGGCAGCACTGGTTCAGCGTGGCCTAGTCGCCGCGCCACGTACACGTCGATCAAGTACCGAGCGATCGAGCGCGAGGCCGGCAGCGGCGGGAGGTCGTGGACGTTGAACCACTGCGCGTCTTCGATTTCATCTTCCTGACAGACAATCTCGCCACCGGCGTATTCGGCGTGAAAACCCAGCATCATCGAATGCGGGAACGGCCAGCACTGGCTGCCCAGATACTGGATGTTCTTCACCTCAATGCTGACTTCCTCGCGCACTTCACGGATCAGGCAATCCTCCGCCGACTCCCCCGGCTCGGCGAACCCCGCCAGCGTGCTGTAGACCCCACTGACAAAACGCGGCGAGCGCGCCAATAGCACCTCGTCGCCACGGGTGACCAGCACAATCATGCTCGGCGAGATGCGCGGGTAATAACGTAGATCGCAGGCCTCGCAATACATCGCCCGCTCACCGGGAACCTGCTTCGCTGCCTGGCCACAATTGCCGCAAAAACGATGCTCGCGGTACCAGGTGCCAATCTGCGCGGCGTACCCCAAAACCTTGTAGACCGTGTGGTCACCTTCGAGCATGAACGCCCGCAGGCCTTTCCAGTTGCAGCCCGGCACTTCGCCGGAACTGCGCAGTTCCAGCAAGTACACCGGTTCGCCGTCCAGATGGCCAATGCCATGCTCGGCGAGGATCGTCAGGTCCTGGCGCTTGAGCCATTCCCGGGGGAACAGCGCGCCGTTGTCGTCGAACAAAAAGCCTTCGGGGCTGCGTGCGACGGCCCAGCCGCCGGGTTGATCGGTGTCCAGTACTGCCGTGGTCCAGCGTGAAGTCATGTTCAATCAGTCCAGAAATTCGGGCTTCTGTTTGCTCATATGGGCGGCCATGGCCACGCGCAAATCGTTGGATTGCAGCATGGCGGCGTTCCACGTGGCGACGTAGTCGAGACCATCGGCAATGCTGTGGTCGCGCATGTAGCTGATCATCGCCTTGGTGCCCGCCACGGCAATCGGCGATTTGCTGGCGATGTCCCGCGCCAGGCCCATCACCCCGTCCAGCAGGCTGGACGCATCGCTGTAGACGCGGTTGACCAGGCCCATCTCGCGCGCTTCGGCGGCACCAAAGGTGCGACCAGTGTACGCCAGCTCACGCAGCATGCCGTCACCGATGATCCGCGGCAACCGTTGCAACGTACCGACGTCGGCCGCCATGCCAATGTCGATTTCCTTGATCGAGAACTGCGCGTCTTCGGCGGCGTAGCGCATGTCACAGGCGGAAATCAAATCGATAGCGCCGCCCAGGCAATAGCCCTGGACCGCAGCGAGCACCGGTTTGCGGCAGTTGTCGACGGCATTGAAGGACGCTTGCAGGTTGAGGATCTTGCGCCGCAGCAACCGCGCGTTGCGCCCGACATCCTTGCCCAGTTCATTGGCCACGCCGGCCAGCATCATCAGGTCAATACCGGACGAAAAATGCTTGCCGGCGCCACTCAGCACCACCACCCTCACGGCGTCGGTGTCGTCGACCCATTGGAAAATCTCGATGATCTCACTCCAGAACGCGGCATTCATGGCGTTGATCTTTTCCGGCCGGTTGATCTGCACATGGGCGATGTTATCCGCCAGTTCGACGCTGAAAGCTGTGTATTGAGACATGGCAACGATCCTTGACCGGTCAGAAATGAGGCTTGAACTATAGCAATGCATCACCCGTGGCAGTAAGGCAGCGGTTTGGCCAAATGCGGGACTCTGCGGGTTTGTAGCAAACGGGCACCCATCACTGAAATACTCTGGAATAAACCCACACGTCGAAGCGTTGTTGATCTGCCAACCTTGATTTGCCCTCACAGGAGTCACAGTCAATGAACACCCGTCGCGCTTTCGCAACACCGCTGCTGCTCGCCACCTGCCTGGCCGCCGCCCTCGGCAGCTCACTCGTTCTCGCCGCTGGCGATGAAGCAGCCCCACCCAAGCCGCAATGCCCCAAGGGCCAGGTCTTCGACACCCAGTCGCAAAAATGCGTGTCCCAGACCAGCAGCCTGGTGCCGGATGAAGATCGCACCAAGTACGCCTACCAACTGGCCAAGGCCGGGCGCTATGAAGAAGCCCTTGCGCTGCTCGACACCCTGAAAAACCCCAACACCGCCAAAGCCCTCAACTATCGCGGCTACGCCACGCGCAAGCTGGGGCGCACCGACGAAGGCATCGGCTACTACTTGCAGTCGGTCAAGCTCGACCCGCAGTACGCGCAAGTACGCGAATATTTGGGCGAGGCCTATGTGATCAAGGGGCGGCTGGACCTGGCGCAAGAACAGCTGCAACACATTCAGTCGATCTGCGGCAGCGCCTGCGAGGAATACCAGGACCTGGCCGAAGCCATCGACGATTCATCGAAAACCTGACAGTCGCCGGGTGGCTGGTGATCCCCAGTGCAGAGGATATTGGTCCCTCACCACTGGGGCAACCACAGCCGAAACCGCGCCCCACCCAACGGCGAGGCTTGCACGGTCAAGGTGCCGCCCTGGGCTTCGAGGGCGCGGCGGCTGATGGCCAGGCCGAGGCCGAAGCCACCGGTGGCGCGGTCACGGCTGCGGTCGAGACGGTAGAACGGTTCGAAAATACGCTCGCGCTCATCCTCGGGAATGCCGATGCCGTCGTCATCCACCCAAATCTCACAACCTTTGGGGCACACCTGAACGCCGACCTGGATACGTTTTTCGCAGTAGCGCATGGCGTTGCGCAGCAGGTTTTGAATCGCTCTGGCGGTCAGGCGTGGGTCTAGGGTAAAGCGCTCAAGCTGGTTGTGCAGCGCGACGTCGATGACGATCTCCGGTGATTCCAGTTCGTCGTCGACACTGCCGAGGATGCTGTCGATAAACTCGTCCAGCGCCACCTCGACCCGCTCCGGCAAACGCGCCGGGTTCTGCAAACGGCTGTAGGACAGCAACTCCAGCACCAACTCATCCAATTCGCGAATGTGCGCCACCAGGCCTTGCAGGCGCTCGCGACTGGCCTGCGGCAGGTCATCGGACAGCGCCAGCGCCAGACCGAAATCCAGGCGTGTCAGCGGCGTGCGCAGTTCGTGGGAGACCGCGTTGAGCAAGTCGCGTTGTTGATTGAGCAGGCATTCGATGTCGGCGGCCATGGTGTCGAACACATGGGCCAGACTGCCAATATTGGAACTCGCGGCAATCTGCGTGCGCTCGCCCAAGTGGCCCTTGCCGAAGCGTTCGGCGGTGCCTTTGAGGCGTTCCAGATCGCGCCAGTGCAAGCGCAGCCAGATGAGTAGGCAACCCAGCAGCGCGGCGCCGATCAGCACATTGATGCTCCAGTACAGCAAATCCACGTCCATTGGGTCCGGTGGCACGATCATTTTCACCGCCGTCTGCCCGTCCAGCGGCGCCGCCGCCAAAGTCCGCCAGCCCCAGTCGCCGACCCGCACCACGTTGTCGCCACGCTGCAGACGTTCGCGTTCGATGGCGCTGAACTCCGGGTCATCGATGCGGCTGAGGACGATGTGCAGCGGCGCGAATTCCTTGTCCATCTGCGCCGCCACCGCCGGCCACTGCGCCTCGGGCACGGCGCGAAATTGTTTGACCATCAGGGTTTGCAAGCCACGGGAATAGTCGAGGTTGTAGCTGATAAAACGCTCCTGGAACACCTTCACCACCAGGTCCGGCATCAGGTAAATCGCCGCGCTGAAACTGACAATGGTCACCAGATACAGGCGAACGAGAATTCTCAGCATGGCCTCAGCATTCCCATTCCGAGCGACTGAACAGGTAGCCCTTGCCCCACACGGTTTTGATTTTTCGCGCCTCGCCGGCGTGGTCGTCGAACTTGCGCCGCAATTTGGAGATCGCCACGTCCACCGAGCGGTCGGTGCCGTTGAATTCGATACCGCGCAAGCGTTGCAGGATCTGGTCGCGGCTCAGCACTTCACCGGCATGCCGGGCCAGCACCACCAGCAGGTTGTACTCGCCGCTGGACAATTCCACCAACTGACCGCGCCAACTGACGGTGCGCTCCGACAGATCGATGCACAGGTTGCCCATTAGAATCCGGTCGCTGGCGGTTTGTGGCTCGTTGAGGCTGCTGCGCCGCAACAAAGTGCGCACGCGGGCCAATAGCACACGCGGCTCGCAGGGTTTGGTGACGTAGTCGTCGGCGCCCATTTCCAGCCCCAGCACCTGGTCGTGGCTGTCATCGCGGGCGGTGAGCATGAGGATCGGCAGGGTTGCTGAGTCGGCGCGCAGCAGGCGACACACTTGCAGGCCGTCGAGGCCCGGCAGCATCAGGTCGAGGATCACCAGGTCCGGCGGATTGACCCGCGCGCGCTCGCGCACCTGGTCGCCACGGCTGGTCACGCTGACCGAATAGCCGTTGCGCTCCAGGTAACTGGCGATCAGTTCGGAGAGTGCGGTGTCGTCTTCGACCAGCAGGATGTTGGGCATGGGTGTTTCCAGACAAAGCGGTGGTGTTTGATCCATCGCCTTCGCGAGCAGGCTCGCTCCTACAATATTTGTGGGAGCAAGCCTGCTCGCGGAAGCGTTTTTCCGTGCGCATGGGCGTCAAGGCGCCAAGGATATACGTCCTCACCCGTGACCGAACAAAACCCTTACATAATTTCACAGGCGTCAGTCTGTGCGGGATGCTTTTGGGCCTGCTGCGCAGGCCATCGGGGGCAAGCCCCCTCACTACAATGGCACGGCGGGGGCAAGCCCTCTCACCACAGAGGTGCGCAGAGTTATGCACGGCCCGCGCCTTGGGCTATGGTGATGCCGAGCCCTTCGCCATCGAGTTTCCATGCCGCACCTCGCCCGCACCCACCCTCGCCTGTCCGCTGCCGCCACCCTTGGGATTGCCGCCGGCATCCTGATCCCGGCGGATTCCATCGTCAGCAACATCCTCATCGGCTGGAACACCGGGGTCTGGGCGTATCTGACGCTGATGCTGTGGCTGACGATTCGCGCCAAGGCGCCGGACGTGAAGCTCATCGCTGAAGTGGAAGACGAAAATGCCGGGCTGGTGTTGCTCGTGGTGTGCATCGCGGCGTTGGCCAGCCTGGCGACCATCACTTTTGAACTGGCCGGCAGCCGCGACCTGGAAAGCAGTCGCAAGCTGCTGCATTACGGTTTTACCGCGCTGACGGTAATCGGTTCATGGCTGCTGATCGGTGTGATCTTCAGCGTGCATTACGCGCGTCTTTATTACACCTGGGACGGTAAGGAGCCGGCGCTGCGCTTCGCTGAAGGGCTGACTACGCCAAATTATTGGGACTTCCTGTACTTCTCGTTCACCATCGGCGTCGCCGTGCAAACCTCGGACGTCGGCGTCGCCACCCGCAGCTTGCGCAAGATTGTGCTGGCGCAATCGCTGATTGGCTTTCTGTTCAACACGGCAATTCTCGGGTTCTCGATCAACATTGCCGCCGGTTTGTTTAATTGATGGCTGCACAAACGTTCTAGGCAGGGAGGGTTGGCCGGGGTTAAATGGCCCGGTAATCCGGGGCCGCTCCGTGCCCCTGCGGGAGCAAGCTCCCTCGCCACAAGGGCTTCGTTCATGAGCACGCAGAACTGGATCGACCTCAAGCAGGACGCCGACACCGGCATCGAGACTTTGCGCGCGCATTTCCGCGGCCACGCCTACGATCCGCATTTCCACGATAGTTATCTGGTGGGCATTACCGAACAGGGCGTGCAGCAATTCAACTGCCGCCGCACCCGCCACCACAGCGTTCCGGGCAAAACCTTCCTGCTTGAACCCGGTGACATCCACGACGGCGACGCGCCGACCGAAGACGGTTTCACCTACCGCACGCTCTACCTCGACCCGCTATGGCTGGAGCGTGAGCTGGGCGCGCTGTTCCAGGATGCGCCGCTCAATCATCAACTGTGCGTCGCTCAGCCGCTGATTGCCGACCCACGCCTGGCCCAGGCCACTAGCCTGGCGTTCGAAACCCTGCATGGCGGCGAATTGAAGATCGTCCGGCAGACCGCCGTCGATGGTTTGCTCGAGCGCCTGACCAGCCACTTGCACTGGCGCCAGCGCTATGGCGAAGATCCGCGCCTGCCTTTAGTGGCGCAGAGGGCCCGGGATTACCTGCACGCGAACGCGCACCTCGATATCGGCCTCGATCAATTGGCGACAGTCAGCGGTGTCGACCGCTTTCGTTTGACCCGCGCCTTCAAAGCCGCGTATGGCCTGGCACCGCACGCCTATCTGGTGCAGCTGCGCTTGTCCAAGGCCCGCCGCTTGCTGGCCTCCGGCGCGCAACCGGCGGCAGTCGCCATGGAGCTCGGCTTCGCCGATCAAAGCCACTTGGGCCGCTGGTTCGTGCGCGCCTACGGCTTGACCCCGGCGATGTACCGCAAGCGCTGCTCAAATCTTCCAGACGCCTGAGGCGCCAGTGGTGATGATCGACCCCATCGATCAATCACTGGAGCCTCGGCCATGTTGTCCACCTTCCCCACCCTCCTGCCATTCCTGCTGTTCGCTTTCGTCGCGTCGATCACACCGGGGCCGACCAATATTCTGGTGCTGAGCAACAGTGCGCGGTTTG
The DNA here is from genome assembly GCF_031583775.1 of Pseudomonas rhizozeae. Lineage (NCBI taxonomy): Bacteria > Pseudomonadati > Pseudomonadota > Gammaproteobacteria > Pseudomonadales > Pseudomonadaceae > Pseudomonas > Pseudomonas rhizozeae. The sequence continues at coordinate 13,866 of NZ_JAVLSB010000031.1, forward strand.
GTTTTAAAGCGGCGGTGCCGATTATTCTGGGGGGATGCGCCGGTGCGGCGACCATCGTGTTTGTGGTCGGCAGCGGCGGTAATCGGGTATTTGAAGCGTTTCCGTTGGCACAGACGATTTTGCAGTGGTCAGGGGTGATCTGGCTCAGCTACCTGTCATGGCAACTGTTCACCGCCGATGCTGCGGCGCCGATGGCTTGCACCAAGCAACCCAGGCTGGGAGCCATGGCCGCTGTGACGTTACAAGTGGTTAACCCGAAAACCTGGATGATGGCGCTGGCGGTGGTCAGCGTTTTTGCTGGCAGTGGCATCGACCGACAAGCCCATGTCCTGATGTTGTCGCTGGCTTTCTTCCTGATCGCTCTGCCTTGCCTGGCCGCCTGGGCTCTGCTCGGGGCGGCAACTTGCAGATTCAGTGCTTCGCCCCGGGCGACGGGGCGAATCAATAAAGCCATGGCCCTGCTCTTGCTCGGTTCGACCTGGGCGACGGTGTTGCTCTAACCCCGTCGGCTACAGGTGACGCTGGCACTTTTGACGCCGTTGCTTCGGAGCGAGCTGCAGAGCCCGGGTCAAATTACAAACCGCGCCACCATCCCATTCAGGTCAACCGCCAGGCGCGACAGTTCATGGGTGGCGACGCTGGTTTGGTTCGCACCGGCCGCGGACTGAGTCGCGAGGTCGCGAATGTTCACCAGGTTGCGGTCGACTTCGCGGGACACTTGCGCTTGCTCCTCGGAAGCGCTGGCGATCACCAGGTTGCGCTCGTTGATCAGGTGGATCGATTCGGTGATTTGCTCCAGTGCCACGCCGGCGGCGCGGGCCATCTCCAGGGTGGACTGGGTGCGCTGGTTGCTCTGGGCCATGGACTCGACCGCCTGCCCGGTGCCGTTCTGGATGCCGGCCACCATTTTTTCGATTTCCTGGGTCGATTGCGCCGTGCGATGAGCCAGGGCGCGCACCTCGTCGGCGACCACCGCAAAGCCACGCCCGGCTTCACCCGCGCGGGCGGCTTCGATCGCGGCGTTGAGGGCCAGCAGGTTGGTCTGCTCGGCGATGGCGCGGATCACGTCGAGTACTTTGCCGATGTCGCGGCCCTGGGTGGCGAGGCCCTCGATCATCACCGAAGTGTTTTGCACGTCCTGGGTCATGGTCTGGATCGCGCCGACGGTTTCGACAACACGGTCGCGACCTTCGCGGGCGGCCTGGGTCGACTGGTTGGACGCTTCGGAAGTCGACACCGCGTTGCGCGCCACTTCCTCGACCGCTGCGGTCATCTCGTTGACGGCGGTGGCGGCTTGTTCGATTTCATTATTCTGCTGCTGCAGGCCACGGGAGGCTTCTTCGGTTACCGCGCTGAGTTCTTCGGCGGCGGCGCCCAATTGCGTGGCGGAACCGGCGATCTGCTCGATGGTCTGGCGCAGGTTGCCCTGCATGGTCGACAACGCCGCGAGCAACCGCGCCGGTTCGTCCTTGCCGTCGACTTCGATGGCTTTGGTCAGATTGCCGCCGGCGATGGTTTCCGCCGCCACTACCGCGCGGGCCAATGGCGTGACGATGCTGCGGGTCAACAGCCAGGCCAGCAACACCGTCAACAGCGCGGCGGCCACCGACACGGCGATGATGCCGTTGACGGCGAAATCGTAATTGCTCGCCGCGACGATACTCGCAGCGTTGGCCGCTTCACTGTTGAAGGTCATCAGTTTGTTGAGCTGCTCGCCCATGGCGTCGGTGCCCTCCTTGACCCGCGTGTTGATCAAGGTGCGCATCTCTTCGAGTTTGTTTTGCCGCGAGAGGTCGAGCATCTCCCGTTGCGCCTGCAAATAGTTATCGAAGGTAGTGGTGAACGTTTTGTACAGCGCCAACTCGTCGGCGCCGGCCGGCAGTGCCGCGTAACTGGCCTGCGCCGCACGGGCCTTGTCGACCAGCGCCCCAATGCGGGTTTCGGCTTCCTGCAGGCTGGCCGGCTCGCGGTTGACCAGGATGCGGAACGAGGTGATCCGCATGCGCAGCACGTTTTCGCTGATCTGACTGAGGAAACCCACGCTGGGCAGCTGATTGCTGCTCATGTCGACTGATGCCTGGCGAATGATGGTCATGCGGTTGACTGCGAACACGCCGAGGATCACCACCAGCAGTGCAATGAAAGCAAAACCCAGAAAGGCGCGCGGAGCGATATTGAGATTACGCAAGGACATAGGATGACTCTCGGGAGTGTTGAACTCGGGCATCCGTGCCGTATTCGCTGGCCTGCAGCGCGGCGTCACCGTGGTAAGAGGGTCATTCGCCTGACCTTGTTATCGGCCGGACTTTAGGAATACTGCGGGGATTGGATAAATATATTTCAGGAAATTACGAGTGTTTCAGAGGTGAAACACTCGGTGCATGGCGCCCCCTACTCGCTACGCGCTGGATTTCGCCAATCGCCAGACCCGCGCGATGTCTACCGCGCGCTCTTGCAGCAATCGCGGCGCTTCGGCACAGGCTTGCTCCAGGGTCATCGGCCCGCTGGCCAAGGCGAACGCGGCGTCGATGCCGTGATCGTAGAGTTCCTGATAGCCCTCGCCCAAGGTGCCAGCAAGGACGATCACCGGCACGCCTGCCTGTCGGGCGATCCGCGCCACACCGAACGGCGTCTTGCCGCGCAGGGTTTGCGCATCGAAACGGCCTTCGCCGGTAATCACCAGGTCCGCGCCTTGCACCGCTTCCGCCAGGCCCACCAGGTCGGCGACCACTTCCACCCCGGCGCGGAACTGCGCAGCGAGAAAGGCCTTGGCCGCAAACCCCAAGCCGCCGGCCGCACCACTGCCCGGCTCATCACGGACATCTTTAGGCAAGACCTTGGCGCAATGCTCGGCGAAATGTCCCAACGCTTGATCCAGCAGCTGCACTTGCTCGGGCGATGCGCCTTTTTGCGGACCGAAAATCGCCGACGCGCCGTGCGGGCCGCACAGGGGATTGTTGACGTCGGCCGCGATCTCGAAGCGCACCGCCGCCAGCCGTGGGTCGAGCCCTTGCAGGTCGATGCGCTCCAATTGCGCCAAGGCCAGCCCGCCGGGTGGCAGCTCATGATCGTCAGCGTCGATCAAACGCACGCCCAGCGCCTGCATGGCCCCGGCCCCGCCGTCATTGGTGGCACTGCCGCCGATGGCCAGGATGATGCGTTCGGCACCGGCATCCAGGGCCGCGCGGATCAGTTCACCGGTGCCGAAGGTGCCGCTGGAACACGCATCGCGCTGCCCCGGCGGGACTAACTGCAAACCGCTGGCCTCGGCCATTTCGATGATCGCCGTGTGGCTTTGCGGCAGCCAGCCCCAATGGGCGTTGACCGTGGCGCCGAGCGGGCCGCGGACGCTCTGGCGGCGCAGCTCGCCGTCACACGCGGCCAGAATCGATTCCACGGTCCCCTCCCCGCCGTCCGCCATCGGACACTTGAGCAATTGCGCGTCGGGCCAGACATCGGCCAGGCCGAGCGCGATAGCATCGGCCACCCCTTGCGCGCTGAGGCTGTCCTTGAACGAGTCGGGGGCGATGACGATTTTCATGTGGATTCTCCGAAGGCGATGCAGATCATGCTGCCAGTTGCCAGCGCCGCTGACGCCGGTCCGCTGCACAAGTGGCGACAGGCTTTGTTGTTCATTCCTACAAACACTGGCGAATCAAACGACAGTGCTCGCCGGCAACAGCTGAACCCCGAGATAGAGCGCGAGCATGCCATCCAGTCTCAGTGGATCGACGCCACTGAGTTCGGCGATCCGCTCCATCCGGTAACGCAGGCTGTTGCGGTGGATGCCCAACGCATCGGCGCAGGCCTGACTCTGGCCATCGTGTTCGCACCAACTGCGCAAGGTGGCGAGCAACTGGCCATTGTTGTCCTTGGCGAGCACTCTGCGCAGGGGGCTGAGCAGTTCGTCGAGGGCGTCGTCGTGACGATGGCGCCACAGCAGTACCGGCAGCGCGTAACGGTCGAGGACCAGCAGCCGCGAATCCGGCAACACCTCGCGGCCATAGGCGAGCAGATCACCGACCCGACGATAGCTGCGGCGCAGCCCGTTCAAGCCTTCGGTCGCACCACCGACCGCGATGCGCAGGATGTTCCAACCCAGGCCATCGAGTTTTTCCAGCAGTCGTGGCGCGTCCACCATATGACTGGCCGGGCGACACCAGAGCAGCGACGACGGCGCGGCGCTCACGCACCAACTGTCTGGGTAACGTGACATCAGCCAGGCGCTCAACGCCTCGACGGTCTGCCCCGGCCGCTGATCCGCGCCCAATTCAAAAAGGCACGGCACGCGCGCCAGTTGCGGCTTCAACCCCATCTGCTGCGCTTCGTCCACCAACCGTGGCGAATCGCCTGTTTCGCTGAGCAATAAGGCCAGCAGATCGTCGCAGCGCTGCCGCCGCCATTGTTGCTCACCCTGCTGGTTGCGCTGGCTGACCAGCATTTCGGCGGTCATCCGCACCAGTTCTGCGTAGGTGCGCAGTTGCTCCGGCTCACCGGTGATGCCTAGCACACCAATGAGCCGTTGATCGAGCAGCAGCGGCAAGTTGATGCCAGGCTGCACGCCCTTGAGGTGCATCGCGGTCTGACTGTCGATTTCCACCACCCGCCCGTTGGCCAGCACCAGTTGCGCGCCTTCGTGGCGAGTGTTGACCCGCTCCGGCTCGCCACTGCCCAGGATCAAACCCTGGCTGTCCATGACATTGACGTTGTACGGCAGGATCGCCATCGCCCGGTCGACGATGTCCTGGGCCAGGTCGTGATCGAGTTCAAACATGAGGGGCGGCATCCTATCGGCAGGGTCGGGAATCGTCGGCGTTCAACGTTACCCTTGCGCGGCAGAAAATCATAATAAAGCGTGTTGGGTGATGTCTCGGGGATTGGTGTGGCGGCAGGAGGCATTTGCGAGCAGGCTCGCTCCCACAGAGGATTGGGGATGTTGGTAGGGATGTGTTGGCAGTCAGACCGCTATCGCTGGCAAGCCAGCTCCCACAGGGTTTTCAGGTGTTCAGAGAATCGTGATCACACTGAAAAACGGTGGGAGCTGGCTTGCCAGCGATGGCGTCACATCAGGCAACGCACATCTGTTGCCTGACGATCAACGTCTCAACAGCCGATCAACCCTCCGGCCGGAGGATGATCACCGCCAGTGGCGGCAGATTCAGCATCAGCGACATTTCCTGGCCATGGCTCGGTTCATCCTCGGTGAACACCCCGCCGCCATTGCCATAGTTGGAACCGGCATAGGTATCGGCATCGCTGTTCAGCAGCTCGGTCCAGCGCCCTGGGAACGGCACGCCGACGCGGTAGGCTTGGCGCGGCACTGGAGTGAAGTTGGCCACTACTAGCACCGGTTTGCCGTCCTTGCTCCAGCGCAGCCAGGCGTAAACGCTGTTGATCGCGTCATCGCCGATCAGCCACTGGAAGCCCTGCGGCTTATCGTCCTGGTCGTGCAGCGCTGGCTCTTCGCGGTACAACCGGTTCAAGTCGCTGACCAGTTTCTGTACGCCTTTGTGCTCAGGGTATTGCAGCAGGTACCAGTCCAGTTGCTGATCATGGTTCCACTCGCGCCACTGGCCGAACTCGCAGCCCATGAACAACAGCTTCTTGCCCGGATGGGTCCACATAAAGCTCAGGTAAGCGCGCAAGTTGGCGAATTTCTGCCAGCGGTCACCGGGCATTTTGTCGATCAGCGAATGCTTGCCGTGCACCACTTCATCGTGGGAGATCGGCAGGATGAAGCGCTCGGACCAGGCGTAGACCAGGCCGAAACTGAGTTCATTGTGGTGATGGCCACGGTAAACCGGATCCTGTTGGATGTAATGCAGCGAATCGTGCATCCAGCCCATGTTCCATTTGTAATTGAAGCCCAACCCGCCCTGCTGGGTGCCCTGGCTCACGCCCGGCCATGCGGTGGACTCTTCGGCAATCATCAGCGCGCCGGGGGCTTCGAGGGCCACCACGTCGTTGAGATGGCGGACGAAATCAATGGCTTCAAGGTTCTCGCGGCCGCCGTGACGGTTAGGAATCCATTCGCCAGCCTTGCGCGAATAATCGCGATACAACATCGACGCCACGGCATCGACCCGCAGCCCGTCAATGTGGAAATGCTTGAGCCAATGCAGCGCCGACGCCAGCATAAAGCCGTGCACCTCGGTGCGGCCCAGGTTGTAAATCAGCGTGTCCCAATCCTGGTGGAAACCTTCCAGCGGGTTGCCGTATTCGTACAGCGCGGTGCCGTCGAATTGCGCCAAACCGTGGGTATCGGTTGGGAAATGCGCGGGCACCCAGTCAAGGATCACGCCGATCTCCGCTTGGTGACAGGCGTTGACGAACGCCGCAAAGTCGTCCGGCGAACCATAGCGCGCACTTGGGGCGAACTGCGACAACGGCTGATAACCCCAGGAACCGCCAAACGGGTGCTCCATGATCGGCATCAGTTCGATGTGAGTGAAACCCAGTTCTTTGACGTACGGGATCAAGCGATCAGCCAGTTCGTGCCAGTTGTACTGCCGCGCCACTTCGCCCGCTTCGTCGAGCTCGCACTGCCAGGACCCGGCGTGCAACTCGTAGATCGACAGCGCCGCACTGTTGCCTTGGCGCTCGCCGCGCTGTTGCATCCAGTCCTGGTCTTGCCAGTCGATGTTCAGTTTCGACGCTACTTTGGACGCGGTGTCCGGCGGCAGCGCAGTGGCCAAGGCCACTGGGTCGGCTTTCAGCGGCAGGATGCCGTGGGCGCCGAGCACTTCATATTTGTAAGTTTCGCCAGCCTGCAGGCGTGGCACGAACAACTCCCAGACCCCGGAAGGATGGCGCAGGCGCATCGGATGCCGGCGACCGTCCCAGACATTGAAGTCACCGACCACCGAAACACGCTTGGCATTCGGTGCCCACACGGCAAACCGGACACCGTCGACCCCTTCCACGTTCATCAGTTGTGCGCCGAGGCACGAACTCAGGTCGCGGTGGTTGCCTTCGGCAAACAGGTACAAGTCCATCTCGCCCAGCAACTGGCCGAAGCTGTAGGGATCTTCCGCAGTTTGCTCGCCGCCGGCCCAACGGGTGCGCAGCAGGTAGGGCTGAGCGTGGTCGAAATGGCCGACAAACAAGCCCGGAGTCTGCGTGGCGTCAAGGCTGCCCAGTTCTTCACCGGACTCTTTGGCCACCACTTGCACGCTCAAGGCATCAGGCAGGTAGGCACGGATAAACTGCCCACCCTTGCCGTCGCCGTGCGGCCCGAGGATGGCAAAAGGATCCTGGTGTTCGGCGCGTACCAACGCGTCGATGTCCCGCGCGTCAGGGAGCGCGGTAGCTTGTTTGATCTGACCCTGATCCTTGTTCAAGAAACTCATGACTACTCTCCACCCACATCGGAAAAGGGTTTGAGCCCACTCAATAACCCGACCAGACCGTGCAGTGGCACGGGTAGCCAGGTGGGGCGATTTTCGGCTTCATAGGCCACTTCATAGGCCGCCTTCTCCAGACCGAACAACGCCAACGCGGCGTCCTCGCCTTCCGGGTCTTGCCATGCATGAGCAAGACTAGCTGCCGCCAGCCGGTATGCCTTCACAAATGCCTGGCGCGCTTCGGCCAGGTAACGTTCCGCAACCCTGCGGCGGGCCGCTTGTGCCTCGTCGGTGTTGTCGACGTTGTGCACGTTAATGGTCATCGCCGCGGCGTAGTCGAATGAGCGCAATACACCGCTGACGTCTTTATACGGGCTGTGCTTGCCACGGCGTTCGTGCAGCGGCCGCGCCGGTTCACCTTCGAAGTCAATCAGGTAGGCGTCGCCCTTGATCACCAGAACCTGGCCCAGGTGAAGATCACCATGGACCCGAATCCGCAGTCCGCCAACGGCTTTCTTCGCCAGTGCCTGGATATGCGCGAGCACGACCTTTTTGTTTTCCAGCAAACGACTGACCAACGCCTGGTCCGCCGGGTTCAATTGATTCTGCTGCTGTTTGAGCAACTGCAAGGCGCGCTCCATTTGCGCAGTGACATCCTTGGCCGTCGCGCTTGCATCCTTGGCGCTGGTGACCACCGGCGCGAAGTCCGGGTCTTCGGTAGGCGCCGCCAGCACATGGTGCATCTCACCGAGGCGCTGGCCGAGCATGCCGGCGAAATCCTTGAGCTCGCCGAGGGCGTTGTAATGCTGGTCCTGCTCGGACATGGCATCCGCCAGCTCATCGCGCAAGGCGCGTTCGAGGTTGTTCTGCGTCCATTCCCAGGCATCGCCCTGATTGCTCAAGTAACCTTGGGCGATCATCAGCAGCGAGTCTTCGCCCTGCGCGTCACGGCGCACCACCGAACCGAGCAGCGGCGAGATGTTGGGGAAACCGGCCGCCGTCAAATACGCGCTCATTTCCAGTTCTGGGTGAACCCCGGACGCCAGTTTGCGGATCAATTTGAGCACCAGGCTCTTGCCCACCACCACCGAACTGTTGGATTGCTCAGCGGACAGGTAACGCACTTCGGACTCGGCATTGAGCCCGAGTTTCGCCAGTTGCGCGGTCGGCTCGAAGATCAGTTCGCCGCCGCTGGCCGGCAATACGCTGTTGTCGTGCATCCCGGCCAGCACGGCGCGGACGAAGTTTTCCAGGCTGAATGCATCGGTAATCAAACCCACCTGACGTCCACGGCGAACACGGGCCAGGGCCAGTTGCTGCGGCAACGCCGGGCCGACCTGATCCTCGGCGATAAAGCCAAATGGCAGCTGATAACGCGCGGTCTGGCCGCCGCTGGTGACTTCGATTTCGCTCAGCAACACCGGATGTTGCGCATCGCCGAAACGCACACCATCGGCGATGTGCACGTTCTCGATGGCCGAATCCTTGCCGGCGAACCAGCGACGGTTCTGCAGCCAGTTCGGCAGGATCTGTTCTTCCAGCGCTTGGCGCGAAGGCGATTCCAGCAGTTCTTCCATGCGTTGTTTGAGCACCAGGGTGGTGAAGTCCGGCAAGCTTTGCGCCGGTTCAACGTGCCAGCTCGGCATTTGATTCTCCGCGGCCAGAACAAACCAGTAGAAGCCGTAAGGGGCCAGCGTCAGCAGAAAATTCAACTGGCCAATGGGTGGGAAAGCGTTACCGCCAAGCATCTCCACCGGCACCATGCCGACGTAGGCCGACAAGTCCAGCTCCGCCGCCTGCGCGCTGCGCGAGACGTTAGCCACGCACAGAATGATCTCTTGCTTGCCGTCGTCGCCGGTGTATTCGCGGGTGTACGCCAGGATCCGCCGGTTGCTCGGCGACAACATGTTCAACGTGCCGCGCCCGAACGCCTTGGTCTGTTTGCGCACGGCGAGCATGCGCCGGGTCCAGTTCAGCAGCGAATGCGGATCACCGGCCTGGGTTTCGACGTTCACCGACAGGTAGCCGTACTGCGGATCCATGATCGGCGGCAGGACCAGGCTCGCCGGGTCGGCGCGGGAAAAACCGCCATTGCGGTCGATCGACCACTGCATCGGCGTGCGCACACCGTCGCGGTCGCCAAGGTAGATGTTGTCGCCCATGCCGATTTCATCGCCGTAATACAGGGTCGGCGTCCCCGGCATCGACAGCAGCAGGCTATTGAGCAGCTCGACGCGCCGGCGATCCCGTTCCAGCAAGGGTGCGAGGCGGCGACGGATACCCAGGTTGATCCGCGCGCGCCGATCGGCCGCGTAGTAATTCCACAGGTAATCGCGCTCTTTGTCAGTGACCATTTCCAGCGTCAGTTCATCGTGGTTGCGCAGGAAAATCGCCCATTGGCAATTGGCGGGGATCTCCGGGGTCTGGCGCAGGATGTCAGTGATCGGGAAACGATCTTCCTGGGCCAGCGCCATGTACATGCGCGGCATCAACGGGAAGTGGAATGCCATGTGGCATTCGTCGCCGTTGTCGCCCTTCACGTCGCCGAAATACAACTGGGTGTCTTCCGGCCACTGGTTGGCCTCGGCCAGCAGCATGCGGTCCGGGTAATGCGCGTCGATTTCGGCGCGGATCTGCTTGAGAACGCTGTGGGTTTCCGGAAGGTTTTCGTTGTTGGTGCCGTCACGCTCGATCAGGTACGGGATGGCGTCGAGGCGCAGGCCGTCGATGCCCATGTCGAGCCAGTAATGCATTACCGACAGCACCGCTTTCATCACTTGCGGGTTATCGAAGTTCAGGTCTGGCTGGTGCGAATAGAAACGGTGCCAGAAGTACTGGCCGGCGACCGGGTCCCAGGTCCAGTTGGACTTTTCGGTGTCGAGGAAAATGATCCGCGTACCGTCGTATTTCTGGTCGTCATCCGACCACACATAAAAGTCCCGCGCCGCCGAACCGGCCTTGGCCTTACGCGCTCGCTGGAACCACGGATGCTGGTCTGAGGTGTGGTTGATGACCAGCTCGGTGATCACCCGCAAGCCGCGTTTGTGCGCTTCGGCGATAAAGCGCTTGGCGTCGGCCAACGTCCCGTAGTCGGGGCTGACGCCACGGTATTCGGCAATGTCATAGCCATCATCGCGGCGTGGCGACGGGTAGAACGGCAACAGCCAAATGGTGTTGACGCCGAGGTCGGCAATGTAATCGAGTTTGGCGATCAGGCCGGGAAAGTCGCCGATCCCGTCGTTGTTGGAGTCGAAATAGGATTTGACATGGACTTGATAGATGACCGCGTCTTTGTACCAGAGCGGGTCATTGATGAACGTCGCTGACCTGGGTTTCTTCGCCATTTGAAACTCCTGTTGAATATGGTTTTTTGTGGCGAGGGCTGGCTCCCGCCGGGTCGCGTAGCGGCCCCAAAACTATTAGCGACACCGTGCTGTCAGGCCTGGCGACTGCTGCGCAGTCGAGCGGGAGCAAGTAAGCTCCCTCGCCACATCAGCAATCGCCACAGCAGCAACAGCGATTAACCCGTGGTAATCCGCCAAATCCCGAACGGCTGATTCCACGGTTCAATGCGCATAAATTGCGACTTGCCGTACCAGGTCCAGCGGTGGCCGTTCATCAAGTCCTCGCCCTGGGTTTCGGCGTCGTCCGGCAAGCCCAATTCCCACAGCGGCAGTTCGAAATGCGCTTCCTGGACGTTGTGTGGATCGAGGCTGACCGCCACCAGAATAAAATTGCTGCCATCGGCGCTGCGTTTACCGAAGTACAGAATGTTGTCGTTCCAGGCGTTGTAGATCTTCAGGCCCAAATGGGTGTGCAGCGCCGGGTTCTGCCGGCGAATGCGGTTGAGCTGGGCGATCTCGGCAATGATGTTGCCCGGCGCGGTGAAGTCCCGTGGACGGATTTCGTATTTCTCAGAGTCCAGGTATTCCTCCTTGCCTGGCACCGGCGCCGCTTCGCACAATTCGAAGCCCGAATACATGCCCCACAACCCCGAGCCCATGGTCGCCAACGCCGCGCGGATGAGGAACCCGGCACGCCCCGATTCATGCAGGAACGCCGGGTTGATGTCCGGGGTGTTGACGAAGAAATTCGGCCGGTAGCATTCGCGCAACGGCGATTCGTTGAGTTCGCTGAGGTAAGTCGACAACTCGTACTTGGTGTTGCGCCAGGTGAAATAGGTGTAGCTCTGGGTGTAACCGACCTTGCCCAGGCGCGCCATCATCGCCGGCGTGGTGAAAGCCTCGGCGAGGAACATCACCTCTGGGTACAGCGCCCGCACATCGGCAATCAGCCATTGCCAGAACGGCAGCGGCTTGGTGTGCGGGTTATCGACGCGGAAGATCTTCACACCCTCCTCGACCCAACCGACCACGATGTCGCGTAACTCGGTCCACAGACTCGGGATGGCGTCCGCGGCATAAAAGTCGACGTTAACGATGTCCTGGTATTTCTTCGGCGGGTTCTCGGCATATTTGATCGTGCCGTCCGGGCGCCAGTTGAACCAACCCGGGTGCTGTTTGAGCCACGGATGGTCCTGGGAACACTGAATCGCGAAGTCGAGGGCGATTTCCAGACCATGCTCGGCGGCCGCGGCCACCAAACGCCGGAAGTCATCGCGGGTCCCGAGTTCCGGGTGAATCGCCTCGTGCCCACCGTCGCTGCTACCGATGGCATAAGGGCTGCCCGGATCATTCGGGCCGGCGGTCAACGAGTTGTTCGGGCCTTTGCGGTGCGCGCGGCCGATCGGGTGGATCGGCGGGAAATACAGCACGTCGAAGCCCATGTCCTGAATCATCGGCAACCGCGCGTGCACGTCATTAAAGGTGCCGTGGCGAGCCTTGTCGTCGGTGATCGAGCGCGGGAACAGCTCGTACCAACTGGCGAACTGCGCCAGGTCACGCTCGACGTCCAGCGGGTATTCCGGGCTCAGGCTCAGATACGGGCGCAGATCGGCCTCGGCCATCAGGTCGGCGCTGCGCTGGTGCAGAAACAACGCGACCTGCTCGGTTTCAAGCAGGCCGCTGAGTTCGTGGTGCAACGCCGCCAAGTCTTCGCTCAGTTGGCCTTCGCTGCGTTCGGCAGCCTGCTGCACATAACTGCGGCCCTCCTGCAACTCCAGGCTGACCGGCACGCCGGCGGTGTGCTTTTTCTCCAGTTCGTAACGGAAACTGGCGAACTGGTCGATCCAGGCTTCGATACAAAACACATAGCGGCCCTGCTCCGGCACGGTGAAGCTGCCCTGCCAGCCGTTATTACCCAACTCGTCCATGGTTGCGCTGCGCCAGGCGTCATCGCCCTCGCCGCGCCACCGAATCCGCACAGCCATTTTGTCGTGACCGTCGGCGAAGACTTTGCTGGTTACCGTGATGTCCTGGCCGGCTACGGCTTTCACCGCAAACTGGCCGCCATCGAGGGTCGGCATGGTGTTCTCAATGGCGATGCGTGGCAGCAGCAAAGCCTGGGATAACGGCAATTGTGCGTTGTAGTGCAACTCAGTCGGTTTTTCAGCAGTCATCGAGCATCTCTCCTTTACGCCCCATGGACGCTCATGTGTCTGAATAGTCGTCGCGTGGCTGCCTCGCGCTGGAATCAGCCCACCAAGGTTCCGAGCGACAGCGGCGGACAAAAGTTCACCGGGATTGCTCGCCGCACATCCGCGGGAATCAAAACCGCACACCGCAGGTCAATCTTTAAGAAGCACGACTCACGCCATGTGCCGCCGCTGTGCTTTGGCCATCAATCCAGGAGGACCGCTCCGATGAACATCCCGATTCCTGCAGAAACCCCCGACCCGAACATCGACACCCCGACGCTCCCCCCCACCGAACCGCAACCAGTGCCGGAACAAGAACCACCGGGCACAACGCCGCCGGCCAAGGAAGAACCGCCGAGTACTGTGCCGCCGGTGATTGTGACGCCTCAAGTGTAGAAGCAACGAAGGCTGCGCTGCGGACACACCCAGCGCAGCGGATTTTCGGCCTTGACGATTCGTGACCTCCCCACTTACCTCTGCGTGTATTCCATTACCTAATCTCGAACCTCACTAACTTGCACGCCGCCCTACCGCTCGTCGGATTAACAGTTCGATTGGCAAAGAAAATCAGCCGTTAACTTACAAGAAACAAGGAAGTTTCTTACATAGATCTGAGGACGGAAGTCATGTGTGGGCGCGCACACGAATATTCAAACTCTGTCAAACCACGCGTATAGCCTGAACAATTTAAATACTCCAGCACGTTTATAGATAACAACTACTCATCGGAAAGTTAATAATCTAAAGCAAGAAATTGCCTTTTTTCTTGAGCGTTTCTTCCTACAGCAGAAAAGAGACCTACTTGAAAAATTGCATCGAAGACTCTAAAAATTTAACGGCCACTCAATGACGGATGGCGATAAATGACAAGGACATCGACATAATGAAAAATGAAAACTTGATCGAAACTCTCTTTAGCTTTAATGAAGAGTTTGGCAACGCAAATAGTCCAAAAATGGCTGGCGGGTCCGGCGGCGCTGGTGGTTGTGGTGGGAGTGGTGGTTGCGGCGGTGGCGGTGGCTGCAGTGGTGGCAGTGGCGGTAGCGGAGGTTCTGGAGGTAACGCCGTCACGAGTCAAAGCGAAGTAACTACTGAACAATAATTAAAACAATAGAAAAGGGCAGGCCTTTCTGAGCCTATCAGAAAGGCCTGCATGGAGCCACTACCATGCAATTAAGCATAAGCAATTACGAAATCCTTAATTTCCAAAACGACAACATTGTATTATCGGAAAATGGCATCACTAAAATAAAATCATATTCTCTATTTGATGTCATAAAAGCCATACACGCTAAAAAATCTATCACCAAGCATGAGTTAGACGATTTGTTCGGGGCGCACAGACTCGATTCCACCGAGGCCTATGAAGCTCTTAAAAAAATAATTAAAATTGACCAAATCGCTGAGTATTATTTCGAAAAAATAACGGTGGCGTACAACTGGAACTTCGACATACAACTTGAAAACATACTCAAAGAGGAGCTTCCTTGCGAATTCAATGTATGTCATTTCGATGACCTGATATCAAATACCAACGAGCCTTATAAGTACCTCGTAGTTTTGCTGTGTGAACAATATAATTACCAAGACCTTAAAAATCTATATTTCGCTTTCGTATCGAAGCACCCTGACAGCGCGATATCGGTAGGTTATTGCAAAGGGAATACCTATGTGATCAGCCAGCCTTTTATACCGGATATGGGTAACGCCTGTCACTTTTGCTCGATCGACAAATTACTGAACAATGAGTATTACAAAAACTCGACAAACTCGTGGTCAAAATTACTGAAATTTTGCCACGAAAGAGAAACAAGCATACCTGGCCAAACGATGAGTCTTTTTCAGAAAACCCTGGTTTTCGGTGCAACAGTGCAGAAGATAAAAACGGTAACGGGTCTTGGCCGTGTTTATCGCTTTCAAGACAATATACTGACGGAGACTACCATCTCGCTAAACGATGGATCTGTATCTGAATCGGCAGCTTCCCATTGGTGCATGTGCGATTGTATTGGAGGTACCAAGTGAAAAACATTCCTCATGATTATTACCTCAGGTTCACAGATCCGCTTGTTTACGAACGGATTTTAAATTTCCACTGCCAGGGAAACTTTATCATTCATGACGCAACACGCCATTCTACGTCCTTGCATTTCTTTGAAAGCAAGCATCTTGAAGATTTAACGGGTAACGAACTCAGACTGTATCCACCTTCGAAGTCCATTATTTCTGCAGATTCAATGACTAGCTTATCAAGCGATTTACATAGAAACGAATCGTGCGACTATTTTGATAAATCCCATATCGACTTCGACACGGTAAAACAGATAGTCGAACCCTTGACCTCAAGACAACACAACAGCTTCAAGCGCGGTTATCCCAGCGCCGGCGCATTATACCCCACCGAGATATTTGTGTGTTGCTTGACGGATCAGGCACTAGATTGGCCGTGCGAAGAAAGGATATTGCACCTTCTTCCAAATTCGTGCGAATTCGAGGCAGTTAGAAACAGTGAAGACGTGACACCTTTGAAAATATCGATATTAACAAAAGATACCGATATCGGATCACCAGCGCTAGCCATCGTTTACACGTCCTTTATGCCTAAAACAGTATTCAAATATCGGTACCGAGGCTACCGAATGGCACTCATGGAGGTTGGCTCAATGTATATGCTCACAGATTTACAAGTTAAAAAAGTAGGACTGCAAAGCCGCTTATGGTCAGCCTATAACGACACAATGCTGTGCAAGTCGATCGGAATCAACCCCGCGCTTTTTCTGCCACTGTGTGTCCAATTTATCGGATGAATAAGCATGAACCTATATTTCCAAGATAACTTGTCAAGCATTGTCTTCCAACCCGCTTGCCTGACACATATGCCGTCTTCCGTAGAGGTGAGTGATATCTGGGGAAACGGTGGGTCAGGCATTGGCAGGGGTTCCCATTCGACTCGAACAGCTTTAGGAGAATATTTCGAGCGTCGGCATTTCTATATGGAGATCATTCCTTGCACAACTGGCAAGCTCTCGCACACGCTTACCAAGAAGGAACAACTTAAACTCGGTACTGCGCTTATCCAGACCTCCAGTAAAACCACCACGCTGCGCAGTATTAACAGACATGAGTTTAACCTGACCAAAGTGTATAGAGCAAAAGATTTCACGGAGTGTTTTATACCTAGCGCGCTCATATCATTAAGCAGCCACAAAATCGAGAAAGACAACGAATTGTACCCACTCAGGGACACCTGTGGCTGCAGCTTTCATCGAAATGCTGAAAAGGCAATATTTGGCTCTTTGAAGGAACAACTTGAAAGGCAATTTCTAGTTAGATATTGGCTCACTAGTAAATGTCGAAAAATATTAAGCCAAGTTGAGATAGATCAACTTAAAATACAAGGCCCTGCATCTGCAATTTATTCCAATTTGATAAATACGGGAAGTGTGTCGGTCATCGACATATCGGATCGACACTTCCCTGGAAAATGCTTGCTGCTTGTCTACGGCAACGACAGCGAATCAGCAAGCGTTAGATATTGCGCGGGCATGGCTTATTCGGCGACGCCGGCGGAGGCATTGGAGAAATCTTTGCTAGAGCTTTGGCAGACATATCGGTTTATGGACGTTTTTCACACTACAAATGGGCGCATTAGGGAAATCCACGACCCCTATCTCCAGCATTTTATGAATTGCAACCATTATAAAACGTACGCTGACATCGTGGCCTTTATTCAGGAAGGCTCATCTCAAGACATACATACAATGCCATTCACCACCCAAGGATTATTAGATTCGCTCAACGCAAATGAAATCACCGGTTTTATTTATCTGAAACCCATACAAATAGAAGGCGCTACTTATTTCGCCGCTAAATACGTCTCTCCTGACTTATTTTTGCACATGAATAGTTCAAGAAACATTAACCTATCCAATCAATATTCCGCTCATTTCTTCGAAGCGATCATGCCTGAACGGCAGCAAGTCATGGTGCCCTTCCCCTAGGACGGAAAACAATATGAAACGAACATTGCAACGATCAAGTCACCTCGCAATCATTTTCATCAAAGAGCAAATGAAGGAGCCAACCGCTCTACTGTGGACAGTCTTATCACCTATAGCGTTTTATTATGTACTGATTTCTTTTGAAAATTCAATTTTACCGCCTGACTCGAACTATATAGAATCTACGTCTCTTTTTTACGCCTACATTTCATCTAGCGTCGCGTTGTTTGGATTTGCTCTGTACATAATTGGGAGAAGGGAAAGTGGCTTTATAAGATCTTTCATCTATACCTTTGAAGCTAAATTCATCTTTCTCCTCGGTCATTTTTTCGCTTATTCATTTATTGTAATAGCCTACGCCGTCATTTTCTATATCTTCACCAAGCCCAACTCAGGAACTTTTAACCCAATGGAGCTTCTATCAATCGTTTACCGATGCTACATCTGCTTCTTGCTATTTAATACACTCGGCCTGCTTATTACTGCCCTGCCGATGACTTTTCAGAACGCCAACACTGTATTGTCTATCATTTCATTTATATTTTTGATTCTGGCGATTGCGGGAAACAATACACAGCGATCCGTGGAGATAAGCACAATCTACCAATACAACCCACTTATCATTGCGAAAATGATACTGGCCGGCAGCCTGCATCCGGCTAAACAAATCGCAACGATAATAGGGCTAACATTTACAATACTTTTTTATGCAAACTACCATTACTTAAGAGTTAATCCCGTCTGGAGTCGATATTAATGAAATCAATGATTATAGATAAGCTCAGCTTTGGATACGACAGTCGCGCTTTATTCAGAGAGACCTCATTATCTGTTTGCTCTGGTGCTATTGTCGGATTGCTCGGGCCTAACGGCTCTGGAAAGACGACTCTCTTTGATATAATTTGCAGTATTAAACAGGCAGAGTACTGCCAGTTGATCATTGATTTTTCTACCCACCTTTATCTCTCTCAAACAATTACAACTCCGCACACCTTAAGAATGTTCGATATTTTCAAAATGATCACAATTCTCTGTTCCAGTAAAAAACTTAGCAAAGACATGGCTATTGAAAAACTTCAAATTTGGTGCCCTGAACTCATTAGTCGGTATGCCGATATCTGGGCAAAAAAATCCGCGAACTGCAGTTATGGTGAAAAACGCTGGTTCTTTACTTTGAGCCTGTTGGCTATGAATGCTGATTTCGTTATTTTGGATGAACCGACAGCAGGCGTAGACCCCGAGTTTCGACATTATATATGGAAATGTTTGAAGGGCGCGGCGAAGGGTGGTACGGCAGTACTAGTGTCTTCTCATAATATCGATGAGATCACTATGAATTGCGACAGATTTTATATGATTAGTCAAAAAAAATTGAACCCGTTTGATTCAGCGGATGGGTTTAAATCTCACTATGGAGGAAATACCCTCGATGAGGCTTTCATACTCGCAGCAGCACTTTAATGCTCGTATTAAGTCGCCTCTAAGTTAATGTCAGCACAATCTTCTACGGTCAGGGCGCGGTTCCATTGCCGTCCTCGTCGCCATCACTGCTGTCGTGATCTTTGTCCAGTAGACGCACGATTCTCGGCATTACGCTGAAAATCGCTAACGCCAGCAACGTGCTGAGCACCGCCGTCGCTTCCCGACCCAACCCGGCGGAGACGCCGATGGCGGCGGTCATCCATAAACCGGCGGCGGTGGTCAGGCCACGCACCTGGGCATCGTCGCCATCGGTGTTTTTCAGGATGGTGCCGGCGCCGAGGAAGCCGATGCCGGCGATTACCCCTTGCACCACCCGGCTCATGGCATCGGCCTGGGAGCCGGACATCTGCGGCACCAAGACAAACAACGCGGCCCCTAACGCCACCAGCATGTGCGTGCGCACGCCAGCGGCCTTGCCTTTGTGTTCTCGCTCAAAGCCGAGAATCCCGCCAAGCAACGCAGCAATCAGCAAGCGTACGGTGATTTGCGTGAGTTGCTTGGCGTCACCGATGTCGGCGAACTCCGCTTGCAGCGTTACCCAGACTTCATGCCACCATCCGTCCATGCATCTGTCCTTTTAAGAATTGGGGGTAAGCGATGGACCGCAGCGACCACTAATCGGTTGCACAGAACGTTAAGTGCGCTGGCGAACCTAAGGTATTAACTTCACGCGAAAAAAGGATCTCACCATGGCCGTGCGCATCGAAAATCAGACCTGCTTTTTCACCGTCGAGAATGGCGAGGAGATTCGCCTGTGCGAAGACCTGACGGTGATCACCGATTCGGCCATGGCCATGTCTGCGGTGGACATCGACGGCACGCGGGTTTACATCACCGAAGCAGAAGCCGATGCATTAACCGTAGCAGGCGCTGCGGATGGCCGCCGGCACTTGAAGGAAACCGACGGTGATTCGGTGATTTGAATGACCTGAGTCAATATTCGCCACCCTAGCCCTGACAATCGCCCTGCGACTGCTTCAAGTTGTCGCAGGGCGAGAACGTGTACCAATCTGATCCGCTTTTTATCGCAATAACTGAGTCTGTTATGCAAACAGATCAGCGGTGATAGTGCTCACGCCTGATGGAGGCTGATGAGCACACGACCATGAGCGAACAAATCCCTGTCCGAAATCTCGAAACGGCTCCAGCCGTTCACAGCTTCACGCCCAAAGTGAAGGTCAAGACTAGCGATAAGTTGATCCACACCCGCAGTTTCACCGGTCTGTTTCGCAACCTGCGCCTGAGCGGTGCGGGATTTCTGTTTCTGCTGTTTTTCGGTACGGTGTGGATCGATTGGGGTGACCGCCAAGCGGTGCTCTGGGACCTCGCGGAGAGCAAATTCCACATTTTCGGTGCGACCTTCTGGCCGCAGGATTTCATCCTGCTGTCGGCGCTGTTGATCATCGCCGCATTTGGCCTGTTCGCTATCACGGTGTTTGCCGGGCGCGTCTGGTGCGGTTACACCTGCCCGCAGAGCTCCTGGACGTGGATCTTCATGTGGGTGGAAAAAGTCACCGAGGGCGAACGTAATCAGCGGATCAAGCTGCAAGCAGCGCCTTGGGGCCTGAACAAACTGCTGCGGCGCTCGGCCAAGCACACGCTGTGGCTGGCGATCAGCCTGCTGACCGGGCTGACCTTCGTCGGTTACTTCACACCGATCCGGCCGCTGGCCGAGGAACTGCTGACCCTGCAAATGGGCGGCGTCAGCCTGTTCTGGGTGTTGTTCTTCACGGCAGCCACTTACCTCAACGCCGGTTGGCTGCGCGAAGCGGTGTGCATGCACATGTGTCCCTATGCGCGGTTCCAGAGCGTGATGTTCGATAAAGACACCCTGACCATTTCCTACGACGCCGCCCGTGGCGAAAACCGTGGCCCGCGCAAACGCGAGGTAAAACCGGCGGACGTTGGCCTGGGCGACTGCATCGATTGCCAGGTCTGCGTGCAGGTGTGCCCGACCGGCATCGACATCCGCGACGGCTTGCAGATGGGATGCATCGGGTGCGCGGCGTGCATCGACGCTTGTGATTCGATCATGGACAAAATGGGCTACGACCGCGGCCTGATCCGTTACACCTCGGAACGCGAGTTGCAGGGCGGCAAGACCCACCTGCTGCGACCACGGCTGATCGGTTACACGCTGGTGCTGGTGGCAATGATCGCCGCCCTCGCCTGGGCCTTGGTGGAGCGGCCGATGGTGTCGCTGGATGTGAGCAAGGATCGCGGCCTGTTCCGCGAAAACAGCCAGGGCCAGATCGAGAACATCTATAGCTTGAAAGTCATCAACAAAACCCAGCAGCGCCAGGCCTATCAACTGAGCCTGGTGGATGGCGACGGCTTCCAGTTGCAGGGCAACACTGCGCTGAGCCTTGCCCCGGGCGAGATCGTCGATGTGCCGGTGTCGGTGGCGATGATCGCCGAGCGGCCGAGCAGCAGCTCGCAGACTATCGTCTTCCGCGTTACCGACAGCGATGAAGCGGCGATTTACAGCGAAGCGAAGAGCCGCTTTGTTGCGCCGATGAATCGTTGAGCCGTTAAGATGCCGTCCATTATCTGGCACGGTCTCTGTGGCGAGGGAGCTTGCTCCCGCTCGGCTGCGGAGCAGTCGCAAACTCGTGGGGGCGCTGCGCACCCCAGCGGGAGCAAGCTCCCTCGCCACAAGATGCTGGCTGACCACAAGAATCTTGACTGACCACAAGACGTGTACCACATGAATACTCTCAACTCGGGCCATCCATGAAACGCTACGAAAAATTCGCCGATGACATCGCTGAACTGATCCGCTCCGGCGTTCTCGGCCCGGGCCAGCGGGTGCCATCGGTGCGCTACGCCAGCCAGACCTATGGTGTCAGCCCGTCCACGGTGTTCCAGGCCTACTACCTGCTGGAACGTCGCGGCCTGATCCGCGCCCGGCCGCGCTCCGGCTACTTCGTCAATACCCACGCGCCGAGCCCGTTTTCCGAGCCGGTGATCAGCAGTCAGGTCAACGAGTCCACCGAAGTCGACGTCAGCGAACTGGTGTTTTCCGTGCTCGACTCGATCAAGGACCCGAACACCGTGCCGTTCGGCTCGGCGTTCCCCAGCCCAACGCTGTTTCCGCTGCAACGGCTGTCGCGCTCTTTGTCCAGTGCAACCCGCGAGATGGACCCGCGCATGGTGGTGACTGACCTGTCGCCGGGCAACCCGCAACTGCGCCGGCAGATCGCCCTGCGTTACATGGTCGGTGGCCTGATGTTACCGATGGAAGAATTGCTGATCACCAACGGCGCCCTCGAGGCGCTGAACCTGTGCCTGCAAGCGGTGACCGAACCCGGCGATCTGGTGGCCATTGAAGCGCCGGCGTTCTACGCCAGCCTGCAAGTGCTGGAACGCTTGAAGCTCAAAGCGGTGGAAATCCCCGTGCATCCGCGTGATGGCATCGACCTCGGCGTGCTCGCGCAAACCCTGGAGCGCCATCCGATCAAGGCCTGCTGGTGCATGACCAGTTTCCAGAACCCCATGGGCGCGACCATGCCCGAGGCAAAGAAGCAGGCACTGGTGGAGCTGTTGCGCGAGCACCAGGTGCCGCTGATCGAGGACGACGTATACGCCGAACTGTATTACGGGCAGCAAGCACCGAAACCGGCCAAGGCGTTCGACACCGAGGGGCTGGTGATGCATTGCGGATCGTTCGCCAAGAGCCTGGCGCCGGGCTACCGCATCGGTTGGGTCGCGGCTGGGCGCTATGCGCAAAAAATCGAACGGCTGAAATTGATGACCTCGTTGTGCGCATCGATGCCGGCGCAAGCGGCCATCGCCGATTACCTGCAACACGGTGGCTACGACCGGCACCTGCGCAAACTGCGTTACGCCCTGGAAGAACAGCAAAGCGCCATGCTCGCTGCCATCGCCCGCTACTTCCCCGCGCAAACTCGGGTCAGCCAACCGGCCGGCGGTTATTTCCTGTGGCTGGAATTGCCGGAGCAGATGGATTCACTGAAGTTGTTTCAGATGGCCCTGGCCCAAGGCATCAGCATCGCGCCGGGACCCATTTTTTCGCCGACCCAGCGCTTTCGCAATTGCATTCGATTGAATTACGGCAGCCCGTGGAATGAAGCGTCGGAGAAGGCAATGGAGACATTGGGGCGGATCGTGCGGTCATTCTGATAGATCAATATCGCTAGATAGGTACACCTGCACAAGCTCTAGTGCCTGAACAAAAGTCATCGCTGGCAAGCCAAGCTCCCACAGGGTTTTGAGTACACCCGCAGATTATTCAATAGCTGAAAGTCAGCTTTCGTCGGAACGCCGCCCGGAGCCGGCTCGCTCCCACAGGAGAATGCGTACAACCCGAAGCCAGGTCGGCTACTAGGCCGCCTCGGCGCACAGCTTTTGATGTGGC
>NZ_JAVLSB010000032.1:0-93704 GCF_031583775.1 Pseudomonas rhizozeae
CCCTCGCCACAGGGGAAAGTATGTGTCGCGCGGGCAGGGTCTGGTCATTGGTATCGCCGACACGGGTTGTGAACCCATTGCATCTGAATGTCCCCAAATCTGTGGCGAGGGCGCTTGCTCCCGCTGGGTCGCGCAGCGGCCCCCGATGTTGGGCGACTGCTGCGCAGCCGAGCGGGAGCAAGCGCCTTCGCCACAGGGTATAGCGGGTGTTACTCGTGCGAGGTACTGAGCAGTCGCTCGACAAACCCGATAAAAGCCCGCGCCTTGGCGCTGGCCATGCGACCGGCGGGCAGCAGGGCCCAGAGGTCCATGTCAGGCAGTTGCCAGTCTTGCAGTGTCGGGCGGACGGTGCCGTTGGCCAGTTCCGGGGCGAACATCCATTCGGAGGACAGGCTGAGGCCCAGGTCCGCAAGCACCGCGACGCGGACACCCTCGGCCGCGGACACGCGCACGCGGCCGTTGACCGTCACCGACTGCTCGACGTCGCCTTGCATAAATTGCCAAGTGGCCCGCCCGACGCCCAGGCCATAGATCACTGCTTGATGATTGGCCAAGTCCTCAGGAGATCCGGGTTCGCCGTAACGCTCGAAATACCTCGGCGTCGCCAGTACCCGGCGTCGGCAGGCGCCGATTTTGCGTGCAGTCAACCCCGAGTCGCGCAGGTCGCCCAGGCGCAAGGCGACGTCGATGCCTTCTTCGACCAGATTGACGAGGCGGTCATCCAGTTGCAGGTCGATGTCCAGGTGCGGATGCTGTTCCAGGAAAGCCGCCAAGTGCGGCAGGATGTGCATCCGCGCGAAGGTGACCGGGGCGCTGACCCGCAAGGTGCCGCTGAGCCCGGCGGCTGCCCCGCGAGCGGCGTTGTCCGCTTCGTCGGCTTCTTCCAGCGTGCGTTTGGCCCGTTCGAAAAATGCCTGCCCGGCTTCGGTGGGCATCAAGCCTCGGGTCGAGCGCGTCAGCAGGCGCACCCTCAGGCGATCTTCCAGTTGCGCGACGGTTTTCGACACCGCGGGCTGACCGATCCGCAAGCGTCGCGCCGCCGCCGAGAACGAACCGGTCTCAACCACACAGACAAAGGTTTGCATTGCGCCGAGACGATCCATTCGATTTTCCCCCAACCAAAACTGGCGCAGTCTGGCGCGGTTGCCGGCGCTCGCGCAATGCTGGCCGTCGAGGGATCAGCTCACGATTGATACCGACACCCCCGGCCAATCTGCTTTGGCGAGCGCAACCAGCGGCGTTTTGAGCGTCCAGCCCAGCGAAAAAAAAAGAGACAGCCGAAGCTGTCCCTTTTGCTTAATGCATTTTTTCTCGATGCGTTTAGCGAGCTTCATCCTGAATCAGGATCGCCCGCGCCAGCTCTTCATCGCTGGCATTCAAGCCTGGGTTTTCCTGGCGAACGCGGTTCATCACCGATTCCAGATAAACACCACGAATGGCACCGTCGCTGGCAACGAAACTGGACGCATCGTCCCGGGCCGGAATCAGCAATTTGTCGTCCTTGAAGGTGGAATACAGCGAAGCCGAAACACCTGCTGATGTCGCGACATCACCCGCGTCGACACGGGCCATGGCGGAACCGAAGGGCAGGCAAAGCACGAGCGACGAAACGAGTAGCAGACGGCGCATAGTGGCGTCCTCCAATAGCACAGCACAAAGGAAATCCCTCTACGGGTAGGAGCGGTGCCAGTGGGTGAGAGTTCCCTTGGAGTGATGCGCGGGTGTTTGCCGTTTGAATTTGCGCTTACGCATCCCGCAACAAATCCCGTGCGTTGAGCAATTCAAACGCGATCTCCGGCCGTTGCTCCAGCGCACGTCGGATGGCCTTGGGAATGGCGAGTCGGGTTTTGCGACATAGGCCAGGCAAGTCTTCGACGCGGATCTGGATGCCGCGCATGGTTTTCACTTCTTTGAGGCTGGGGGTGATTTCCAGGCGGATGCCGAGTTGGGCGTACATTTTCTCCTGCAGGCGTTCGAGGTCGGCGAGGCTATCGATGCGCTCCAGGCGCTCGACCAGCACTTTTTCTTCCTGGCGGGTCAGGCGCAGGATTCGCAGGTCGCTGTCGGCAGCGGCCAGCAGGCGTTCGCGGTCGCAGTCGCAGGCACCGGGCGGGCAGGGTTGGCGGAGGGGCGGCGTGAACGTCATGGTCGCCAATATAGCCAAGCTGTTGCAGCTTGCCTATGGCGTGTGCGGACCGTGTCTCAACGGGCGCCGCCAGACGACGCCCTCAGTGATAATCAGCCTTCACGCCGCCGCAGCCTGTCGTTGCGCGGCCAGCAGCGGAACCGCGCGCACCGAGTTGCCGGGTTGCAGTTGCAAGCGTCTGGCGGTCAGGCGATCAACCACCAGATGGCTGCCTATCTGCCGAGCTTGGGCCGCGGTCATCCGGCAGTTTTCCATGCGCCGATTATGGAGCAGCCACACGGGTGCCTGTTCGTCCGGCGTGCCGATGCTCAGACTCAACGTCTGGCTGTCACGCACAGCGCGGATTTTCGATACCTGGGCTTCGACGACGGGCCCGCCATCGAAAATGTCGATGTAACCCTTGTGCGCAAAACCCTCGGCTCGCAGGATCTTCAACGCCGCTTCGCTGTGCGGATGCGTCTTGCCGATCACCGCCTGCGCCTGTTCGCTGAGCAGGCAGGTGTACAACGGCTGGCGCGGCATGAGCTCGGCGATCGACGCTTTGTTGCCCAGGCCCGCCAGATGATTGGCCTGATGAAAGTCCATCTGGAAGAAGTGCCGCCCCAGGCTGTCCCAGAACGGCGAGCAGCCTTGCGCGTCGGCCCTGCCACGTAACTCGGCAATCAGTTTGTCGCCGAACAGGTGGCGGAACTCGGCGACAAACAACAGGCGGCTCAGGGACAGCAGGCGACCGTTGTGGCCGTGGCGCTGGTCGTGGCGCAGGAACAGCGAGCAGACCTCGGATTGGCCGGTCATTTCATTGTTGAGGAACAGCGTCGGAATCTGTCGCGCGATGCCCAGGTCAGGCGCTGACCGGACGCTGACGCCGACCCGATAGTTGTACCACGGCTCGCGCAAACCGACGGCGCCGCTGAGGGCACTGACACCCAGCACTTGCTGGTCATCATCCTCAAGCACAAACAGGTAATCGGCGTCCGAGCGCTCAACCTGCTCGGCAAAGGTGCGCTGTGCCCAACGGACCCGATGCGCGACGTGTTCTTCATTGGTAGGCAGGGTGCAGAACCCCGGCCCCGCACGCTCGGCCAGGGCCAGGGCCAGCAGTGCTGGGGTGTCGGTAATAGTGGCCGGGCGGACAATCATGGAGTGGCTCCTTCAGCGCGCCTGTTCCGGCGCTGTCGCTGGGTACAAGGAAGATTGGCTTTCACAGCGATACCCAGCGCACCGGGTCGCCTTCGTTCAGGCGCAGGGCCGCGAGCATCTCGGCAGTCAGTGCCAGAGTCTGACCCGCCTGCCCATCCCGCTCGGCGATGATCGCGCGAAAGTCTTCCAGGCCCTCGTTGCTCACCAGACAGTGACCCGTGGCGTCGATCTGCGTGGCGTAACGCGCCGTGGCGGTGACGCTGCGGGCAATCGAGCGCAGTTGAGCGGTGCGGGCGTACAGGGTGGGGCCGCCATCGAACAGGTCGACGTAACTACTGGCTTCGAAGCCCTCGCGTTGCAGGATGTCGAACGCTTCCTGGGCGTCCGGATGCACCCGGCCGACACAGTCCTGCGCCGCTTGCGGCAGCATCGGCAGGTAGATCGGATATTGCGGCATCAGGCCGGCCAGGAAGCGCCGACTCTCCGGCCCGCAGAGGCGTTTGGCCTCGGCATAGGGTAAATCGAAAAAATGTTTGCCCACGGCGTCCCAGAACGGTGACTGGCCGTTGCTATCGCTGTAGCCAACCATCTCGCTGACCACCGCTTCGGCAAAGCGCCGGGCATGGGCAGCCATAAACAGCAACCGCGCGCGTGACAGCAACTCGGCCGGCGGCTTTCGCAACCACGCTGAATCGATGTGGAAGGCGCATAACAAGGTGTGCCCGCTCAGGTCGTGGCACAGCGACAACGCCTGCACACCGTGCTCGATATTGAACTCTCGCGAGGTGCTGGTGAACCGTCGATTGCGCAGGCTGTAGAAGGGTTCGGTGAACCCGGTCGTGGCGAGAATTTCCGAACAGCCCAGCAGTGTGCCCTGGCGCGGATCCTCCAGCACAAACAGGTAACTTTGCCCGCCGGGTGCCTGCACGTCGCTGCTGAACGAGACACGGGAATCGGCGATTTTCGCTCGCAGTCGTTCGCGGTCATCCGGTAGCGACGACATGTCGGCCGTGCTGTCGCGGGCCAGCAGTTGCAATGGTGCAAGATCGGCAGGTTCAACTGGACGCAAGACCAGCATGGATGCACTCCTGTATCTAACGGCTCGGGAGTCTTTTCCCGAGCCTGACTATCACTGTCAGTTTCCACGCGATAAAGCCGCAACCTTCCGATCCTGTTGTCAGTAGTTGCCCGATTTCTTGTCAGACGTTGGACGGATCGCTCAGCGCCGTGCGCGCGCCCAGTTTGTTCAGCAGGCACAAATACGCCACGCCCAGCGCTATCCAGATCAGCCCCAGCTTCTGCGCCTCAACCCCCATGTTGTACATGATCGCCGCGACGATCAGGAAACCGATGACCGGACAAAGCACATGGCGAATCACCTGCCCGGAGCGTTTGCGCCGCCAGTAATGATTGATCACGGTCAGGTGCAGCAGCATGAAGCCGCTCAACGCGCCGAAATTGACCAAGGACGTGAGGGTGTCCGCTGCATCGATAAACAGGTAGCAGATCACCAGCGACAGCAGGGTCACCAGGTAAATGCTCAAGTACGGCGTGTTGTGTGTCGGATGCACCTTGGCCAGCACTTTCGGCAACTGACCGTCGCGGGCCATGCCGAACAACAGGCGCGAGACTGTCGCTTGCGAAACCACCGCGACCGCCACGCCCCAGGCCAGTGCGGTGGCGATGGCCGTCAGGGTGGCGAGCCAACTGCCGGCGGCGAGTTCGGCGATTTCATAAAACGCGGTGTCGGCGGACTTGAAGCCCATGCCGGCCGCCAGGTCGCTGGCGATCCAGGTCTGGACCATGAATATCGCGCCCATCACCAGCAGCGTCAGCAGCGAGGCCTTACCGACGCTGCGCCCCGGATCGCCTTTGGTTTCTTCGGCCAGGGTCGAGATGGCATCGAAGCCGAGGAACGACAGCACCGCGATCGACACCGCTTGCATTAGCAGCGTGAGGTCGAACGTTTCCGGGTTGTACAGCGGCGCCAGGGTCAGCTCGCCGTTACCGCCGCCGTCATGCAGGGCATTCCAGGCGTAGACCAGGAAAATCCCCAGCACCAACAGTTGCGCCAGTAGGAACACAATGTTGATCCGCGCGGTGAAGGTGATGCCGCGCAAGTTGACCAGGGTGGCACTGACCAGGAACGCCAGAATAAAACCGACCTTGGGTATGTCCGGGTACAGATGGTTGAGCGCCATCGCCGAAAATACATACAGCAGCGGTGGGATCAGCAAGTAATCGAGGAGCATGACCCAACCGGCGATGAAGCCGATCTGCGGATGCAAACCCCGTTGCGCGTAGGAATACACCGAGCCGGCAATCGGAAATGCCCGCGCCATGCTGCCGTAACTCAGGGCGGTGAACAGCATGGCCGCCATCGCAATGAGGTAGGCCAGTGGCACGCTGCCGGGCGCCTGGGCGTTGACATAGCCATACACGCCGAACGGCGCGATGGGAATCATGAAGATCATGCCGTACACCACCAGGTCAGTGAGCGTGAGGCTGCGTTTGAGTTCCTGTTTGTAGCCGAACTCGTTCAGGTCCATGAAAAAAAACTCCAGGGTTTAAGCAAGGGTGAGTGAGGGGTTGCTGCGCAGGGACGAGGGCGTCGCTACAGCAGCGGGGCGAGCAGATCGGTCCAGTGGCTGATCTGCTCCGGGTAGCGCAAGAGGTCGTTGCGCACTTCGATCAACGCCGAGTCCAGCCCCCGACCGTCGCCGTGCACGGGCACGGTGACGTCGTCGATCGCCGTGACCTTATACGGCTGGTTGGCGGCGACGCTGAGGCCGGGGCGCCTGAGGCCGGCGATGATGCGCCCGGCATAGGCGTCGGCCTGGCCAAACAACACACCGATGTCGAGGCTCCGTGGTTGGCCGAAGTACACCGGGGTGAAACTGTGAATGCCCACCAGGCGCACGGTTCGCCCCTGGGCCAGGCGCTGGTCGATCAGGCCTTTGAGGCGCTGGTGAAACGGCTGGTACAGGCTTTGGCGCCGATGTTCCCGAGTGGCGTCGTCGAGGCATTGATTGCCCGGCACGGCATGCACCTCGCTGCGCGTCGGGATGCTATCGGCGACACTCAGTGGCCGGTTGAGGTCGATCAACAGTCGCGAGTAGGTGGCTGAGAGCAAAGTCGCTCCCAAGGCCTCGGCCAGCGACTCGGCCAACGCCAGGGCGCCGATGTCCCAGGCGATGTGGCTGCTGGCGATGTCGGCGTTCAGGCCCAGGTTATCCAGGGCCGGTGGGATATAACGACTGGCGTGCTCGCACACCAGAATCAACGGGTGCGTTGACGCTTCACGGGTCAGACGAAAGGCTGGCTTGGTAAACAGGCCCGATTCGGTGGATTCAATAAAGTCGGGCATAGTGCTCAAACAGCTCGGCGGTGGACAGGGCCTGGGTCAAGGCCAGTTCTTCGGTTTTCAGGGCGAAATAGGTGTTGAGCAGCGGCGCCGGCAGGGCTTGGACCAGCAGCTCGCAACGCCGTAAACAGTCCAGTGCTTCCGCCAGAGAAGCCGGCAGCGCTTCGATCTCCTGGGCTTGAAGAGGCTCGCCATTGAGTGGAGCGCTGGGTGCCTCGGCGGTGGTGCTGAGCGCCAACTCTTGCTGGATGCCCAGGCGTCCGGCGATCAGCAGGACGGCCATGGCCAAGTGCGGTGACGACGTTGCATCCATGGCGCGGAATTCCAGGTTGAACTGCGACGCCAGCGGTTTTCCGGCCAGGGTCACGGTCGGGCAAATGCGCAGCGCTGCTTCACGGTTGCGCAGGCCGAGGCAAGCGTGGGATGCGCTCCAGTGATGGGGGCGCAAACGCTGGTAGGACACCGGCGTCGGTGCGGTGATTGCGCACAGCGCCGGCAGGCAGTGCAGGATCCCCGCGGCCCAGTGCTGGCCTAGGGTCGACAAGCCGTCGGGCCGATGGTCGTCATACAGCAGTGGCTGGCCTTCGAGGTCTTGCAGGCTGATGTGCAGGTGCACGCCATTGCAGGTGGCCTGCTCGGAGGTCTTGGGTGAGAAGCTCAAGCCGAGGCCCAATTGACGAGCGATTTCGCGGCTGATTTCCCGCACGTTGACTGCGCGATCGGCAGCGGCGACACCGAGAGCCGGGCGGCAGGTGATTTCGTATTGCTGCTTGCCGTATTCCGGCAGAAACATCTCCGGCTCGACACCGCCAGCCCGCAGAGCACTCAGCAGCCAACCGCCGAATTCCGCACCCTGGCGCTGGGCCTGCAGGGAAAACGCCGGTGCCTCGGCACCACGGGTGTCTGTCAGGTTGAATTCATGTTCAAACGCCGCCAGCACCTGCACCCCGAGTTCCTCGCGGTAGCGTTGCAGCTCATGGCGCAGCAGAGTGCGCGGGCAGGTCGACCATTCGCGCCCGTCAGTTTCGCAGAGGTCGCCGTGAATGAAGTCCAGCACCGGGGCGTGGGCGTCTGGCCCGTTACCGAGGGTCACGCGGCTGGCCATGTCGGGAATCAGCCGCAAGTCGCCGTGCGCCCCCCAGAGGTTGCTGGCGGCGATCACATCCTGCGGGGTCAAGGCGCTGTTGGCCGGCACCCAGCCACAACCGGCCAAGCGATAACCGTCCAGTTCATCACTGGGCAACGAGCGCCCGCGGGTGACGCCGATCAGGTCGGTGGTGACCAGAGTGGTCATGGGCAACGGCGTCAGGCGTCGGCCTGGCCATACGGCACTCATCGCTGCCAACCCTGCAGGCGCCCGAGCACGGTCTCGGTGTCGGTGATCCAGCAATAACCCTCGATGGCGTTCAGGCAGGCCTGATGGCGAGCATCGCTGTAGGTCGCGCAGGCGTCTTCCACCAAGGTCACCAGGTAACCACGGTCGGCGGCATCGCGCACTGCCATGTCGACGCATTGATCCGTTACCACCCCGGCGATGATCAGATGGCGTGTATTGAGGTTGCGCAGCACGTAGTCGATCGCCGTGGAATTGAACACCCCCGAGGAGGTTTTCGGCAGGACGATTTCGTTCTCCCACGGCGTCAGGTCGGCAATGATCTGCGCCTGCGGGCTGCCCTTCGGAACGTGGATGTCCGACAGCTTGTGGTCCAGCGAGCGGTCGCGGCCGTCGACGGTCAGGCTTTCGATCAGGGTGTGCAGCACGTTCTGCTCGGCGTTGCGCATCGCGGCGAGCAACTGCCGTTGGCGGGGAATGACCTGGCCGTGCACGCGCCGAAGGAAATAATCGGCGTCAGGCTCGCGCAGGTGCGGATCGAATTGCGGTTCCATCCAGGCCCGTTGCATGTCGACCAGCAACAGTGCGCTCTGGTCCCTGGTGAGCGGCAGGTCACGGGGTGATTGATGGGGAAGTGCAAACATCCTTATTTTTCCTCCAGAAGATGAGTAGTGAATTCGCCACGCAGGGCATCGATGCCCTCGAGGCGCTCGGCCAGTTGAGGGCATTGCAGGGTCAGACAGGCAATCAGGGCCTCGACTTGGGCCAGCGCGGGCACCAAGGTGTCGAATGCCGACACCGACTCGATCGGCGCGCTGATGATCATGTCCGCCAGTTCCCGCAGTGGTGAGGCGTAGATATCGGTGAACAGCACCACCCGCGCCGAACGCTGTTTGGCGACGCTGGCCACGCGAAAAGCCTGGGCCTGGTAGCGCCGGTAATCGAACACCAGTACCAAGTCCTGGCGCTGCACCTCGAACAGCCGATCGGGCAATTGCGCGTTGTCTTCCAGGGCGAAGCAGCCGTGGCGCAGCAGCCGCAGATGGTTAAGCAGATAACTGGCCAGCAAGCCGCTGAAGCGCCCGCCGAAGCAGTGCACCTGATGACGGCTGTCGAGCAGCCATTGCACGAGGATGCGCACGTCTTCCGGTTGGGTCAGGGCCTGGGTTTCCAGCAGGGCGCGATGGCTCTGGTCGAGGAATTGGCTCCAGGCATCGCCCCGTTGCAGATGTGCCCTTGGCAGCAACAGCGTAATGGGCGAGCGCAGGCGATGGTCCATGTCCCGCAGCAGGGCATCCTGGAATTCGGCGTAACCGCCGTAGCCGAGTTTCTTCACCAGCCGCACGATGGTTGGGTCGCTGACTCCGGCGTGGTCGGCCAGACGAGACATCGGCCCCAGGCCATTGCGCGGATATTGGTCGAGCAAGGCGCGAATGACCTTGCGTTCCGACGGCGTCAGATCCAGTCCGGGATGGGTAATCAGGTCTCTGAGAGAGGGCATCCGGGCTCCTGCTGGATGGTCTATGTAGGTTTTCTTTCACAAATTGCCAAATTAGTATTTATGTAACTTTCGCTACATGTCTAGCGTTTTTTTGTACCGTTTTACGCTGGCTAAAAATTGGCTGGAAGCCTTGTGGGACGTGGCCTGGGAGGGTTTCTGAATCTTGTGTAGGCAAGGTTCAAAAATGGTGTAGGAAAGGTCGCCTATAGCTAGGGAAATTGTCCTGCAAATCCCGCAACGGTGTAGGCTTTGCCCACGCTCACAACTGAGAATTCCTTCGTGCAGGCTTTGCGTCTTACCTTGATGTGTCACGCCCGAACCGCCGCCCAGAAAGTCGCGCGTTTCCCCCTGGATGAACCGGTGGAGCTCGACTGGCAGGCTCTGCGCGGCAGCCGCGCGGCTAGCTATAAACGTGCGCCAACGCTGCTCTGCGGCCCGGAAACACGAACCCGGCAAACCGCCGAACTGTTCGCCGGGCCGGCGACCGTGGTCGACGCCCTGCGCGATTGCGATTTCGGTCGTTGGCGAGGCGTGCGAATCAACGACCTTCAACGTGATGAACCGCAGGCTTTGCAAACATGGCTGGCCGACCGCGACGTTGTGCCGCATGGTGGCGAATCAGTAGCGCAGCTGTGCGCGCGGGTCGAAGACTGGTTACAGAGCTTGCAAGGTCAGACCGGGCATGTGCTGGCGATCACCCATCCTTTTGTCATTCGCGCGGCGTTGTGCAAGGTCATGCATGCGTTGCCTGTTGCTTTTAACACCCTGGATGTCGAACCATTGGCGGCCGTGGAATTGCGTTTCAATGGTCGCTGGCGGTTGCGCCTGGCGGCCATGGATTTTGAAGAGGAGCTGGAATGAAAACCCTGTTGGTCATCGGCATCGGCGCTGGCAACCCTGACTACATCACGATGCAGGCGGTGAAAGCGCTGAACCGCGCGGACGTGTTTTTCCTGATGGACAAGGGCCAGAGCAAGGATTCGCTGATCGACCTGCGTCGGGAAATCTGCGAGCGCTACATCACCGAGCCTGGCTACCGGTTCGTCGAGGCTCACAGTCCCGAGCGCGAACGCGGTGATGTCGACTACGCGCAAAGCGTCGATGACCTGAACCGGGCCAAGCAGGCGACGTTCGAGCGTTTGATCAACGACGAAGTGGCGGACGGCCAGATCGGTGGTTTTCTGGTGTGGGGCGACCCGGCCTTATACGACAGCACCGTGCGCATCTTGCAGGCAATTCTCGCCTCGGGCCGCTGCGCCTTTGAGTTCGAAGTGATCCCCGGCATCACCAGCGTGCAGGCCCTGGCCGCCCAGCATAAAGTGCCGTTGAACCGCATCGGCCGCTCCTTTGAAGTCACCACCGGCCGGCGCCTGGCCACCGGCAAGGCGAGCGACGCCGACAGCCTGGTGGTGATGCTCGATGCGCAGGACGCCTACCAACAAGTGGCCGACCGCGATACCGAGATTTACTGGGGCGCCTACCTGGGCACGCCGGATGAAATCCTCATCCAGGGCCCATTGCGCGAAGTGGCCGATGAAATTGAACGCGTGCGCAAAGCCGCGCGGGCGCAGCATGGCTGGATCATGGATACGTATTTGTTGCGCAAGCCGGAGTAGGGCGGCGCCCGAATCGCTCGCGATACACCGACGGCGGTAGCCCCACTACGCTGCGAAACGCCACGCGAAAACTTTCCACGGTGCGATAGCCACATTGGTGAGCGATGGCTTCGCTTTTTTGCGTAGTGCTTTCGAGCAATTCCCGGGCTCGGGCCAGGCGTTCATGTTGCAGCCAGGCCTTGGGTGTCAGCCCGGTGGCGTCGCTGAAACGGCGCAAAAACGTGCGTTCACTCATCGCCGCCTGGCTCGCCAGTTCACGCACTTCCAGCGGCTGATGCAGACGCTCGCGGGCCCATTGCATGACCTGCGACAGGTCGCTGCGCGGCGTGCGACCCACCGGCACGGGAATGAATTGCACTTGGCCGCCGCTGCGTTGCGGCGCCATCACCAGGCGCCGCGCCACGCTGTTGGCGACTTGCGTGCCAAAGTCCCGCGCCACCAGATGCAGGCAGGCGTCGATGCCGGCGGCACTGCCGGCCGAGGTAATCACCTGGCCGGAATCGACATACAGCACGTCGGGGTCGACAAGAATGTCCGGGTAGCGCGCCGCCAGTTCATCGGTGTAGCGCCAGTGTGTGGTGGCGCCGCGCCCGGCCAGCAGGCCCGCCGCCGCCAGCACGAACACACCGGAACAGATCGACACCAGCCGCGCCCCGTGGGCGTGGGCCGTGCGCAACGCTTGCAGCAATTGGTCGGGTATCGCCTCGGTGCGGCTGCGCCAGCCCGGAACGATAATGGTACGCGCGTCCTGCAGCAGCTCCATGCCGCCATCGGTCAACACCTGAAACCCGCCCATGGCGCGCATCGGTCCGGCATCCACCGCGACGATCCGGTGCTGGTACCACGCAAAGTCGAATTCGGGGCGCGGCAGGCCGAAGATCTCCAAGGCAATGCTGAACTCGAAGGTGCAGAGGCCATCGTAGGCGAGGATGGCGACGAGGCCGGGGGAGGCGTGCATTTGGCGGAAACTTCCCAGTGAGTGTCGTGTGCGCCACTGTAGCGATTGGCGAGCGCTGGATAAAGTCTTCCCACACCCACCACTGCTTTGGAGTTCGACCCATGACCAGCCTCGTTCGCGCAATCCCGGCCGCCGCCTCAGACCTCGCCCTGCAGCATTTCCAGCAACGCCTGACGTTCGAAACCGATTGTTCCGACGTTCAGGTGAGCCAGGAGGCAGGCGACGTCGATTTCGTCCTGGTGGACGTGCGCGGCCCCGTGGCGTTCGAACGCGGGCATGTGCCGGGTGCGATCAACCTGCCTGGCCGGTTGATCGACGCTCAGACCTTGACCGCGTATCCGCCCGATACCCTGTTCGTGGTGTATTGCGCGGGCCCGCACTGCAACGGCGCGAACAAGGCTGCGGTAAAACTGGCGACCCTCGGTTACCCGGTCAAGGAAATGATCGGCGGAGTCATGGGCTGGCTGGATGAAGGTTTTGATCTGACGCGGGCCGTGCAGCGCCAGGCCAATCCAACAGTTGCCTGCGATTGCTGAGGAAAATGGGCGGATCGCTCCGGCGGAACGATCACCGTCAGCGCGGTCTCACAGTGGTAGGCTCACTCGCGCCCTGCCACCGAATAAGGAACGCCCATGCTCAAACTCCTCGCCTTGTTGACACTGTTCGCCGCCAGCGCCGTCCAGGCGCAAACCCCGCTCCAGACTGACCTGCCGCTGAAATACCTGGAGCAGGCCAGTGCCGATTCGCAGAACCAGCCGCTGGTGATTTTCCTCCACGGTTACGGCAGCAACGAGCAGGATCTGTTTGGCATGAAGGAGGGATTGCCAGCCACCTACAACTATTTGTCGGTAAGGGCGCCGATCACCCTGGAGGAAGGCAGTTACCAGTGGTTTCGTAAAAAGGGCGAAGGGGCCTACAACGGCGAGACTGATGATCTGAAGGCCAGCGGCCAGACCTTGTTGAGCTTTATCAACGCAGCGGCGAAGAAATATCACACCTCACCGGACAAGGTGTTTTTGGTCGGTTTCAGCCAGGGCGCGATCATGTCCTATGAGGTCGGGTTGCGTCATCCCGAGGCGTTGGGCGGGATTGCCGCTTTGAGCGGGCGAATCCTGCCAGTGCTCAAGGCAGAATTGAAACCCGACGCCGCGCGCCAGAGCCTGAACATCTTCATTGGCCATGGCACCGACGACCGGCGCTTGCCCTACAGCGACGGGACCGAGGCCAATAGCCTGCTCAAAACCTTGTCACTCACGCCGGAGTTTCATGCCTACCAAGGTGTTGGCCACAGCATCAGTGCCGAGGAAGTGCAGGACCTGAACACTTGGTTGCAGCGCTTGAATCCCTGAAACCCCTTATTTCTCGGCGAGGATCTGTTTGACCAGCGCCTCATGACCGACTTTGTCGCTGGCCCGGGACACCACCTGGACCAGTGCGGTGCGGGTGCCTGAGGCCGTCAGCAGGGTGGTGTCCAACGTCGGGCCGCCGCCCTGGGTTGCGGTGCTGTCCACCTGCCGCAGACCGAGACCCGCGCCACGCTGGCTCATGCTTTTTTCACTGAGCTTGTTGAAGTCGGGCAGCGCTTGGCTCTGTTTCTCGATGAACTGGACCAGTGCCGCGTCGAGAAACTCGGTGTCGTTGTCTTTCACTGTCACCCCGCCGGGGATGGTGTTTTCAGCGACGATCACCACGGTTTTGCTGGTGGCATTGGTGTACATGGTGCCGGTGGCGCCGGCGGTGCCGCTGGCGGCGTCGCCACCGGGCAGGGCGGTGACGGTGAAACCCTTGGGCAGGGTGAAGGTGAATTTGCCGCCGAGGATCGAGACTTTCTGTGCCGCGGGTTCTTTGGCCGTGGCCTTGGCCGCGAAGGCGCTGACCGAAATACAACCGGCGACCGCTGCCAGCAACAGGACAGCGGCTTTCTTGCTAAACGATGACATTGATTTCTCCAGGGGCTTATCGCACGTGAGCGGCGATCATCCCACGGAGGCCGCGGGTCGTCGATCAGTAGTCGCGGTTCGGGTCTGCACCCGGGCGAGTGTACGGCGGGCTGGTTTGCGTATACGGTTTAGGAACCCCCACAGGCACCGGAGCAACACATGAGTCGATTTCGGCACGTCCTGTGGCTGATGCTGTTTCTTGCGCAAACAGCGTGGGCCAATTGGCAGGAGGCGGTTCCGGGCGCGCGACTGATGGGGGCCGGTGAGTTTCGGATGTTCGGCTTCCACATCTATAACGCTCGGCTGTGGAGTGCAACGCAATCCCTTGGCGACGGCCAGCCGTTTGCACTGGAGTTGATCTACCAGCGCACGATTTCCCGCGACGACCTGGTGGAGGCCAGCGTCAATGAGCTGAAACGTCTGGGTGGGGCAGCGGTGAGCGCGCAACAGCTGGCGGCCTGGCAGACACAGATGCAGCAAGCCTTCGTCGATGTCCAGGCCGGCATGCGGATCACCGGCGTCTACTTGCCGGGGCGCGGCGCGCGGTTTTACGTCGGGCAACGGATGCAACACGAAATCAACGATCCGCAGTTCGCCCGAGCGTTTTTCGATATCTGGCTTGACCCGCGCACCCGCAACCCGACACTGCGCGAACAGCTGTTGGGCGTGGCCATGCCTTGAAAACCCCAACCTTGGCAGGATTTCGGCGCATTTGCGCCTTGGGTGAGGCCGGCGAAACGTCTAAGCTGCGTCATCCCCCCGATTGACGGACGTTCGTGTGAAATTCAGTTTGCCCCGTATTGCCACCGCGCCTTTCTGTCCGCCGGAAGTGGCGGGCTCCGTCGCAGTGGACAACTCCGCGTCTTTTTTCAAGAAATTGCTGCGTTTTGCCGGCCCCGGTCTGTTGGTCTCGATCGGCTATATGGACCCCGGCAACTGGGCGACGGCGATTGGCGCCGGTTCGCAGTTCGGGTACAGCCTGTTGTTTGTGGTGCTATTGGCCAGTCTGGCGGGCATGGTGGTGCAGTGCCTGTGTTCGCGGCTGGGCATCGCCACCGGCCGCGACCTGGCGCAACTCTCGCGCCAACGCTACAGCACCCGCACTGCGCGCACGCAGTGGGTCCTGGCGGAAATCTCGATCATCGCCACCGACCTCGCCGAAGTGCTGGGCTGCGCCTTGGCATTCCATTTGTTATTGGGCTGCTCGCTGACGGTCGGCATTGCCCT
The DNA here is from genome assembly GCF_031583775.1 of Pseudomonas rhizozeae. Lineage (NCBI taxonomy): Bacteria > Pseudomonadati > Pseudomonadota > Gammaproteobacteria > Pseudomonadales > Pseudomonadaceae > Pseudomonas > Pseudomonas rhizozeae. The sequence continues at coordinate 15,226 of NZ_JAVLSB010000032.1, forward strand.
GACCGCGTTCGACACCTTGCTGGTGCTGGCCTTGCAGAACCGGGGTTTTCGCCGCTTGGAAGCGATCATGCTGGTGCTGGTGAGTACCATCGGCGCGTGTTTTTTCGTTGAGTTGCTACTGATCAAACCGTATTGGCCGGACGTGGCGCGGGGCTTTACGCCGTCGTTGTCGGCGATCAGTGACGCGGCGCCGCTGTATTTGGCGATCGGTATTCTCGGCGCGACGGTGATGCCGCATAACCTGTACTTGCACACCTCAATTGTGCAGACGCGGCTGATCGGCAAAGACCTGGCGAGCAAGCAGGAGGCGGTGAAACTGGCGCGCATCGACACCATCGGCTCGTTGGCCCTGGCGTTGATGGTCAACGCGGCGATTCTGATTCTCGCGGCGGCGGCGTTTCACCAGTCCGGGCACACCGAGGTGGTGGAAATCCAGGACGCGTATCACCTGCTCGATCCGCTGGTGGGCGGGGCACTGGCCAGTGTGTTGTTCGGTGTGGCGCTGCTGGCATCTGGGCAAAGTTCGACTTTCACCGGCACCATCGCCGGCCAGGTGATCATGGAGGGCTACCTCAACCTACGGATTCCCTGCTGGCAGCGGCGCTTGATTACCCGAGGCCTGGCGCTGATTCCGGCGTTTATCGGCGTGTGGTTGCTGGGCGATGGCGCGGTGGGCAAGCTGCTGGTGCTGAGCCAAGTAGTGCTCAGCCTGCAACTGCCGTTCGCCCTGTACCCGCTGATTCGCATGACCAGCGACAAACAACTGATGGGGCCGTTCGTCAACGCCCTGTATACCCGCGTGCTGGCGTGGGGGCTGTTTGTGGTGATCAGCGGGGCGAACGCCTGGTTGATCTTGCAGATGGCGGTCGGCGACTGAGGCGTGCTTCAGCGATCCCAGTACGGCACCTCGCCGAACTGTTCGAGGTAGAAGTCGATCACCGTGCGGACCTTGATCGACAGGCGTCGGCTACCGGGCCACAACAGGGCGATCTGCTGCGGTTCGAGGCTGTTGGAGACGTGGTAATCGTCAAACAGTTTGACCAGGCGTCCGGCATGCAGCGCTTCGCCGATTAGCCACGACGGGAACATCACCAGCCCTGAACCACGCTCGGCGGCTTGCGCCAGGGTGTCGGCGTGGTTGCTGGTGATCGCGCCACGCACCGTATAAGGCGTCCACTCCAGTTGTTGGTTGCGAAAAAACCAGCGCTGCTGGCCGGCGAAGCCTTTGTAGGCCAGGCATTGATGGTCGATCAGTTGCTCCGGGTGTTGCGGCGTGCCGTGGCGGGCCAGGTAGTCGGGGCTGGCGGCGACGCAATAGCGCTGCGGGCCGATGATCCGCGCCTGCATGCTGGAATCGTGCATCGGACCGATGCGGAACAGCAGGTCGGTGCCGTCCTGCAACGGATCGACATAGTGGTCGGTCTGCTGCACGTCGAATTGCAGTTTGGGAAAGCGTCTGCACAGCTCACCCATGAACGGTGCAACGTGAAGCTGGCCAAACACCACCGGGGCGTTGATCCGCACCAGTCCGCTGGGCTCGCTGTGTTGTTCCTGTAACGCCTGCTCGGCTTCTTCAAGTTGCCCGAGCATCAGGCGCGCGTGCAGCCCAAGCACGCGCCCGGCCTCGGTGGGGGATACGGCGCGGGTGTGGCGGTAAAGCAATTGCTGGTTCAAACCTTGTTCCATCAATTGGATTTGCCGGGAGATGGAAGAGGGCGCCACGCCCTCGCGGCGAGCGACTTCGGAAAAACTGCCGTGGTCGAGGACGGCGACGAACAACCGCAATGCTTTGAAACTGAGCGCGTTGAGACCCTGCATAAACCTGCCCGCTGTGCGTAATGCGCAAAAGTGTTGTGGGCAGCATCCCATTTATCGCACAGCGCTGCCAGTCGACAATACGCCTCAGTCTATTGGTCCAAGGTATTCATGATGCAAAACACTTCATCTATCAAAGCGGTGCCGGCCGCCACCCCGGTTCCACGGCCTGGGGTGCGGTTGTTACTGCTGCCGCTGGTGATTCTGGCCGGCATGGGTTTGTCGGTCGAAGCCGGGGTACTCGGGCCTTTGGGCGAACAGGTGGGCCACTTGTGGGCCACCCTGAGTATCTTCGGTGTCGGCTCGGCCATCCTGTTTCTGTTCACCTTGCTCAGCGGCCCGCGTCCGGGGCCGGCGCTCAGTGACCTGCCTCGCTGGCAACTGATGGGCAGTTTTCTCGGCCCGGTGTACGTGGTGGTGTTGACCCTGGTGACGCCGATGATCGGCATCGCCATGACCATGATCGCCATTCTCTGCGGCCAGGTTGGCAAGAGTGTATTGATCGACCATTTCGGCTGGTTTGGCGCCACGCGCAAACCGGTCAATACCGAACGCTGGATCGCCCTGGCGCTGATCGTCGTGGCCCTGGTGCTGATTGCCCGAGGTGACGCATGAGCCTGTTTCTGTTGTTGCTGGTGGTAGTGGGTGCCGGCGCCGTGTTGAGCGTGCAAGCGGCGATCAACGGCAAACTGGGGCAGAGCGTCGGCGTGTTGCGCAGCAGCCTGCTGACGTTTGTGGTCGGCGCGGTAATTACCGCGTTGCTCATCGTATTCTTCGAACCGGCCCAGGCTGTGAGCCTGATGGACGTGCCGAAGTGGCAACTGAGCGGCGCGTTGTTTGGCGTGACCTACATGCTGGTGATGGTCGGCGCAGTGCCGCGGATCGGTGCCGCAGTCGCCACGGTGGCGGTGATCGTCGGGCAACTGGGCATGGGCATGTTGATCGACAACTTTGGCTGGCTGGGCAACCCGGCGATTGAGTTGTCCGGCAGCCGGATGTTGGCGATGGCCTGTCTGGCCCTGGCGCTGGTGTTCATGTACCGCAGCAGTACACGCGACGCGTAAGCCGTATTGCAGGCAAAAAAAATGGAGCGTTCGAGCTCCATTTTTTATGGCGCGCACGTCAACTGGAGAGTCGCCACGAAACGTTTTCGATGCCGAATTTCTCCGCCACCGGCTTGCTGGTCTTTTTTACCTGCTCGCGTCCGAATCGGCCAATGCGTCCCACCCCGGCGTCGCAACTTGCCCAATGCCAGGCCTCCGCGTTATCCATTCGATCGGAGCGGATGATGAAAGATTTGGGTGCGCCATGAAGGGTGTACTCAATGACGTAGAGTTTTGCGTTGTTCATAAAGCCGTGAATCTCCCTGTGGTAAGAGAGTGATCGTCGGGGCTGCGGAAAATTCACTCGGATTCTCAGATGGTTGCCGTCGATGGCGTTGTCGGTCGCGTCTGGCTACCCTAGGCGCTTCGTCACACGAGTCATTTGCGCCATGGCCCTTGCCGCGCCCCCGGACCTCAGCGACACCGATATTCCCGTGCAACGGGTGGCACGCACCTACGCGCGGGGTTTGTATATCGAGCCGCACGCCCATGAGTGGGGGCAGTTGCTGTACGCCACCAGCGGAGTGATGTGGGTCGAGACGCCGAGCGAAGCGCTGGTGGTGCCGCCGCAACGAGCGGTGTGGTTGCCACCGGGGGTGTCGCACGGGATTCGCGTGGTGTCGGACCTGCAGATGCGCAACATCTACTTGCGTCCGGCCTTGGCCGCTACCCTCGACGCCGACGTGCAAGTGATCGAAGTGGGCCGCTTACTGCGGGAGTTGATCCTCGGCCTGGTGGAGCAGGGCGAAGACGGTGAGGCGGCCTATTACGATGCCTTGGTCGGCCTGGCGTTGCTGGAGTTGCGGCGGGCCAAGCGCTCGTTGCTGAAGATTGCGTTGCCGGCGCAGTCGGACCGGCGCTTGCTCAATCTGTGTCAGGCGGTGATGACCACACCGTCCCTGGCGATCTCTTTCGAACAACACGCTGACAGCGCCGGGGCCAGCGTGCGGACCCTGGCGCGGCTGTTCAAGGAAGATTTGGGCATGGGCTTCGCCGAATGGCGGCGTCAGGTGCAACTGGCCACCGCCGTGGCGGAGCTGATCCAGGGCGTGCCGGTCAGCACTATCGCCCGCGAATTGGGTTATTCGCCGAGCAGCTTCAGCGACATGTTCCGCCGGGCCCTCGGCGTGGCGCCGTCGCGGTTCCTCAGCCAGTCGAGCTGAGTGTTGGCCGAAATTCAGAAGCATTTGGCCGATGACGATGACGGCGCGTCCTTACACTCGACGCATTCCTCATTTTCTCGGAGTCTGCCATGAGTTACCTCATTTCATTGGCCATCGGCCTGGGCGTCGGCTTGCTTTACGGCGCGCTGGATTTCCGGTCGCCGGCACCACCGGCCATCGCGCTGGTGGGTCTGCTCGGCATGCTGGCGGGCGAGAAGCTCTGGCCCATGGGTCGCGAACTCGTCAGCGGTTGGGTGTCTTAACCCTGTCTTGAATCTTTTTACTGGATGGACGTGCCATGAAAGCATTGCAATTCGACAAGACTGGCGACCTCGCGGCGCTGCGCTACGTGGAGGTACCCACCCCGGTGCCGGGCGCGGATGACGTGCTGGTGGAAATCAAGGCTGCCGGGCTCAACCCCAGCGACGTGAAAAACGTCCTCGGGCGCTTCCCGTACACCACCTTGCCGCGGATCCCCGGACGGGATTTCGCCGGGGTGGTGGTGCAAGGCCCCAAGCATTTGATCGGGCATGCGGTGTGGGGCACCGGCCGCGAGTTGGGCTTCTTCGCCGACGGCGCGCACGCCCAGTTTGTCGCACTGCCGGCCAAAGGCGTGGCGATCAAACCGGACCACTTGAGTTTCGCCCAGGCCGCCAGCCTTGGCGTGCCCTACACCACGGCGTGGGATGCCCTGGAGCGCAGCGGCGTGACCGCGCAGACGCGCTTGCTGGTGATTGGCGGCGGCGCGGTGGCCACCGCCGCCCTGGCCCTGGCCAAGGTGCGCGGGGCGCAAATCCTCGCGGCGGCGCGACGCCCGGAGCAGGTCAAGACATTGCAAAACGCCGGCTACCCAACGCTGCAACTGGGCGAACCGGAAGCCCTGGGCGCGCAAGTCAACGAAGTGTATCAAGGCGGCGCCGAGGTGATTTTCGACACCACCGGGTTTTGGCTCCCGGCCTCGGTCGCGGCACTGGCCACCTTCGGCCGCATCGCCATCATCGCCGCACCAGTGGACGGCCTGGTGCACTTGCCAGCCTTGGGCCTGTATCGCAAGGGCGGCTCGGTGGTGGGCATCAACTCGCTGCTATACGGCGTCGAAGCCTGCGCGGCGATGCTCGATCAGTTCGGCAATTGTTTCGACGAAGGCTTGCTGCCCTTGCCGCAGGGGTTGGTGGAAACGCCGTTGGCGGATGGCGTGGCGCGTTATGCGGAAGTCAATGAGGGTGGAGGGGACAAGAATATTCTGGTGCCGTAACAGGCCCGATGCGTGGGAGCGAGCCTGCTCGCGAAGGCGTCATATCAGGCAATGGAAATTTTATCGGTGTCTCGAGCCAAGCCCGGCCGGGCTCAACGCTCAAAAAAACTAAAGTATTAATACTAATTAACCTGCGCCGTTTAATGCCTAATCGAAATAGGTCATCTACCGTGTGTCAAGAATGAAACGGCCGTGCACGCCGTCGCAGTCTTGATACGCGTTTCATCAGTGACAGGGCCAGGCCGGCTGATGCGGCACGTTGTTCAAGGAAGAGTAGCGCCAACCACGAAAGGAGTATCACGTGGCTTTCAGATCTGCCATCGCCCCCAATTCGTCCATTTCCCCACTTTCTCTCGCTGTTCGCCTCGGTATCGTCGGGGCGTTGGTCAGCCTTGCCAGCCCGTCGGCAATGGCTGCGTGTACGCCGGCGCTCCCTACGCCGGGGGCGACGGTGACCTGTACCGGTTCGCTGATCACCTTTTCCAGTGCGACCAACAACCTCAGGGTCGACGTCGACGCCACCGCCGAGGTCAATGCCGCATTGGGCGGTACGGCGATGAACCTGACCGGCAACAACATCACGTTGAACAACAACGGCGTCATCGACCCGGCATTGCTGGGGTTGATCAGTGTGCTGAGCAACGGCGTGATCATCGGTAACGGCGCAGTGGGCACAGTCAATGTCACCAACGCCAGCGGCGCCACGATCAATGGCACATCCGGCTTGTTGGGTTTGAACCTCACGACGCTCAATGGCATGGCGCTGAATATCAACAATGGCGCCACAGGCACGACCACCATCGTCAACAATGGCGAAATCGGCTCGTCGCCGTTGCTGGGCATCACTTTGCTGGCGTCGGATGTGCCGGTGGTGGCGGTTCGCGGCGGCTCGCAGATCAACATGACCAACACCGGGGCGATTGTCGGTCGGGTCGCGTTTGAGTCTTCCGCGGGCGGCAACTCCTTTACCAACGCCGGCGACATCACCGGCGGCGTGTCCCTGGGTGCTGGCAGTACCAACACCTTCACGGCCATTACTGGCTCGCGCCTGCTCAGCGATGGCGGTATCGGCATTAGCCTTGGCGGCCTGCTCGGCGTTAACCTGGCGTTTGCCCCCACCGGCAAGATCGACGGCGGCGCGGGCGGGGTCAATACTTTGATCCTGCAGAATCAGCTCGGGCCGGGCGGCGGGAATAGTGGCACCGGCACTGCCAGCAGCAACAACTACATCAACTTCAACAACCTCATCGTCAATAGCGGCACCTGGACGCTGCAAGGTGCGCTGATGGGCACCGGCAGCACCACGCTGAACGGCGGCATCACCGGCTACAACAATGCCGGCGCCTTCGGCAGCGGCGTGTTGACCGCCAACGGCGGAACGATCCAGGACAACCTGGGCGGCCTGACCCTCACGAACCTGGTAACCCTCGGGGCGGGCGGCCTGACCATTGCCGGCGCCAACAACACCACGCTGGCCGGGGTGATCTCCGGCACCGGCGGCCTCAACAAAACCGGCACCGGTCAACTGGGCCTCAGCGGCGCCAATACCTACTCCGGAAACACGACGTTAAGCAACGGCAGCATCTTGCTCGGGAACAATCAGGCGTTCGGCACCGGCGCTGTCACGGTGAACGGCTCCGGCGCCAGCCTCGTCACGCCGGGCACCGTCAGCCTGAACAATGCGATCACCCTCAACAGCGCCATGACCGTCAACAGCAGCGGATCCCTGACCCTGTCCGGTCTGATTGGCGGTGCCAGCGGCATTACCAAAAGTGGCACGGGCGCGCTGCTCCTGAGCGGCAACAACAGCGGCTACAGCGGCACGACCAGCCTTGGCGGCGGCACGTTGCAAGTCGGCAGCAATACCGCGCTGGGCACGGGCGGGCTGAGTGTGACCAGCGCCTCGAGCCTGGACAGCACGGCCAACGTCACTCTGGCCAATAACGTAGCGCTTGGCGCCAACCTGACAGTGCTCGGCAGCAATGCCTTGAGCCTTGGCGGGGTGATCAGTGGCGGCAGCAGCCTGATCAAGAATGGCGTGGCCAACCTGACCCTCAGCGGTGCCAACACCTACTCCGGTGGGACCGCATTGAACGCAGGCGGGCTGGTGGTCGGCAACAACGGCGCGCTGGGCAGCGGCGCGTTGAACGCCGCGGCTGGCACTACCTTGGACTCCAGCGCCAACGTGACCCTGACCAACGCGATCAACCTGGCGGGCAACCTGGCGATCGGCGGCACCCAAGGCCTGGGGCTGAGCGGAGTCATCAGCGGTGCTGGCGGGCTGATCAAGAACGGCGCGGCGGCGTTGACCTTGAGCGGCAACAACGGCTACCTCGGCAACACCTCGCTCAACAATGGCTCGCTGATTGTCGGCTCCGGCAGCGCACTGGGTCTCGGTGCGTTGAACACCGCCAACGGCACCACGCTGGATGCAAGCACGTCGGTCACGCTGGGCAATGCGGTGAATGTCGCCGGCAACCTGAACATTGGCGGCACCTCCAGCCTGACGCTCGGTGGCGTCGTTGCCGGCAACGGCGGGCTGACCAAAAATGGCGCGGCCAACCTGATCCTCAACGGCGCCAATACCTACCTCGGCGGCACCACTCTGAACGCCGGGACCTTGACCGTCGGCAACGCCGGCGCCTTGAGCAGCGGCGCGTTGACCGTGGGCGGCGCGGCAACTCTGGAGAGCAACACAGCCCTCGCTATCGCCAACGCCATTACCCTCAACAATGCGCTGACTGTAACCGGCGATAACCCGATGACCCTGAGCGGCGTGATCAGCGGCACCGGCCAGTTGATCAAGAGCGGGGCGCCAACCCTCACCCTTAACGGCGCCAATACCTACCAAGGGGGCACCACCCTCAATGGCGGCCAATTGACCGTCGGAAATGGTTCTGCTCTCGGGACTGGCGTGTTGACCGTGGCGGGTGCCAGCTCCCTTAACAGCAGCTCGGCGTTGACCCTGAATAATGCGATCACCCTTAACGCCAACCTGACGGCCACCACCGCCAACGCCATGACCCTCGCAGGCATCATCAGCGGTGGCAATGGCTTGATCAAGACTGGCGCATCGAGCCTGACCCTGTCCGGTAACAACCTCTATACCGGCACCACCGCACTTAATGCGGGCACCTTGATTGTCGGCTCCAACACGGCGCTGGGCACCGGCCCGGTAAACGCGGCTAATGGCACCCACCTCGATGCCAGCACCGCAGTGACACTGGCCAACAACCTGAACCTGGCCGGCACCCTTAACGTGGACGGCAGCAATGCACTGACCCTTAACGGTCGTTTGGCCGGGATCGGCAACCTGATCAAGAACGGCAACGCCGACTTGACCCTCAATGCCGACAACACCTACTTCGGTAACACGACGCTCAACGCCGGCAAGCTGATCGTCGGTTCGAACACCGCGCTGGGTTCCGGCATCCTCAATGCTGCGGACAACACCAGTCTGGACGCCAACACCGCCGTCAGCCTCGCGAACAATGTCAACCTGGCCGGCGCATTGAACGTCGGCGGCAGCGCCGATCTGACCCTGTCGGGGCTGGTGAGCGGCACCGGGCGGCTGATCAAGGCGGGCGCCGCCAATCTGGTGCTGAACGCCGCCAACAACTACTTGGGCGGCACCACGCTCAATAGCGGGACCTTGACCGTCGGTAACAGCCTGGCACTGGGGGCGGGCGCTCTGACCGTCGGCGGTGCCGCCACCCTCGACAGCAACAGCCCTTTGGTGACTTTGGCCAACGCCATCGCGCTAAATGCCGGCCTGACGGTCGGCGGTACGCAAAACCTGGCGCTGAGCGGCGTGGTCAGTGGCGCCGGCGCGTTGATCAAGAATGGCGCGGCCAACCTGACCCTCAGTGGCAACAACACTTATCAGGGAGGGACCACCCTCAACGCGGGGACCTTGACCGTAGCCAATTCCGGCGCATTGGGCAGTGGCGCGTTGACGGTCGGCGGTAGCTCGAGCCTGGTCAACGCCGGTGCCTTGAACCTGGCAAACGATCTAGTGCTGAACGCCGACCTTGACGTCTCGGGCGACGCGAGCCTGGACCTTGGCGGAGTGATCAGCGGTGCCGGTGGCCTGACGAAAAGTGGCCTGAACGACCTGACCCTCAGCGGCAACAACACCTTTACCGGTGCCCTGGACATCCTGTCCGGCAGCGTCACCACCCTTAGCACCGGGGCGCTGGGCAATACGTCCGGGGCCACGATCGGCGCCGGCGCCAGCCTGATCCTTGGCGCCAATGCCAGTGTCGCAGGGCTCAGTGGCAGTGGCGCTATCGACATCACCCCCGGCAACACCCTGACGGTTGGCGGCCTCAATACCACCAGCACGTTCGATGGCAGCATTGGCGGCAACGGCGGCTTGACCAAAGTCGGCAGCGGTTCACTGAACCTCACCGGCATCAATAGCTACCTCGGCAACACTCAGGTCAACGCGGGGGTGCTTGACGTCAGCGGTTCGCTGGCCAGTGCGCAGGTCAACGTCGGTAGCGGTGGCACCTTGACCGGTACCGGTTCGCTGCTGGGCACGCTGAACGTCGGTAATGGCGGTCACCTGGCCCTCAGCAGCGGCAATACGCTGTCCGCTAGCGGTCTGGTGCTGGGCAGCGGCGCCAACCTCGACGTCGCACTCGGGGCGCCATCGACCAACTCGCTGATGAACGTCAATGGCAATCTGACCCTCGATGGCAACCTCAACGTCACCGATGCCGGCGGCTTCGGCGTCGGTGTCTATCGATTGATCAACTACACCGGCAGCCTGACCAATCTGGGCCTGAACGTTGCCAGCGCGCCGTCGGGTTACGGCCTGGGCGACTTGCTGGTGCAAACCTCGATCGGCACACAAGTGAACCTGCTGGTGTCAGCGCCGAATGCGTTGATTCGTTTCTGGGACGGCAGCCAGACCATTCCCAACAACAACGTCGACGGCGGCAGCGGTACCTGGAACGCCGCCAGCAACAACTGGACAACGGCCGACGGTTCGACCAATCAAAGCTGGGCCAGCGATTTTGCCGTGTTCCAAAACGTCGGCGGCACGGTCGCGGTGGATGGCACGCAAACCTTCACCGGCCTGCAATTCGCCGCCAACGGCTACAGCCTGGTCAACGGCACGGCGGGACAACTGACGGCGGTCAACGGCAGCGGTGGCACTACGGCGATCCGCGTCGATCCGACGTTTACCGCTACCATCGGCGTCGACATCGGCGGTGCCGGCACCCTCAGCAAACTCGACAGCGGCACTCTGGTGCTCAATGGCGCCAACAGCTACGCAGGCGGCACCGAGCTCAACGGCGGTACCCTCGTGGTCGGCAGCAACACGGCGCTGGGTTCGGGGCAGTTGACCAGCTCAGCGGGCACCCGACTGGACAGCAACACCGCGGTGGCCCTCAGTAACGGGATCACCCTGAATGGCAACCTGACGATCGCCGGCAGCAACGCCTTGACCCTCAACGGCGCGATTGGCGGCGTCGGTGGCCTGATCAAAAACGGCGCGGCGAGCCTCACTCTCGGCGGCAACAACAGCTTCCTGGGCCCGGTAGCACTGAACGCGGGCGGGCTGATCCTGGCGTCGAATTCGGCGCTCGGCTCGGGCACGCTCAACGCGGCTGGTAACACCACGCTGGATGCGTCGAGCGTCACCAGTGTCGGCAACAACATCAACCTCGCGGGCAACCTCGGCATCCTTGGCAGCGCTGACCTGACCCTTGGCGGGTCAGTCAACGGTGCCGGCAGCCTGACCAAGAGCGGCGCGGCCAACCTGACGCTGACCGGGACTAACAACTTCCTCGGCGGCATTAACCTGAACGCCGGTACCCTGACCCTGGGCAGCCTGTCGGCCCTCGGCCTGGGTAACCTGACTGTCAGCGGTGCCTCGACCCTCGACAGCACCGCATCGTTGAACGCCGCGAATAATTTGGTACTCAACGCCAACCTCACAGCGGCCGGCAGCAACGACCTGACACTTAGCGGCGTGGCTAGCGGCGCGGGCGGGTTGATCAAGGACGGTGCGGCCAATCTGACGCTTAACGGCGTCAACACCTACCAGGGCGGCACCACCCTCAACGCGGGCACCCTGACCCTCGGCAATGCTTCGGCGTTGGGCGGCGGCGCGCTGACCGTGGCCGGTGCCTCGACCCTGGACACCTCCGCCGCCTCGATGTTGCTGGCCAACGACCTCAATCTCAATGCCGCGCTGGATGTCGCGAGTAGCAATGACCTGACACTGAGCGGCGTCATTGCTGGTGCGGGCACCCTGAGCAAAAGCGGCAGCGCGGACCTCACCCTGACCGGCAACAACACCTTCAGCGGCACCTTCGATGTGCAAAACGGCACGCTCATCAGCCTCAGCGCAAATGCTTTGGGCACTAACGCCGGGGTTAACCTCGGGGCGAGCGGTCAACTGCTCATGAACGCCTCCGGTAGCCTGGCCAGCCTGACCGGCAGCGGCGGGGCCGAGGTCAGCGGCGGTAACACCTTGAGCCTGGGCGGCAACAACGCCAGCAGTGTGTTCGACGGCGTGTTGAGCGGTGCCGGCGAGTTGAACAAACTCGGCACGGGCACCCTGACGCTCAACGGCGTCAACAGCCTGACCGGTGACACTCAGATCAACGCCGGCGTTCTCGACGTCAGCGGCTCCCTGGCCAGCGGCAATGTGCTGGTCAACAGCGGCGGCACGCTGACCGGCGGGGGCAGCCTGCTGGGGGCGGTCAGCGTCGCCGACGGTGGCCATCTGGCGGCGGCCACTGGCCAGACCTTGTCGGTGGGCTCACTGGCGCTCAGCGGCAATTCGAACCTCGATATCGGTCTCGGCGCCCCGGTCAGCGGTGGCGGCAATGCGCTGATCAACGTCGGCGGCAACCTGACCCTCGACGGCACCTTGAACGTCAGTGACATCGGCGGTTTTGGCAGCGGCGTGTACCGAATCATCAACTATACCGGCGGCTTGACTGACAACGGCGTGTTGATCGGCAGTCTGCCGGGCAGCGTTACCCCCGGGGATCTGGCCTTGCAGACTGCGCTGGCCAATCAGATCAACCTGCTGGTCAACGCACCGAACACTACGGTGCAGTTCTGGGACGGCGGGCAACTGGTCGGGGATGGCGCGATCGGTGGGGGCAGCGGCACCTGGGGCAGTGGTACCACCAACTGGACCAATGTCGACGGCACGCTCAACCAAGGCTGGGCCAACAGTTTCGCGGTGTTCCAGAACTCTGCGGGCACGGTCACGGTCAACGGCGCACAGAATATCACCGGCATGCAGTTCGTCAGCGACGGCTACAGCCTGGTCAACGGTACGGCGGGTTCACTTAACCTGGTCAACGGCGGCATGGGCAACGCGTCGATCCGCGTCGACCCGAACGCCACCGCGACCATTGGCGTAGCGATCAATGGCGCCGGCACTCTCGGTAAATACGACAGCGGCACCCTGGTGCTCAACGGCGCCAACGGTTACACCGGCGGCACCGCGCTGAATGGCGGCACCCTGGTGGTCGGCAATAACTCGGCGCTGGGCAGCGGCGTTTTGACCGCCGCCAACGGCACCGCGCTCGACAGCAACACTGCGGTCAGCCTCGCCAACGCCGTGGTGCTCAATGGCGCACTGAACGTGGCGGGCTCCAACGCGCTGACCCTCGGCGGCGTGATCAGCGGCGCAGGCAGCCTGGTCAAGAGCGGCGCGTCGACCCTGACCCTCGACGGCGCCAACACTTACACCGGCGGCACTCAACTGGCGGGCGGCACACTGCTGCTCGGCAATAACGGAGCGCTCGGCAGCGGCGCATTGGCGGTCAACGGCAACGGGCAACTCGACAGCACCAGTGCTTTGCAACTGGCGAACGGAATCAACCTTGGCGCGCAGCTGACCCTGGCCGGTACCCAGGACACCACCCTCAGCGGTGCGATCAGCGGTGGCGGCGGCCTGGTGAAAAACGGCAACGGTGAATTGCTGCTCAGCGGCGCCAACAGCTATAGCGGCGGCACCGTCCTCAATGGCGGTAGCACCCGTGGCGACGCCAGCAGCCTGCAAGGGGCGATCCTCAACAACGCCGCGCTGACCTTCGAGCAAAACAGTGACGGTAGCTACACCGGTAATCTCAGCGGTAACGGCAGCTTGACCAAAACCGGCAGCGGCCAGTTGCTGTTGACCGGCAGCAGTACCTTCACCGGCAATACTGACGTGCAGGCCGGGACGCTGCTGGTCAACGGTTCGCTGAACAGCGCCAATGTGGCGGTGGGCAGCGGTGCCAAGCTCGGTGGCGGCGGGCAGATCGGTGGTGCGGTGCAGATGGCCAACGGCACGACACTGATCGGCGGCGGCAGCGCCTCGCCGTTGTCGGTGGGTTCACTGGCATTGGCGTCAGGCACCAACCTGGACTTCAGCCTTGGATCGGCCAGCAGTTCGACCACGGTGGTCAATGTCGCGGGCGACCTGACCCTCGATGGCACGCTCAATATCAGCAATGCTGGCGGCTTCGGCACCGGCGTCTATCAACTGTTCCGCTACGGCGGCGGGCTGACCGATAACGGCCTCGTTTACGGCAGCCTGCCGGGCGGCGTGCTACCGGCCAGCCTGACCTTGCAGACCGCACTGGCCAAGCAGGTCAACCTGTTAGTGCAAGGCACGCCGGGTGAAGTGCAATTCTGGAACGGCGACAAAACCAATGCCGACGGGACCATTGGTGGTGGTAGCGGCGTGTGGGGGCCAGGCACTAACTGGACCGATCCGAACGGCACGGTCAGCATGGGCACCAACAACCAGTTCGCGGTGTTTGGCGGGCAGGGCGGCACGGTCACCGTTGTGGGCAACCAGGGCTTCACGGGTCTGCAGTTCCTCGACAGCGGCTACAGCCTGGTGCCTGGCGCCGGTGGCAGCCTGATGCCAGTCAACGGAATCAATGGCAGCTTGGCGCCGGTGCGGGTCAACGGCTCGGTGACCACGGAAATTTCGGCGCCGCTGGTGGGCACCGGCGGTATCGAGAAGCTCGACTCTGGCACTCTGGTGCTGAGCGGTGCCAATACCTATAGCGGCGGAACCACCGTCAGCGGCGGCACCCTGGTGGGTAACACCACCAGCCTGCAAGGGCGCATCCTCAACAACGCGCGCTTGTTGTTCGCCCAGGCCAGCAATGGTCGTTTCGCCGGTGTGCTGAGCGGTACCGGTACCGTGCTCAAGCAAGGCCGGGGCCTGTTGCTACTGACCGGCGACCAACCGTTCAGCGGCACGGTGGCGGTGGAGCAGGGCGAGTTGCAAGTCGGTGATCGCGCCACCCCAAGTACCTTTGGTGGGCAGATCAGCGTGGCCAGCGGCGCACGCTTGAGCGGTAACGGCAGCGTCGGATCGATCAATAACCAGGGCGTGGTCGAATCCGGCGCAACGGCCGGTAATCTGCGCGTGGCGGGCAACTTCGCCAATGCCTCGAACGGCTTGCTGGCATTGACCGTATCCTCACCGACCGCCACGCCGTTCATTGTCGGCGGCACCGCCACCCTCGGCGGCGCGCTGCAAGTGCGCAGCCTGGCACCGTTCACCGGCAACACTACGTACTCGCTGATCACTGCGGGCGGTGGTATCGACGGCACATTCAGCGTCACCGACCTGCCGGAGCTGGCGTTCCTCAACACCTCGCTGCAGTACAACGCCAACGCGGTCGACCTCGCGGTCAGTCGCAACCAGCGCTCGTTTGCCGATGTGGCCGCGACCGGCAACCAACGGGCCACCGCTTCGGCGTTGAGCCGTAATGGCCCGGCGGGCGCAACCTTGGCGAATGAGATCGTTAACCTCAGTGTCAGCGGCGCGCGCAATGCCTTCGACAGCCTGTCCGGGGAGATTCACGCCAGCACCGCCGGCGCGATTCTTGAAGACTCGCGTTACCTGCGCGACGCGCTCAACGACCGCATGCGCCAACCCTCATGCAGTGGGCCGGACGATCCACGGGCCACCCTG
Source organism: Pseudomonas rhizozeae (assembly GCF_031583775.1). Lineage (NCBI taxonomy): Bacteria > Pseudomonadati > Pseudomonadota > Gammaproteobacteria > Pseudomonadales > Pseudomonadaceae > Pseudomonas > Pseudomonas rhizozeae. The sequence continues at coordinate 30,517 of NZ_JAVLSB010000032.1, forward strand.
GCACCGAGCGACAACCGTTTGAGCAGCGGCGGTTGCCACGGTGAGATGGTTGGCTGGATCCGCGCCCTCGGCGCCTGGGGCGAAATGGATGGCGACAGCAACAGCGCCAGCCTGGACCGCAACCTCAGTGGCTTCCTGCTCGGCACCGACAAGCAGCTCGACGATCAGTGGCGCGTCGGCATGGCCGCCGGTTATACCCGTAGCGACCTCGACGCTCACGACCGGCGCTCCGACGCCACGGTCGAGAGCTACCACTTGGCGGCGTACCTCAACTCGCAATTCGATGCATTGGCAGTACGCCTTGGCGCGGCTTACAGTTGGCACGACATCGAAAGCAAACGCGACGTCAGCGTCGGTGCCTACAACGATCGCCTGGAAGCCAACTACGACGCCCGCAGCGCCCAGGTGTTCGGCGAAGTGGGTTACGCGATCGAAGCGGCGGGCATTGCCCTGGAGCCGTTCGCCGGCCTGGCTTACGTCAACTACGACAGCGATACCGCCCATGAGAAAGGCGGAGTGGGGCGGCTGAAGGCCGATGCCGATCAGGACATCACGTTCTCGACCCTCGGCCTGCGTGCCGGCAAACGCATCACCTTGGCCAACGGCGGGCAATTCACCCCGCGCGCGGCCATCGGCTGGCGCCACGCCTTCGGCGACACCCAACCGGACGCCGATCTGAGCTTCATCGACGGCGGTGCTTCGTTCAGCACGCAAGGCGTACCGATTGCCGAAGACAGCGCACTGCTCGAAGCCGGAGTGGACTTCCAGATCAGCCCGACCGGCAAGCTTGGTATCGGTTATTCAGGGCAGGTTTCCGGCAAAAACGAAGACCACGCCATGACCATCAGTTTCAGCCTCGGCTTCTGATTTTCGCGGTGTAAACCTTGGCCGTCCGTAAGGGCGGCTTTTTTTTGCCTGGCCAGCGTGCGGCTCGCAATCCCTGGTTGCTGTAGGATTGGTTACCTTGATCCTGAGAGAAAGCCCCATGAGCGAGCCGATTCGTCTGACCCAATACAGCCATGGCGCCGGTTGCGGCTGCAAAATTTCCCCGCAGGTGCTGGAAGTGATCCTGGCCGGCAGCGGGGCGCAAAACCTCGATCCCAAGCTGTGGGTCGGCAATGCATCGCGTGACGATGCGGCGGTGTATGCCATTGATGAAGAGCGTGGCGTGGTCTCGACCACCGATTTTTTCATGCCGATCGTCGATGATCCCTACGACTTCGGCCGCATTGCCGCGACCAATGCCATCAGCGACATCTACGCCATGGGCGGTGATCCGTTGATGGCCATCGCCATTCTCGGCTGGCCGGTGAACGTACTGGCCCCGGAAATCGCCCGTGAGGTGATTCGCGGCGGCCGCGCAGTCTGCGATGAGGCGGGTATTCCACTGGCGGGCGGGCACTCGATCGACGCGCCGGAGCCGATCTTCGGCCTGGCCGTGACCGGTCTGGTGGAAAAGCGCCACATGAAGCGCAACGACACGGCGACGGCCGGTTGCCTGCTGTACCTGACCAAACCCCTGGGCATCGGCATCCTTACCACCGCCGAGAAGAAGGGCAAATTGCGCGATGCCGACATCGGCCTGGCGCGCGACTGGATGTGCACTCTGAACAAACCCGGCAGCCGTTTCGGCAAGCTCGACGGCGTGGCGGCGATGACTGACGTCACCGGTTTCGGCCTGCTCGGACACTTGGTGGAAATGGCCGACGGCAGCGGCCTGACCGCGAATATTTATTACGACCGCGTGCCGCGCCTGCCCGGCGTCGAGTATTACCTCGACCAAGGCTGCGTGCCCGGCGGCACCTTGCGCAACTTCGACAGCTACGCCAGCAAACTGGGACGGCTTCAAGAACTGCATAAACGGGTGCTGTGCGATCCGCAAACCAGTGGTGGCCTGCTGGTGGCGGTGACGCCGGAAGGCAACGGGCGGTTCCTGGCGCTGGCCAGCGAGCTGGGCCTGAGCCTTGCGCCGATCGGCGAACTGGTGGAGCGACAGAGCAACGCGGTCGAGGTGTTTTGATGTCGAGGGACTTCACCGATTACCGCGACATTTTTCTCAATGATCGACCCATGATGGATGCCCGGGCGCCGATCGAATTTCAACAAGGCGCGTTCCCCGGCGTGGTCAACTTGCCGCTGATGAATGACCTGGAGCGCCAGCGCGTCGGCACCTGTTACAAACAACAGGGGCAGCAAGCGGCCATTACGCTGGGGCATGACCTGGTGTCGGGCGCGGTCAAAGCCGAACGGGTCCAGGCTTGGGTTGAGTTCGCCAGGGCCCATCCCGACGGTTATCTGTATTGTTTTCGCGGCGGCCTGCGCTCGCAGATCGTGCAGCAGTGGCTCAAGGAGGCGGGCATCGATTACCCGCGTATCGGCGGCGGCTACAAAGCGATGCGCAGCTTTTTGCTGGATACGACCCAGCAGGCAGTGGCCCAATGCGACTTCATCCTGCTGGGTGGGATGACCGGTACCGGCAAGACTGAAGTGCTGCCGCAACTGGCTAACGGCCTCGACCTAGAAGGCCACGCCAACCACCGTGGTTCCAGCTTCGGCAAACGTGCCACGGGGCAGCCGTCCACTATCGACTTTGAGAATCGCCTGGCGGTTGACCTGCTGAAAAAGCGTGCGCTCGGGATCGAGCAATTCGTGGTCGAGGACGAAAGTCGCATGGTCGGCAGTTGCGCCTTGCCGCTGCCGCTGTATCAAGGGATGCAGCGGTATCCGATGGTCTGGCTGGAAGACAGCCTGGAAGGTCGGGTCGAGCGGATTCTGCGCGATTACGTGGTCGACCTGTGCGCCGAATTTATCGCCGTGCATGGCGATGAAGGCTTTGCGCTGTTTTCCGAGCGGTTGCTGGCGAGCCTCAACAACGTGCAGAAACGCCTCGGCGGCGAACGCCATCGGCGGATGATGCTGCTGATGGAACAGGCCTTGGCCGAGCAGGGTCGCAGCGGTGCGGTCGACTTGCACAAAGGCTGGATCGAAGGATTGTTGAAGGAATATTACGACCCGATGTATGCCTTCCAGCGCGAAAAAAAAGGCGCGCGCATCGAGTTTGTCGGCGAACAGCAGGCGGTGGTGGCGTACTTGCGCGAGCGAATCAGTCGGCGAGCTTGAGCTGAATTGAATGACTCTTTCGCGAGCAGGCTCGCTCCCACACATGTCCGGCACTGAACCACTCATGTGGGAGCGAGCCTGCTCGCGAAGAGGCCTTGGCAGGCACTAATGCATCTAGAGCACCGCCGCCCCAATCAAGCCAAACACCACCCCCACCAGCATGGTCAGCACCGCAACAGTCACCAGCACCCGGGCGTCGAAGTCTTTGCGCAGCATCAGCAACGACGGCAGGCTGATGCTCGGCAGGGTCATCAGCAGCGCCACCGCCGGTGCGGTGCCCATGCCGAGGGTCATCATGGTTTGCACGATCGGGATTTCAGCGGCGGTAGGGATCACGAACAAGGTGCCGATGATCGCCAGTGGCACCAGCCACAGCAAGCTGTTGGCCATCGCGCCGTCGATGTGCGGGAACACCCAGACCCGCACCGCGCCCAGTACCAGCACTGCCAGCACGTAGATCGGAATGGTGCTCCAGAACAGTTGCCACAGGGTCCGGCCCCAGCGTGTCAGGAAGGGTTGATGATCGGTCTCGCTGGCTTCCGCCACCGCTTCAACCGCCGCTTCCGGAAGGTTTTCCGGCCCGGCGACGCGTTGAGCAATCATTGAAACGCCGAATACCAGCACGATCCCCGCGATCAGGCGCAGCAGGGTAAAGCCCCAACCCAGCACGAAGCCCATGAACACCAGGGTCGCCGGGTTGAGCACCGGGTTGCCGATCCAGAACGCCAGCGCGGCGCCCACCGAGACATTGCGCCGACGCATACTGGCAGCCACTGGCGCGGCGCAGCAGGAACACATCATGCCCGGCAGAGCGAACAAGCCACCACGCAAAGTCGAGGCAAACCCGGCGCGGCCGAACAGGCGCAGCAGCCAGTCGCGGGGGATCAGCACTTGCAGCAAGGAGCCGAGGATCACCGCCAGCACCGCGGCTTTCCAGATCGCCAGGAAGTACACCTTAGCGTAAGTCAGCGCGGCGACGATGGGATCGGTTTGCGCATCGTTGAGAATGGAAGCGCCGATAGTGTGGTTATCGGCGGCCACGAAGGCTTTCAGGTAGTAGGGCGACCACTTGACGTAGTAGAGACCGATACAGGCCACCAATACGAACAGCAGCGGTTTCCACCAGAATGACCAGCCCCGGACGGGGACAGCAGCAGACGAAACGGACATGACGAGAACCTGGCCAGAGTGAGAGGCGCTCATGATAGCTCAGCGCCGTGGCTCTCGTGTCATCGCCCTGTGCAGGACGATTCGCCCCGTTACGTCGGACACGACTCCTGGCCGTTATCCAGGCCTTGCTTGTAGGTGCGGCTTTCAAGGCTGGCCTTGCCGTTATGCCAGGTCAGCGTCAGCACGTACAACGAGTCGAAATCGCTGGATTCCCAGTCTTCGGTAATCTTCTGCTTCTTGCCGAGCGCTTCGCCGGCGACCTTGTTGATCAGCTCCGGCAGGTAGCCGTGGGACCACGCTGTGTAGATGGTCGAGTTGTGATACTTGTTGTGCAGCAGTTCATCCGCCAGATCGCTGGTGTCGTTGGCCGAGAACTCGATATTGACCGGCAGGCCGAGCTTGATCGCGCTAGGGCTGATGGTCATTAGCGGACGAATGTAGCTGTAGGAGTTGTCGAGTTCGCCTTCCTCGACGTTGCGCGTTGGGTTCGCCGCAAAAACGTAATCGGCCTTGCCGAATTTTTCCGGCAGCAGCGTGGCGAGGTCGATGGCGCGGTTCAGGCCTTGGCAATTGAGCTGGCCGAGACCGCCTTCAGGTTTTTCCGCGTGGCGCAGGAACACCAGGGTTTGGGTGCCGTCGACCGGTTGTGCGCGGCTTTCACTGGATTCCAGCGAGAGGAACAACGCGCTCACCGCGACCAGGGACGGCAGGACGACATACGCACGTTGCTTGAAACGTTTGGCGAAATTCACAAGGCTCATCATTTGAATAAGGAATTCTTCAGCTCATTTCGATTAAGGCTGACAAACCTTTACACCGCGAGCGTCCAGCATCGGGTGATTTCCCTGTCAGTGAGTCGGTCCGTTTCCATAAAAGGCACAGCTCAGAGTCCTCTGAAGCCGATTTGGTTCGATCCGAGCAGTTGCACGGCACTCTAGCGGCAACCGATCATGGGTTGCCGGGAAGCTTATCGACAGGATGTTGCGGATTTAAGTCCTTCGCCGCCGTGCTCGGGAAGAACCAGTGCCCTTCAGGGCTGAGGGTGGATTATGCTGGTGACTTTATTTGTCACCGGATGCTTCTCATGACCGATTTGTCCGCGTTCCCGATCCACCAGAAATGGCCGGCGCAGTACCCGGAATGGATTCAACTGTACTCACTGCCGACGCCCAATGGCGTGAAAGTCTCGATCATGCTTGAAGAGATCGGCTTGCCCTACGAACCACACAAGGTCGATTTCGCCAGCAACGATCAGCTTTCCCCTGCGTTTTTGTCGTTGAACCCGAACAACAAGATTCCGGCGATCATCGACCCGCACGGCCCGGGCGATCAGCCGCTGCCGCTGTTCGAGTCTGGGGCGATTTTGATTTATCTGGCCGACAAGAGCGGCCAACTGCTCGCGCAGGACTCCGCCGCGCGCTACGAGACCATTCAGTGGTTGATGTTCCAAATGGGCGGGATCGGCCCGATGTTCGGCCAGTTGGGCTTCTTCAATAAATTTGCCGGCAAGGACTACGAAGACAAACGTCCGCGCGACCGTTATGTCGAGGAAAGCAAACGCCTGCTCAAGGTGCTCGACCAGCGTCTGGAAGGCCGAGACTGGATCATGGGCGAGCGTTACACCATCGCCGACATCGCCACCTTCCCTTGGGTGCGCAACCTGATCGGCCTTTACGAGGCCGGTGATCTGGTAGGGATCAGCCAGTTCCCGAACGTCACCCGCGTGCTCGAACGCTTCCTCGCGCGGCCGGCGGTAATCAAAGGTCTGACCATTCCGAGCTGAGCCTTCGCCCTGCGCCTTAGAGATCGGCTGATGAACATCGATTTGCCGGCGAAGGCGGCGTGTCAGCCGCTATCAATGTGGCTGACCGCACGCCATCGCGGGCAAGCCCGCTCCCACAGTAGTTTGTGGTGGTCGCAAACTTTTGCGGCTAGCCGATAACCCTGTGGCAGCGAGCTTGCTCGCGACTGCGCGGTGTCAGCCGCTATCAATGTGGCTGACCGGACGCCTTCGAAGAACAGCGGCTGCGAAGGCTTGGATGTGGCAGGAGCATCGCTTGGTTAGAAGTCGATGGAAGCCGACAACTTGGCCACCCGTGGTTCGCCCTGAGTCAGGTAGCCACCCTGGGCCGATTCCCAGTACTTCTTGTTGGCCAGGTTTTCCACGTTCAGGCGCAATGTCACGTCTTTCTGCTCGACCTTGAAGGCGTAGCGGGCGCCGGCGTCGAAGCGGTTCCAGCTCGGCAGGCTGAGGTTGTTGGCCGCGTCGGCGTACTGGCCGCCGGTGCGCAACATCCGCGCATTCAGTGCCACGCCTTGCAGGCCGGGCACGTCCCAATCCGCCGAGGCGTTGAACTGGAAGCTCGGCACGCCAATCGCGTCGTTGCCATCATTGAGGCCGCCCTGGGTTTTCTTCAACTCGGTGTCCATCACAGTCACGCCGCTGATTAGGCGCAGGCCGCTGATCGGCTCGCCGAATACGTTGAGTTCCACGCCTTTGTTGACCTGATCGCCTTCACGCACATAACGGGCGGTGGTGGCGTCGATGATCTCGGTGTAACCGTCGCTCGGTTGCTCGATGCGGTACACGCCGAGCGTGGCGCCGTAGGTGCCCATGTCGACCTTGACCCCTGCTTCGATCTGTTTCGACCGCGCTGGCGCATAAGCTTCGTTACCATTGACGATCACCCGGCCCGCGGCGGAAGTCGGCGAGGTCGGGCCTTCGGCCAGGCCTTCGATGCGGTTGGCGTAGAACGACACATGTTCCCATGGCTTGAACACTACGCCGTACACCGGGGTGGTGATGGATTCGTCGTAGGACGAGGTGCGGCCGCCGGAGCCGTAGGCGGCGTAGCCGTAACCTTGCACCACCAGTTGCTGGCGACGCAGGCCGACGGTCACCAGCAGGCGATCGTCGAAGAAGCCCAAGGTATCGGAGACCGCTGCGCTGCGGGCGAAGCTTTTGCCGAGAATGCCCGGATCGTTAAGGTTGCCACCGGCGAAGTTGCCCACTGGCGACGGGGTATCAACCGGGTGGTCGATGTTGTTCGGGTAGCGGGTCAGGTCGAAATCGTAGGCGCTGCGTTGTTCGGTCCAGATCCCGGTCAGGCCGAAATTCAATTTGTGACTGACCGGACCAGTGATGAAGCGACCGTTGAGGCCGGCCATCACGCTTTTGTTGTCTTCGTCGTGGGGGATGAACGAGCCGCTGGTGGTGGATGCGCCGTCATTGCCCACCAGGGTGGTGCTGTCGTAGTTGCCGACTTCGCGGGTGTGCTTGGCGCCACCGGCGGCATACACCGTCCAGTCGTCGTTCAAGTCATATTCGCCGCGGACCATGCCGAAGGTGTCTTCGATTTCGGTGAAGCCCCACTTCTGTGCGTAGTTGGTGTCGGCCGAGGGCGCGTCCGGAAGGTGCGTGGCGGTGCCGACGTTGACCGAACTGCGGCCGCCGTTGACCCGTTGTTTCTGGTAGGCGAAGTCGCCGGAGACGCGTAACGCGTCGCCACGGTAATCGAGACCGATGGCGAACAGTTTTGAGCGTTGGTTTTCGTGGTCGATGGCGGTGTCGCCTTCGCGCTGGGCCAGGTTGGTCCGCGCGCCGAAGCGGTTGTCTTCGCCGAAACGCTGACCAAGATCGAGGTGCTGGCCCACGCGGCCTTCGTCACTGATGTCGGTGGTGAAGCGGCGCAGCGGCACGTCGCCGGCACGCTTGGGCTGCAAGTTGACGCCGCCGCCGATGCCAGAGCCGGTCGGGGTCACGCCGTTGATGAAGGCGTTCGGGCCTTTGAACACTTCCACGCGCTCCAGGGCGTCAGTGGAAATGATCTGTCGCGGCAGGACGCCGTACAGACCGTTGTAGGAAATATCATCACCGTTCAGTGGCAGGCCGCGGATCATGAAGACCTGCGCCTGGTTGGAAAACCCGGAAGCCTGGCGCACCGAGGAATCGTTGGCCAGCACGTCGGCAACGTCTTCGGCTTGCTGATCCTGGATCAGTTGTTCGGTGTAGGAACTCATGGTGAACGGCACGTCCATTACGTCCTGATTGCCCAGCACGCCCAACTGCCCGCCGCGCGCAACCTGACCGCCGGAATAGACCGGGGGCAGTGCGGAAGGGGAAACGGCCTGGGCATTGATGTTGACGTCGTCCAGGACCAGCGATTTACCGTTGCTGTTGGTGGCCGCCTCGGGTGTGGCAGCATGGGCGGTAACAGACAACGAACAGAAGAGGGCGAGTAGCGTCGGACGAAAAGGGACGCCGAGTCGGGCTGGAGTGAGCATGTTTCGATCCTGGCGGCGCGCCGCCGATAAGTAAGATGGGCTGTACGGCGCGTATATCCATTGCGCAAATGCGACTCCAGACGCAAATGGTAGTGTTTCTCAGTAATGACATGCAATCAATTTGTCATCAGCGCGAGCGTTTGCGCACATTTTTGGTCATAAGGCTCAGGTAGTCGTCCATCAGGCTTCACGGATCAGGTCATTTTCGGGAGATTCATGCGCGTTCAACGTGTATTTACCAGCACGCTCGCACTGCTGGCATTGGCCGGTTGCGCCACCCAGCGCACACCTCAGGAACCTGAACGCCCGGCGGCCGAGGTCAAGGCGCAAATCGTCCAGTTGCTGCCGGCCACTACCAAGGATCGCCAGGGTTGGGCGGCAGATATTTATGCTGCGTTCGCCGCGCAGAAACTTTCGCCCACGACGCAGAATCTCTGTTCTGTGCTGGCGGTCACTGAGCAGGAATCGACTTTCCAGAGCGATCCGGCTGTGCCAGGCCTGGGCAAGATTGCTCGTGACGAGATCGACCGCCGCGCGGCCAAAGTGCATATCCCTGGTCTGTTGGTCAGCGCTGCGCTGCAAGTGCGCTCACCCACTGGCAAGAGTTACAGCGAGCGGCTGAGCGCGGCGCGCAGCGAGAAAGAGCTGAGTGCGATCTTCGATGACTTCATCGGTATGGTGCCCTTGGGGCAGACGCTGTTTGGTGGGTTCAATCCGGTGCACACCGGCGGGCCGATGCAGGTCAGCATCGCGTTCGCCGAGCAGCACGGGCAGGACTATCCGTATGCGGTCGACGGCAGCGTACGTCGCGAAGTGTTCAGCCGACGTGGCGGCATGTACTTCGGCATCGCCCATTTGCTCGGATATCCGGTGAGTTACCGCGAGCCGCTGTACCGCTTCGCCGACTTCAATGCCGGCTGGTACGCCAGCCGTAATGCGGCATTCCAGAACGCGGTAAGCCGCGCCTCGGGCATTCGCCTGGCGGTGGACGGTGACTTGATCAGCCACGGCTCGATCATGCCCGGCAGCACCGAATTGGCGACGCGCACCCTGGGCAAGTCGCTAGGTTTGCGCAACCCGACCATTCGCAGTCAATTGGAGAAGGGCGACAGTCTCGACTTCGAGCAAACCGAACTCTATGAAAAAGTCTTTGCCCTGGCGGAGCGTGCCGAGGGTAAAGCGCTGCCCCGTGCGTTGCTGCCGGGCATCGTGCTGCAGAGCCCGAAAATTACCCGCAAGCTCACTACCGCGTGGTTCGCCAAACGGGTGGATGAGCGTTATCAGCGCTGCATGAAACGCGCGGGTTCCTGAGCCATGGAACGCCGAAAGTCAAATCACCTTCACCGCGCGACCAATGAACTGAATCGGCCCAGTCGGTTTGCCGATCGGTGAGCCGTTGGCGCCTTCGAGGGTCAGCTCGAACAGTTGGTTGGGTTGCAGCGGCGGCAGTTTATCCAGCGGCACCGACAGGGTTTGCCCCGGTTTGACCAAGCCCAGCGATACCGGTCCTTGCCAGCCATCGGCCTTGGTCCAGAACTCCAGGGCTTTGTCCTCCGGCACCTCAAAGGCACCAAGCGGGATCAACTGAATTTCCTGCGCGTTGGCGTGGCTCGCCTGGATCACCCAGCCCGGCGCTTTGTCCTGCGGCGCCACCAACACCACCAGATAAGTCGGCGGGCTGACCGTCGCACTCTGCGTCCATAACAGCGTGCCAAGAATCAGGCTGGCCGCCAGCCCGGCGCCGGCCAGCCCGCGCCACAGCGGCAGACGATTCCACCATATGGTGCCCGGCATTTGCTGGCCGATTGGAAGATTGAGGCTGCGCTCGATGCGCTTCCATAACAGCGCGGAAGGCGCCACTGGCTCGGCCTGGGCGGTCAGCGCCAGCAAGCGTTGCTCCCAGGCGTCGACTGCGGCCCGCAAGGGTTGATCGTATTCAAGCCGTTGTTGCACCTCCGCCCGCTGTGCAGCATCGAGGGTGCCCAGCACGTACTCGCCAGCCAGTTGCTCCCGTGCTTCAGGGCTTTCGCCCGGGGTGGTGTCGCTCATCCCATGCACTCCCGCAAAGCCGCCAGGCTGCGTTTGATCCAGGCTTTGACGGTGCCCAGCGGCGTGCCGAGGCGTTCCGCCAACTGCGCGTGGGTATAGCCGTCGACATAGGCCAGCACGATGCATTCGCGGCGTGCCGGTTCCAGTTGATCGAGGCAGCTAAACAGGCGTCCGGCCTGCAGCGGTCCGTCATGCTCGTCGTTCGGTGAAGGTGTTTCCAGCAGCGCTTCGTGGTCTTCGTCCAGCGCCACATCCCGACCATTGCGCCGGATCAGATTTAGCGCAAGGTGCCGGGTGATGCTGAACATCCAGCCCCGCGCCGATCCGCGCACCGGGTCGAAGCCGCCAGCCCCGGCCCAAATCTTCAAGAACGCGTCGTGGACGATGTCTTCGGCCAACGCTCGATCCCCGGCAAGGCGTAGCGCCACGCCCAGCAGGCGCGGCGCTTCCTGCTCATACAATTCGCGCAGGGCCGCACGCTCGCCGTGGGCACAGCGCAGCAGGCGGGATTCGTAATCAAAAAAGGTTTCGGGTAGAGACACTCGGTTCAGCCGTCGGTGGCAAGTGAGGACAGGTGCTTTGCAATCTAGCAAAGATTCCCGGGTCTGCTTGCCGGTGAAACATCACCATACAACCCGAGGGTGGGGGAGCTTGTTGGTGACAGCGCATCGTTCAACAAAGTGGTCGTCTGAACGGTCGCGATCGCGAGCAAGCTCGCTCCCACAGGGTTCTGCGTTATTTCGCGGCCCAGAAAATGTAGTCCGCTTGATACTTGACGACTTCCTTGGCGCCTTTATTGGCAGTGGTGCAGGCGCTACTTGGCGCGACACCGCCCTTGAGCGCCACGCGCTGGATGTAGCTGACGCCGCTCATCGCGCCTTTGCCTTCAGCCGGGTTGGCCTTGACCAGTTGATACGGCAGGTTGCCGGCGCCGGACGGTGCTACGGCCAGTTGGGTGCCGGTGACTTTCGAACCGTCGACAGCTTGCCAGGTGGCGGGCGGGCCGAAGTAGGTGCCGACTTGCTTGCCACTGCGGTCATTGAGCACGGCTTTCGGGCCCACGAAGGTCCACTCGGTCTGGCCGGCGCCGTCGACTTTGTCGCGGCACTCGTAGGTGATCTCGCCGACACCGGTGGTTTCCAGCGCCACTTTGTGGCCGGCGGGCACCTGGATGGTTTCTGGCAGGCTAGTCTGGGCAAACGCGGCCGGGGCGGCAACGAGCACGGTAGCAAGGCAAAGCAGCTGTTTGGCGTTCATAAAAAGCTCTCCGTCGGTGGGCAGCGTCAGGCGCTGCTACAGGTACTACCCGGCAGAGGCGGCTTTGGATGCAGGCACCGCAAAAAAAATTCAACGGGCCTGAACACGAACAATCCGAGGGAACGCCCTCGGCAGGTGGTGGCTCTACTGACTAAGCTGGTGGTGAAGACAGGAGGGGCTATGTATCAACTTTACGGACAAAAGGACTCGGGGGCGGCGGCCATCGAAGCGGCGCTGGAACTGTGCGAAGTACCTTATCGCTTTATCGACGTGACGGCGGAGGATGGCGAGCAAGCCTTGGCCAAGCTCAACCCCTTGAAGCAGATTCCGACGCTGCAATTGCCCGACGGCGGCGTTCTTACTGAAAGTGCGGCGATCCTGATTCACTTGGGCTTGAGTTTCCCCAAATCGAGCCTGTTGCCGCCAAAAGCGGCGGAGCGCGACCAGGCGATTCGCGGCCTGGTGTACATCGTCAGTAACTGTTACGCGGCGATCGGCATCATCGATTACCCGGAGCGTTGGCTGTTGCCTGCCGATCAAGCCGCTAGCGAGGCCTTGATCAACGGCGCTCGCGAGCGTTTGCACTGGAGTTGGGAAGTATTCGCCGATCAGTTCTCCGCCGAGTTGTACCTGGGCGACGAAACCCCCGGCGCGCTGGATGTGCTGGCGGCGGTGGTGACCCGCTGGGCCGGCACCCGTGAGCATTTGCGCCAGGCCCGCCCGGGGTTTTTCGGCTGGCTGGAGCGCATCGACCGGCACCCGACCCTGGCGCCGGTGTTTGCCCGCCACTGGCCGGACTGACCGTCACTCACCGCGAATGTATTGCTCCAATTGGCGAATCAGCTCGGCCTGCTCGGCGATCGCTTCCTTAACCAGGTCGCCGATCGACAGCAGGCCGATCAGTTTGCCATTCTCGACCACTGGCAAATGGCGCAAGCGTTTGTCAGACATGATGCCCAGGCAGGTTTCGACGCTCTGGTGCGTGTCCACGGTGATCACTGACGTGACCATGATGTCCTCGACTGGCGTGCCCACGGACGAGCGACCGTGCAGCACCAGTTTGCGCGCATAGTCGCGCTCACTGATGATGCCCACCACTTCGTCGTTTTTCACCACCGGCAACGCACCGACGTTTTTCTCGGCCATCAGCATCAGTGCTTCCAGAACCATTTGATGGGACTGGATGGTATGGACTGTCTGATTCTTTTCGTCCTTCAGCTTAAGGAGTTGCGCGACGGTTTTCATGGCGGTGTTCCGGTTGTTGTCGTTGTTCTAGAAGAATCGTAGACAGTGGCTGTTAGAGCAAGGCGCAAAGCGGCAGATACCCAGCGAAAAACGTCATTTGCCCGGTTTTTTCTGGTTGACCTCGCGAATCAGCTCGATAAACGCGCGCAAGCCTGCCGGAACGTGGCGGCTGGCCGGGTAAAACAGGCACAGGCCGGGGTAGGGCGGCGTCCAGTCGCGCAGCACGCGAACCAGTCGTCCGGCGGCCAGATGCTCATCAATCGACGACTCGTTGGTGCAGATCAGGCCGACTCCTTGCAGCGCGGCTTCGACGATCAACTGGTGGCTGTCGAGAGTGATCGGGCCGTCGACATCGATAATCTGCTGCTGCCCGCGTTTGGCGAATTCCCAGCGGTACAACGCGCCACTGGCGAAGCGCGTGCGAATGCAGCGGTGCGCGGCAAGGTCGGCCGGGGTTTTCGGTGTCGGGTAGTGAGCGAAGTAGGCCGGCGAACCGACCACGGCAAATTGCAGCGGTGGGCTGCAGGGCACGGCGATCATGTCCAGCGGCACGCTTTCGGCCATGCGAATGCCGGCGTCGAAGCCCTCGGCGACGATGTCCACCAGAGCGGTGTCGGTGACGATCTCCAGGCGCATGTCCGGGTAACGCCGCAAAAACTCCACCACCACTGAACTCATGAGCATTTGTACGGCGCCTTCGGAGGCGTTAATGCGCAGGGTGCCGCTGGGCGTATCGCGGAACTGGTTGACCGCTTCCATGGCGCTGGAAATGTCCAGCAACGCCGGCCGCACCCGCGCCAGAAACTGCTCGCCCGCCTCAGACAAGGAAACGCTACGGGTGGTGCGATTGAACAGGCGCACACCCATGCGTTGTTCCAGTGCGGCAATCGCGTGGCTCATGGCCGAGGGCGATAGCCCCAATTCGGCAGCCGCGCGACGAAAGTTGCGGTGATTGGCCAGCGCCACCACGGCATTGAGTTCGAGCAATCCGGCTTTCTGCATTGTGCGGGTTCCTGCATCAGTTCATCCCATATTAGCTCGATTGTTTGAATGATGAGTGCGGCCTATCGTGGACTCGAATTCGCCGCTGACCCTGTGGGAGCGGGCTTGCCCGCGATGGCGTCGGGTCAATCAACGCAGTGTTGACAGATATGGCTCATCGCGAGCGGGCTCGCTCCCACAAGAGAGTGGTCTCTAAACCTCTACTCATCCAACCGAGACAATCCCCATGACCTCAACCGTTCTCATCACCGGCGCCTCCAGCGGCTTCGGCCGCACCGCCGCTCAGTTATTCGCCGCTCAAGGCTGGAATGTCATCGCCAGCATGCGCAACGTGGCGGCCGGCGCCGACCTGGCTGCTTTGGACAACGTGTTGGTCACCCGCCTCGACGTGCAGGACCTGGCCAGCATCGATGCCGCCATCAACGCCGGCATCGCCCGTTTCGGCCAGATCGACGTGCTGGTCAATAACGCCGGGTTCGGCTTGTTCGGAGTGTTTGAAGGCACTACACGGGAGAAGATCCGCGAGCAGTTCGACGTCAACCTGTTCGGACTGATGGACGTTACCCGGCAAATCCTGCCGCACATGCGCCAGCGTCAGGCCGGGGTGATCATCAACGTGAGTTCTGGCGCTGGGGTGTTTGGCTTGCCGATGATCTCGGCCTACACCGCCAGCAAGTTCGCCTTGGAAGGCTTTTCTGAATCGCTGTCGTATGAGCTCGCGTCCCAGGGCATCGTGGTGAAAATCGTCGAGCCGGGCGGGGTGATCAGCACCGAGTTCGGCGCGCGCTCGGCCAGCGAAGCGTCGCACCTGTCGACGCCGGGCGATTACGACGCTTTTGTCAGCCATGCGCTGCAAACCTTCGAAGGCCTGCGCGGGCAGCGACTGGCGACATCCGAGGACGTCGCGCAAGTGATCATCGATGCGGCCAACGATGGCAGCGATCGCCTGCGTTACGTCGCCACCCAAGATATTGAGCCGCTGGTGCGGGCCCGTCGCGAAACGTCGGAAGAGGCTTACATGGCGCTGATGCGCGAACGGTTCACGCCGGCGGCGGGGTAGATCGTTGTCAGTGGCGAGAGGGCGCGCCCCTCGCCACGCTTCAGCCGTTTATCAGGCCTTGAACGCCTGGCGGCCTACCAGCAGCCACTTGCCCTTGAGCTTCTGCCAGATCTGGAAGTTTTCGATTTCGGTCGGGATGATTTCATCCCCCTTGATCGCCTGGGCGGAGAAGTGGTGACGGACCAGCGCCACGTCGCCATTCACGGTGATGGTCTGGTTCTGCATCTCCAGAGTCTTGAACGCGCTCTTGCCGGTTTCGATGTCGGAGATAAACGCCGCTTTGTCCTGGATTTTGCCGCTGGAATGGCCGTAGGTCAGGCTGTCGGCCGTCAGGGCTTTCAACTGGGCGATGTCCTTGTGCAGCATGGCCTGAGTCAGGTGGTCGACTGCGGTCGCCACGTCTTTGTCGCTGGCGGCGGGCGTCGCGGCGGCCACGTAGCCGCTGAACAGAAACAGGAAGCCAATCAGTACCGTTGTTTTTTTCATGGGTGTTTCCTTGTTGTTGTTAGAGGCGACTGTTGAAATATTTTGTGATCATTCATCGGTCGTCGTACAACCTAGCATAGAAAAAAAGCAAAGATAAACCGCCGGGGTGCAAATGCCTGGTAGTTCACAGATCGGCCGGTGCCCACGCGTTTCG
Source organism: Pseudomonas rhizozeae (assembly GCF_031583775.1). Classification (NCBI taxonomy): domain Bacteria; kingdom Pseudomonadati; phylum Pseudomonadota; class Gammaproteobacteria; order Pseudomonadales; family Pseudomonadaceae; genus Pseudomonas; species Pseudomonas rhizozeae. The sequence continues at coordinate 46,344 of NZ_JAVLSB010000032.1, forward strand.
CCGGGCTCGGTCGCCATGTGTTGGCCATGGCGCCGAGGGGAGCTCAGCCTCTGGTCAGTGATGATTAAGCCAATTTCACATTCATGGTGATTCGCGCCGCACACACTGTTTTGCCTTCGCTGTCGACGATGTTGACCGGAACGATTTTGTCGCCTTCGGTCAGCCAATCCATGCCTTCACCCTCGGCCACGGCCGTCACATCGCTCTTGGCCTTGGCCAGGTATTCCACGGTCATGCCCTTGGGAATCCAGCGCGCGCCTGCGGGGATCGATATGTCAGTCATCATCCCGGCCGCCAGTTCAGCGGCGTTGCACATGGCGATGGCGTGCACGGTGCCAAGGTGGTTGGTGATTTCGCGGCGAAACGGCACTTGCACTGTCGCCCGGCCCGGCCGCAGTTCCGTCACCAGCGGGTTGATGGTGCTGAAATAGGGCGCGACCTGGCCGGCCATCTGGCTGAATGCTTGCGGACCGACGCTGTTGAACATGCTGAGAAACTGGCTCATAGATCGCCTCGTAAGAGAGAGAAATTACCGAATAATGTTCTTTAACAGAATAATGTTCTGTAACGGAACGGTATTCTGTTTCCCCGAAATCTGTCAAGCTGCGCTCTCTTTTCCCCTGAGCTTCGGGTGTGTTTACCGCATGGAAACCTTGGATTTACTCGAGCGCGCCTATCCCGGTCGCCGCGTCGAACTCAAGCGCGACATCTTCAGAAAGGCTCTGGCGCTGTTCAACGAGCAGGGTATTGAAGCCACCACCATCGAAATGATCCGCGCCGAATGCCAGACCAGTGTCGGCGCGATCTACCACCATTTCGGCAACAAGGAAGGCTTGGTCGCGGCGCTGTTTTTCACCGCGCTGGACGATCAGGCGCAACTGCGCGAGCGTTATCTGGCCGAGGCTGACAACACGCAGGCGGGGGTGTACGCGTTGGTCCAAAGCTACGTGGACTGGGTCGACAGCCAGCCGGAATGGGCGCGCTTCCAGTACCACGCGCGGTTCGCCGTGACCAGGGGGCCGTTCAAGGAAGAACTGGTGGCGCGCAACAAAACCCGCAACGGCCAACTGCGCGACTGGCTGGTCGGCGCCGCTGGCGCCGAATCCCTGCGTCGCCTGCCGGCAGAATTGCTGCCCTCACTGATGATTGGCCCTGCGGAAAGCTACTGCCGCGCCTGGCTGTCCGGTCGCGTCAACAATCGGCCGGGGTATTACCGCGATGCGTTGGCCGAAGCGGCGTGGCGCTCGGTGAGTGGGGAAGAGGTGCACGTGAGCGACGAACCGATTGCCGAGTCAGGAGTATTACGCTGAGTCAGGTATGGGTGCGTTGGCCGGACTGACGCTTTCGCGAGCAGGCTCGCTCCCACAATGAGCTCCAGTGTTCATGGCAACTGCGAACACCAGCCAACCCTGTGGGAGCGAGCCTGCTCGCGAAGTTTGCTGGCGGGCATGAGCAACTGACACTCCACCTTCAAACCTGCGCCAGGCGCTTCACCATGTCCATGTCTTTGCTCGGCGGCAGGCCGAACATTCGGCCGTATTCGCGACTGAATTGCGAGACGCTTTCATAGCCCACCGAGAACGCCGCGCTGCTGGCGGTTTTGCCTTCGGCCATCATCTGCCGGCGGGCTTCGATCAGGCGCAGTTGCTTCTGGAATTGCAGCGGCGACAGCGATGTTATTTGGCGAAAGTGTTGATGGAAGGACGACGGACTCATGCCCGCCGTTGCGGCCAGGCGCTCGACCGGCAGCGGCTGGGTGAACGCCTCGCGCAACATTGCCACGGCCCGCGCCACTCGTTGCGCCGGGCCCTGTGGCCAGCCGAGCTGGCGGATCGCCGCGCCGTGGCGGCCCTCCAGTAACCAGTAATGCAGCTCACGAATCCGCTGCGCGTGCAGCACCGGCACCGCAGATGGCCGATCCAGCAAATGCATCAGGCGCAGTGCCGCATCGGCGACTTCCACATCGGTCGGTTCGGACAGCACCGGCGCGTGATCGGCCGCCGCTCCCGGTTGCATCTCCAGGCTCAGCTCGGCGATTACCGCCACGTCCAGCTCAAGCACCAGTGAAAGGTACGGTTGGTCGACACTGGCGCGGGTCACTTGGCTGAGGGTCGGCACATCGGCGGTAATCAGCAGCGAATCGCCGGCCTCGAAGTCGTAGGTGCGGGCGCCCATCGCCACCCGTTTGCTGCCCTGCAACACCAGGCACACCAGCGGCCGCGGGATCGAGTGCACCAGTTCAGTGGGCGTGGTCGAGCGGATGGTGGTCAGGCCTGCGATGGGCGTCTGGGCAAGGCCGCTGGTGTCGGCGTGCTGGTCGACATAGCGGCGAACGGTGGTCAACAGGGTCTCGGTCATGGGACTTATGCTAGTCGATCATCGCGCGTTACTGCTATTGGGCTTGGAGGATTAGGCAAACAACGTCGAGGTTCTGGCAACGGCGTTCGCGCTTTGGCGTCCTATTCTGGGCGCCACACCCACCAGGAGTTGCCACCATGAGCAAGATTGCCCTCGTCACCGGAGCCAGCCGTGGCCTCGGTCGCAATACCGCACTGAGCATCGCCCGTCACGGCGGCGATGTGATCGTCACTTACCAAAGCCGCAGCGCCGACGCCGACGCCGTGGTCGCCGAAATCACCGCCCTGGGCCGCCAGGCCGTGGCCCTGCAACTGGACACCGGCAACGTCCGTGGCTTTGCCGATTTCGCCGAACGCCTGCGCCAAGCGTTGCGTGACACCTGGCAGCGCGAGCACTTCGATCACCTGATCAACAACGCCGGGCATGGTGATTACGCACTGATTGCCGAAACCAGCGAAGCGCAATTCGACAGTTTGGTTAACGTGCACTTCAAAGGCGTGTTCTTCCTCACCCAAACCCTGCTGCCACTGATCGCTGACGGTGGTCGCGTCGTCAACCTGTCGTCGGGCCTGACCCGCGTGTCCTTCCCCGGCTACGGCGCCTATGCCGCAGTGAAAGGCGCGGTGGAAGTGCTCTCGGTGTACATGGCCAAGGAACTGGGCGCCCGGGGCATCACCGTCAACACCGTGGCCCCCGGCGCGATCGAAACCGACTTTGGCGGCGGCGCGGTGCGCGACAACCCGGAAATCAACCAGTTGTTCGCCGACATGACCGCCCTCGGCCGCGCCGGCGTGCCGGACGACATCGGACCGATGATCGCCAGCCTCTTGTCGGAAGCCAACCGCTGGGTCAATGGGCAAAGGATTGAAGTGTCTGGCGGGCAGGGGATTTGATCACTCCCGCACACCAGACCTAACCCTTGTAGGAGCGAGCCTGCTCGCGAAAACAGTGCGCCAGTCAACACCTTGGGTGACTGATGCGCCGCCTTCGCGAGCAGGCTCGCTCCCACATGGCGAAGGCGTACAACCTGAAGCCAGGTCGGCTACTAGGCCGCCTCGGCTGCTTTTGATCTGGCTCTTGATCTGCTCTGCCCCGTTAACCAGAGGCTGAACGCAGGTCTTGCGCAGTGGGCAACCCGGCATGGATGCCGGGTTAGCCGCCCCCGGCCATGGATGGCCGATGGCGGCGGGCCCACGGAGCAAGGCCGGAGTGAAGGCATGCCGAGCCTAGGCGAGGCACCGAATGGAGGGGATTAAAGCCTTTGGTTACTTTGGGCTTTTCAAAGTGACCCGCTGTAAGAGCGGAACCAATAGAGGCCATCACCAAAGTAATGGATATGTACACCTGCCAAATCTCTAGTGCCTGAGCAGAAGTCATCGCTGGCAAGCCAGCTCCCACAGTGTTATCGGACATCCGCCTATCCACCCCAACCCTCGCTCACCGCCCGCCGAATCCCTTCCAGCAACATGGCAAACGCCGGGTTGTCGTTGTTCTCGCGCCAGATCAAATGCAACTCGCTCTGCACCCCTTCACCCAGATCGATCTCGCGGAACACCACGTTCTTGAACACCACGCTGGTGGCGCACCGGGGCACCAGGGCCAGGCCCATGCCGGCGTTGACCAGTGCCAGGATGGTCAGCGACGAACCGAGCCACTGCACGTAATCCGGAGCCACCCGCGCCGAGCGCAGCATGCCGGTCAGCAGTTCGTTGAACGGCGGATAGGCAGCGTGGGAGTACATCAGGAACGGCTGTTGATCCAGATCGTTGACCGTGACTTGCTCGGCACTGGCCAGGCGATGGCTGCTTGGCACCGCCAGCATGAACGGTTCGCGCACCAGGCATTCGGTGGCGTAGCCGGGTTCCTGCAAGGGCGCGCGGACGATGCCCAAATCGATACGCCGGGCGCGCAGAGCTTCGTGCTGCTGGTAAGTGTTCATCTCCGACAGGTCGATTTTCACGTGCGGCTGCTTGAGCCGCGCTTCTGCGATGACCTTGGGCAAAAATTCATACACCGCGCTACCGACGAAGCTGATATTGACCGTCCCGATGTCGCCCTCGGCAAAGCGCCGGGCGGTGACCGTGGCCTGTTGCGCGCGCTCCAGGAGGTTCTGCGCCTCGATGAAAAACGCCCGGCCGGCGGCGGTCAGCGCGACGCTGCGGGTGGTGCGGGTAAACAGCTCGACGCCGAGGTGATGCTCTAGCAGTTGAATCTGCCGGCTCAGCGGCGGCTGGGTCATGTTCAAGCGCTCGGCGGCGCGGCGGAAGTTCAGTTCAGTGGCGACGGTGGTGAAGCAGCGCAGTTGCGTCAGTTCGAACATTGATCTAATCCAGGTATCAATCGAATGCCAAGTTAGATTAGACGGGATCAATGTCGGCGTCCATGATCGGGACTACCCCTGACGCGACCGTTAAAAGTCGCCCTAAAAAAACAATGATCGGGAGTCGCCCCTTGAATACCCTCCAGAGCTCACTGGACCCCACGGTACTGGCCCGCGCCGCCGCGAAAGTGAAACGCCACGTACTGCCGCTGTTCGTGGTGATGTTCATCGTCAACTACATCGACCGGGTCAACATCGGCTTCGTGCGCAGCCACATGGAAACCGACCTGGGCATTGGCGCCGCCGCTTACGGCCTCGGTGCCGGGCTGTTTTTTGTCGGTTACGCGCTGTTCGAAGTGCCGTCGAACATGCTCCTGCAACGCTACGGCGCGCGCGTGTGGCTGACCCGCATCATGTTCACCTGGGGCGCCGCCGCGATGGCCATGGCGTTCGTTCAGGGCGAGACCAGTTTCTACGTGCTGCGGTTTATCCTCGGCGCGGCTGAGGCGGGGTTCTTTCCCGGCATCATCTATTACTTCACCCAATGGTTGCCGGCGTCGGAACGCGGCAAGACCATGGCGGTGTTCCTCAGCGGTTCAGCGATTGCCTCGGTGATTTCCGGCCCGGTGTCCGGCGCACTGTTGAACATCAGCGGCCTGAGCCTGCATGGCTGGCAGTGGATGTTCCTGATCGAAGGTTTCGCCTCGATCGCGCTGTGCGGCTTCGTCTGGTTCTGGCTGCAGTCGCATCCGCGTGAAGCCAAGTGGTTGAGCGAAGAAGAACGCAACACCTTGATTGCCGCCATCGCTCTCGAACAGCAGGCCCGGGAAGGCGTGCAGGTGGTCAGGCCGTCGATGTTCAAGCTGCTCGCCGACCGACAGATCGCGCTGTTCTGCTTCATCTATTTCTCCATCGCCCTGACCATCTACGGCGCCACGTTCTGGCTGCCGAGCATGATCAAGAAAATGGGCAACCTCGGCGACTTCCAGGTCGGCCTGCTCAACTCGGTGCCGTGGATCATCTCGATCGTCGCCATGTACGGGTTCGCATCAATGGCCGGCAAGTGGAAATTCCAGCAAGCCTGGGTTGCGCTGACCTTGGTGATCGCCGCGTTTGGGATGTTCATGTCGACCACCGGCGGGCCTATCTTTGCTTTCGTCGCCATCTGCTTCGCCGCCATCGGTTTCAAAGCGGCCTCGGCGCTGTTCTGGCCGATTCCGCAAAGCTATCTGGATGCCCGCATCGCCGCGGCGGTGATTGCGCTGATCAACTCGGTCGGCAACCTCGGCGGCTTCGTCGCGCCCACCGCGTTTGGCTTCCTCGAAGAAACCACCGGCTCCATCGAAGGTGGCCTCTACGGCTTGGCCGCGACCTCGCTGGTGGCCGCTATCGTGATCTTCTTCGCCCGCACCACGCCCAAGGCCAGCCAATCCCCCAAAGGTAATGGCCATGCCCGCAGCGCCGCCGTGGCAACCCATTGAGTCCTGGCTACTGACAAGGAGCAGCCGTTTGAAAATCAACAGAGTCACCGTGACCCCCATCGCCTTTCGCGATCCACCGCTGCTCAACGCCAGCGGGATTCATGAACCCTTTGCGCTGCGCTCGATCATCGAAATCGAGAGCGACAACGGCTACATCGGCCTCGGCGAAAGCTACGGCGATGCCCCGGCGCTGGCGATCCAGCAACAACTGCAAAGCCAGTTGATCGGCCTCGACCCGTTCAACCTCAACCAGTTGCGCACGATCGTCAAAGCCACGGTGGCAGCGAACAAAACCACCAGCATCGCCGGCGCCGAACTGGCGCCGGGCTCCCACGCGAGCAAAGCGGTGAGCAACGCGTATTCGGCGTTTGAAGTGGCGTTCCTCGACTTGCAGGCGCATGCGCTCAACGTGCCGTTGGTGGACCTGTTGGGCGGGGCGATTCGTGAGGAAATCCCGTTCAGCGCCTACCTGTTTTTCAAGTACGCGCAGCACGTGGATTCGCCCTACAAGCCGGACAGCTGGGGCGAGGCGCTGAATGAAGAACAGATCGTCGCCCAGGCCCGGCGGATGATTGAGGCCTACGGCTTCAAAAGCATCAAGCTCAAGGCCGGCGCCCTGGAGCCGGAGCATGAAGTGGCGTGCATCAAGGCGCTGAAAAAAGCGTTTCCTGGCTACCCGTTGCGCATCGACCCGAACGCCAACTGGTCGGTGGACACTGCAATCCGCATGGCCGAGCTGCTGGGCGACGACTTGCAGTACTACGAAGACCCGACGCCGGGCCTGGAAGGCATGGCCGAACTGCACAAACGCACCGGCTTGCCGCTGGCGACCAACATGGTGGTCACCGATTTTGACGAGTTCCGCCGCAGCGTGGCGCTCAACAGCGTGCAGATCGTGCTCGCCGACCACCATTACTGGGGCGGCCTGCGCGACACCCAGGCGTTGGCGAAAATGTGCGAGACCTTCGGCTTGGGCGTGTCGATGCATTCCAACTCGCACTTGGGCATCAGTCTGATGGCCATGGCCCATGTGGCGGCGTCAGTGCCCAACCTCGATTACGCCTGCGACACCCATTACCCTTGGCAGGAAGCGGACGAAGAAGTGATCAAGGGCGGCAAGCTGCCGATCGTCGACGGTTGCGTGAGAATCACCCGCGCGCCGGGTCTGGGGCTGGAACTGGACCACGACCAGTTGGGCAAGCTGCACGACCAATACCTGAGCTGCGGCATTCGCCAGCGGGACGACGTCAAGCAGATGCAGCGCTACAAGCCGGACTGGAAGACCGTCAAGCCGCGCTTCTGATTACGGTCATCGAGGGCGTGCCCGGCGCCCTCGAGGACGGACACGCTCAACCCAGCGAATCCCACCATTGGTTTAGTCGATAGTCACCATCAAGAAACGCATGTTCTGATTTTTCGGCAAAGGAGGAGGATAGCGACATACCAAAGCCGCTCTTGAAGGAATCTTGGCGATGAGAATGTCTATCCTGCTGGCCTTTATCGCTGCACTGACTGCCACTGTTACGGTTACCGCCCCGGCTTATGCGGCTGACACTGCGTCGTGCCACTTCGCACCGGTCGCTGAAAGCAGCGCAGCCTTGCAACCGACCCAGTCGGTGGGTGTGCTCTACAGCGAAGGCACCGTCGCTACCTTGCAGTATCTGGAGCAGTACCATTCGATGGCGCAAAACGGCGCCAAGGATGCCGGCCTCGATTCGCGGATTCGTGATGCGCTGGTCAACAGCTCCGACCCGAAACTGGCGATCGACCACTTGATCGGCTCGCTGCAGCAACAGTTCGCGTCGGTCACCGTCTACGCCAGTCTCGACGAGTTGGTGCAGGCCAAACCTGACGTGGTGGTGATGCTCGACACCTTCAATCGCCTGGTGACCCAACGCAACAATCAGGTTGAAGCGCGGTTCGTCGCGACCTTCTACGACGCCAACCTGCAATACATCGGCAAGGCTGAAGGCGCGGTGGACAAGCAAATGCCATCGGTCTGGGTGCACGACAAAAAGGCCCCGGAGATCGCCGCCCAGATTGACCAGCAACGGGTGCTGCAACTGGATGCCCTGAAACAGTTCGACCACTCGCTTAAAACCCTGGTGACCGCCGGTGACAAGGACCGCGTTGCCAGTAACTGAATGCTCTGTAAGTTTTGGGCCCGTTGATCGGGCCCTTTTTTTTGCCTGCGTTTTATAGACCTTCCGCCAGTTGCCGCCGGTACTCCGGCGCCTCCGAGATCGTGTTATGCCCGACGCCGGGCAGGACGATCAGCGAAGCCACGCCGGGTTTGAACTGTCGATACAGTCGCTCAGTACTGGCGCGCGGGATGATGTCGTCCTGCTGCGCGGCGATCAGGCGTGTCGGCACCGTAATACTCGGGGCGTAGCGCCAGGATTCAAAACGGTCGCGCAACAGCCATTGCACCGGAAAGATCGGATACTGGCGCGCGGCGATTTCACCGAGGCTGTTGAAGGGCGTGATCAGCACCAACCGCGCCACCGGTCGTTGGCTGGCCAGGCGAATCGCCACGCCGCTGCCGAGGCTGCGGCCGATCACGGCAATCTGCGGATGCGTGCGCTGAACCTCGTCGAACAAGGCCAGGGCATCTTGCGCAAGCGCTTCTTCCGACGGCGAGCCGCCGCTGCCGCCGAACCCCCGGTAATGTAGCAAATACAGCGCATGCCCAGGAAACGTCGCGCTGAATTCAGGCAAGTTGCGCGAGACATCTTCGGCATTGCCGCCGAAATACAGCAACGCCTTGGGGCCATCGCGTGGCCGGATCGACACATTGATCGGCACCGCGTCTACCGTCAGGGTCATTCGCGAAGCCGAACTGTCGAGGGCGCCGGGTTGCGGAAAATAAATCAGCGACCGCTGAAACAGCCACAGGCCGAGGCACAGCGCCAGGTACAGGGCGAGGACGATGGCGAAGACAATTAACAAGAGACGGGACATTCGGCTAACTTTAGTGGGCGACATGCAGGGCTCGGGTTGACACGCGGTGGTGCCGTGATCGACGTCGGACGCCGGCAGCCAACAGCGCCAACGGCGAACAGCAGTGTAGCCGACTACCGGGAGATGCCGATGTCCCGCTTTGCCATCTGGAACCACCGCCCATGACCTCCATCAACCCGTTGAAGTGGGTCAGGCTGCTGCCGGGCGAACGCAGCGCCTTACTGTTGGGGTTCGCTTTTCACTTCTGCGTGCTCGCCAGCTATTACCTGGTGCGGCCGTTGCGCGACGCGCTGGGGCTGGAGGGTGGCGCCGATCAGTTGCAATGGCTGTTCACCGCGACCTTCGTGGTGATGCTGCTGATGGTGCCATTGTTCGGCGCGTTAGTGTCACGGCTGCCGGCGGTGCGCTTCGTGCCGTTGATCTACCGGCTGATCGCGCTGTCGATGCTGGCGTTCGGCGTATTGATCGCCAATCACGTGGCAGCGGTGCAGGTCGGCCGGGTGTTCTTCGTATGGATCAGCATCTACAACCTGTTCATCGTGTCGATTTTCTGGAGCGTGCTGGTCGACCGTTTTTCCAGCGAGCAGGGCCGGCGGTTGTTCGGCTTTATCGCTGCCGGCGGTACCTTGGGCACCTTCATCGGGCCGTTGCTGGCAGCAACCATGGCCACGCGACTCGGCCCGGTGGCGTTGACGCTGGCCGCAGCGGTACTGCTGGAAGTCGCGGTGCGTTGCTACCGAGCGTTGCTGGCGCGCACCCAATCGCAATCCAGCGGGCACTTGCTCGATCAACAGCGCATGGGCGGCGGCATGCTCGCTGGGGTCACCTTGATTCTGCGTTCGCGCTACCTGCTCGGGCTGGTGCTGTTCATGCTGCTGCACACCAGCGTCGCGACCTTGCTGTATTTCGAACAGGGGCGAATCGTCGAGGGCAGCTACGCCAATGTGGCCAGTCGCACGCAGTTTTTTGCCCTGGTGGATTTGACCGTATCGGCGCTGACCCTGGTCTTCCAATTGCTGCTGACCGCGCCGCTGATCCGCTTGATTGGTGTGGGTGGCGCGCTGGCCGCGTTACCACTGGCAACAATTGTCGCGTTTACCGCCATGGCGCTGGCGCCGGTGCCGACTACAGTGATTCTGGTGCAAGGGCTGCGCCGCGCGGTGGAATTCGCCATCGTGCGCCCGGCGCGGGAAGTGCTGTGGACGGTGGTCAGCCGCGAGGAAAAGTACAAGGCCAAGAACGTCATCGAGACCCTGGTGTACCGCGGCGGCGATGCGGCCAGTGGCTGGTTGTCGTTCGGCTTGACGGCCATGGGCGCCGGGTTTGGCCTGGTGGCGCTGCTGATCGTACCGTTCGTCGGGCTGTGGGCCTGGCTATGTGGCTGGCTGGCCGCACGCCAGGCCGAGCAAGCCGAGGTGATTAACGAGGAGGAGGCCAACCATGAACGACCCTGACGGCTTCAGCCGCAGACAACTACTGACGCTGGCGGCCGGGATGTCGGCGGTGTTCACGTTCGACTCGGTGCTTGCGGGCAACACGCCGCCACCGGTAACCGGAGCCACGCACATGCAGACACGGCCAATCCCTTCCAGCGCCGAACCCTTGCCGATGGTCGGGTTGGGCACCTATCGCGGTTTCGACGTCGCGCCTGCGGACCCGGCGTACAAGCTGTTGCCGGCGGTGCTCAGCGGGTTATTCGCAAAGGGCGGGACGGTCATCGACAGTTCGCCGATGTACGGCCGCGCCGAGCAGACCACTGGTGAATTACTGTCGATCCACGAACCGCGTTCGCCAGCCTTCCTGGCCACCAAAGTCTGGACCCGTGGCCGCGAGGAAGGCATCGCGCAGATGGAGCAATCGTTCAAGCTGCTGCAAACCGACCGCATCGACCTGATGCAGATCCACAACCTGCTGGACTGGAAAACCCATCTGCCGACCTTGCGCGAGTGGAAGGCGCAAGGGCGGATTCGCTACATCGGCATCACTCATTACACTGCGTCGGCCTATGACGAAGTTGAAGCGGTGCTCAAGGCCGAGCCGCTGGACTTCTTGCAAATCAACTACGCCCTGGATGATCGCGGGGTTGAAAAGCGCATTTTGCCGCTGTGTCGCGAACGAGGCGTGGCGGTGTTGTGCAACCGGCCGTTCGGTGGCGGTGGTTTGCTTGGGCGCTTGCAGGGCAAGCCGTTGCCCGGTTGGGCGGCGCAGGTGCAGGTCAACAGTTGGGCACAACTGGCGCTGAAGTTCTTGCTGGCGCACCCGGCGGTGACTTGCGTGATCCCCGGCACCGGCAACCCGAAATACATGCTCGACAACGCTGGCGCCGGGTTCGGCCCGATGCTGACCGATGCCCAGCGCCAGCAGTTGATCGCACTGGTGGGGTAACGCTTATTTGGCGAATTTCTTCGCCCCGGCCACGCACAGGATCACCGCGACGGTCACCCCAAGCATGCCGAGGCTGACCTGTTCGTGTAGCAGGGTCGCCGCCAGCGCCAGGCCAAAAAACGGTTGCAGCAGTTGCAGTTGGCCGACCGCGGCGATTCCGCCTTGGGCCAGGCCGCGATACCAGAACACAAATCCGATCAGCATGCTGAACAGCGACACGTAACCCAGACTGAACCAGGCCGGCGCGCGGATATCGGCGAAGGTCGCTGGTGCCAACGCCACGGTGAGCACCGCCATCAGCGGCAGCGACAGCACCAGCGCCCAGCAGATCACCTGCCATCCGCCTAGGGTGCGCGACAACTTGGCACCTTCGGCATAACCGAGGCCACACACCAGCACCGCCAACAGCATCAGCAGGTCGCCCAGTGGCGCGGCGGTCAAGCCACGGGACATCGCGAAGCTGCCGACCAAGGCACTGCCCAGCAGCGAAAACAGCCAGAACGCCGGACGCGGCCGCTCGCCGCCCCGCAGCACGCCGAACACCGCCGTGGCCAGGGGCAACAGGCCGATAAACACAATCGAATGCGCCGAGGTCACGTACTGTAAGGCCAGTGCGGTCAGCAGCGGAAAGCCGAGGACCACGCCCAGCGCGACGATCAGCAGCGACAGCCATTGATCCCGCGCCGGGCGTTTCTCCTTGAACAGCCACAACAGGCCCAGCGCCAGCAGGCCGGCGAGGGTGGCGCGGGCGACCGTGAGGAACACCGGATCAAATTGCAGCACTGCGACGCGGGTGGCCGGCAGTGAACCGCTGAAAATCAGCACGCCGATAAACCCGTTGAGCCAGCCGCGGGTGGCGGAGTTCAGGGTCGGTGTCTGCAGTTTCGAAGCTCGTTCCATGTGCGTTCTCTCAGGTGGGGGTTGCCTGTGGGCCATCCTATGGCTGAGTATCGAGACAATCAAAAAATTGTCATGGATACAAGTCAACATGCCGCGCTCTCGCTACAAGTCTCTGGTCGATACGTTTGCCGCCGACATCCGCGCCGGCCGGCTTGCACCCGGTACGCGTCTGCCGACCCATCGTCAGTTGGCCAGCGCCGAAGGCCTGGCGTTGGCCACGGCGACGCGGGTGTACGCCGAGCTGGAAGCCATGGGCCTGGTCAGCGGCGAAACCGGACGCGGCACTTTCGTCCGTGAAACCTCGCTGCCGCCAGGACAACGCATGGATCAGCATGCAGTGGCGGTGGGCGTCAGCGATCTGAATTTTAACTACCCATCGCTGCCGGGGCAGGCCGAGTTGTTACGCACGGCATTGCGCCAATTGGCCTTGTCCGGTGATCTCGAAGCACTGCTGCGCTATCAACCTCACGGAGGTCGGGCGCAGGATCGCGGCGCTGTCGCCCGGCACTTGCGTCTGCGCGGTTTGAGCGTGGCCGCCGAGCACGTGGTGATCGTCAATGGCGCCCAGCATGGGTTGGCGGTGTGCCTGATGGCGCTGCTGCAACCGGGTGACGTGATCGCCGCCGATGCCTTGACCTATCCGGGGTTCAAGGTGCTGGCCGAAGCGCTGCACCTTGAGGTGGTGCCGATTCCAGTCACGGCGCATGGACCGGACCTTGAGGCGCTGCAAAACCTGTGTCGGCGTCGCCCGGTGCGCGCGGTCTACAGCATGCCGACCTTACACAACCCGCTGGGCTGGGTGATGGACCTCGACAGCCGTGAGCGTCTGGTGGCGATTGCCCGCGCCCACAACCTGCACATCATCGAAGATGCTGCCTACGCCTTTCTGGCCGAAGCACCGCCGCCGCCCCTCGCGACGTTGGCGCCGGAGCGCACGGTGTATGTCTCGGGCGTTTCGAAGAATATCGCCACCGGCTTGCGTGTCGGCTTCGTCGCCGCGCCGCTGGCCTGGATGCCGGATCTGGAACGGATCATCCGCGCCACCGCGTGGAACACGCCGGGGGTGATGACCGCGATCGCTACGGCCTGGCTCGACGATGGCACGGTAGAACGCCTGGAGGCGCAAAAACGCGAAGACGCACAAGCGCGGCAGGCGATTGTCGATGACGTCTTGAGCGGCTTGCGCTACGTACGCCATCCCTCGTCCTACTTCATTTGGCTGCCGCTATCGGAAGAGGCGAGGGCCGATCAGGTGGCCATGGCGCTGATGCGCGAAAACGTCTCGGTGTCCACCGCCGAGCCCTTTGCCACCTCGGCCCACGTACCGCACGCGATACGCCTGGCTTTGGGCTCGGTGGACATCGAAACGCTGCGCAGTGCGCTGATCAAGGTGAAGCGGATTGTGGGTCTGTATGGCTGAGGACGGATCGACGGCCTGCGGTTACTGACCGTCCACCAGGCGCGGCAAATCCAGTGGATTCAGCTCGCGCAACGCCTCGGGCAGCAGGGCATCCGGGAACCCTTGGTAAGCCACCGGACGCAGGAAGCGTTCGATCGACGTCATGCCTACCGAGGTGAAGCGGCTGTCGGAGGTGGCCGGGAATGGACCGCCGTGCACCGTGGCGTAGGTTACTTCCTGCGGATGGGCGAAGGCGTTGACCACAATGCGCCCGGTGCGCCGTTCGAGGATCGGCAGCAAGCGTTGCGCCAAGGCCAGGTCCGGGTTTTCCAGGTGCAGCGTGGCGCTCAGTTGGCCACGGAACGAGCGCGCCACCGCCAGCAGTTGCGCTTCGTCGCGGACCTTTACCAGCAGCGCCGACGGGCCGAAGATTTCCTGGGCCAGTAGCCGCTCGCTCAAGAACTGCTCGCCGTCTGCTTCGAACACTGCCGAGCGGCCATCGAAATCGCCTTCTGCCGTGGTGCCGACGCCGATCAATTGTGCGCCGGCCTGTTCCATCGCCAGCAGACCTTTGACGTAAGCCGCATGGATGCCCGGTGTCAGCATCGTTCGCGCCGGCGCTTCGCTGACACGCTTGTTCATCGCCTCGCGCAGAACGTTGTAGCCAACCCCTTCGATGGCAATCAGAATCGCCGGTTTCAGGCAGGCCTGGCCGACGTTGACCAGCATCCGCTCAACGAAACCGTCACCAATTGCCGCACCGCGAGCGGCGAGGGCGTGGGGCAGGATCAGGGTCGGGTTGACACTGGTCATCTCGGTAAACACCGGAATCGGGTCGGGGCGCAATTGCGCGCGGCGGTACAGCGCCATGCCGCCCGCTTCCGAACCGGTAAAGGTCACCGCTTTGATCAGCGGATGATCCACCAGCGCTTCGCCAATGACGTTGCCGCCACCGCGCACCATCGAGAACACGCCTTCTGGCAAACCGTGGTCCTGCACCGCTTTGCGAATGGCACGGGCCTGGATTTCCGAAGACCCAGGGTGAGCGTTGTGCGCCTTGAGAATCACCGTCGCGCCAGCGGCGAGGGCGGAAGCGGTATCGCCGCCGGCTACCGAGTAGGAAATCGGGAAGTTGCTGGCGCCGAAAATCGCCACCGGACCGATTGCGATTTTTTGCAAGCGATGGTCCATGCGTGGGCGCGGCTGGCGCTCGGGTTGTGCCGGATCAACCGCCAGGTGCAGGAAGCGACCGCGACGCACCACCTCCGCGAATTGGCGGAACTGGGATGCCGCGCGCGAGGTTTCGCCCTCGAACTGCGCGGCGGGCAGGCCTGTTTCGAGGGATGTGCGCTCGGCCAGATCCTGGCGCACGGCTTCGAGATTGTCGGCGATGCTCTCGAGGAATGCCGCACGCTGTGCCAGCGAAGTGTGGCTGTAAACGTCAAACGCATCGTCGGCGAGGATCGCGGCGCGGTCGACGTCGGCCACGCCCCCGAAGGCGAAGTCTGGCTCGAGCAATTGGTTGGTCGCGGGGTTGAGCGCTTTCATGCTGCCGTGGCTGGCGGCGGTGTCGGTGTTGCCGATCAGCAGGTGTCCGGTGAGTGTCATCTGGTTTACTCCTGCTGCGCCAGGGTGGCGATCAGTTTCTCAGTGGTGACCACCGCGTGGGCGAAGGTCGGACCGTTGAGGTCGTGGGCGGCGTGCATCATTTCCGCTTTGAACGCGGCAGTGGCGTCGCGCACCAGAGTTACGTGGTACCCCAGTTCCGTGGCGTAACGGGCGGTGGCTTCGATACAAGTGTTGGCCAGCAGGCCGACGATGATCACGTGGGTGATGCTCTTCTGCTTGAGGCGGAAATCCAGGTCGGTGTTGGCAAAACCGCTGGAGCCCCAGTGTTCCTGAACCACGATGTCGCCGTCTTGCGGGGCGAAGTCCGGGTGCCATTCGCCGCCCCATTCGCCACGGGCAAAATGGTGCATGTGCTGCACCTTGCATTGGGTCGGGCTCGGGTGATCCCAGTTTTCGTAGTCGCCTTGTTCCCAGCGGCGGTGCGGTACGATGACCACCTGAATGTCCTTGGCGCGCACGGCGCGGTCTAGGGCCCGGAGGTTGTCGAGCAGACCCACTTGCGTGGCAATCGGCTCGATCAGCGGGTAAACCTTGCCGCCTTCGGAAAGAAAATCGTTGTACGGATCGACCAGCAAGTAAGCGGTTCTGTCGAGCGGGTAGGCGGCGGTGGACATGACGGGATTCTCCAGGGATTTCGGATGTCAGTGCCGGGGACTTGCCCCTGGTACGTTGTTGATATGATAATCATAGTGACTGTGAAAGAGGCAAGCCCCATGGCCATAAATAAAGCTGTTCCTGAAACCCTGTGCCCGATTTCCCGGGCCGAAGACATCGTCGGCGACCGCTGGACGGTGTTGGTGTTGCGTGAGTTGTTCATGGGCAGCCATCGTTTCGACGACATTCAGGCGCAGACCGGCGGCACGCCGCAGATGATCGCCACACGTCTGAAAAATATGGAGAGCGCCGGCCTGGTCGCACGTCACCGCTACAGCGAGCGGCCGCCGCGCTACGAATATCGCCTGACGGAAAAAGGCGAGGCGTTTTACCCGGTGGTGATCGCACTGCGCGCCTGGGGCGAAACCTGGTGCAAGTCGCAAGAAGAAGAGCTGGCCGTGACCTACATCCACAAACCCTGCGGCGAACCGGCGGGGCTCGGCCCGTTATGTGCGCATTGCGCGCAGCCGTTGCGCCGGGGCGAGTTGAGCAGCCAGCCAGGCGTGGCTTACAGCGCTGAACGCCAGGCACGGCGCGAGGCGTTCAAGGGCAGCCGCAGCTCGGCTTCAGTGGCTCAGGCCGAGGATGCCTGAGTTGCCACTTGCAGCGAGCGAAAGGCGGCCCCCGTCAGAACGCGTTTTTGTGCTTAAGCAGCTCGTGGTCCAGCCATTCGCTGAACAATTGCGCTTCGCTGCCCGCATCGGTGGCGATTCCGTAGTAGTAACGCGTGACGGGCATGCGCAACTCGGGGAACAGGCAGCGCAGTTGCCCGGAGGCGATGCCGCTTGAGGCGAGAGTGATTGGCACTACGGCAAATCCCAGGCCGTCGATGGCCGCTTGCAGGACGAAATGCACATGGTCGAATTGCATCTGCCCGGACGGCACGATTTTGTCGACGCCGACATGGCTTTGCCAGGCGTCCAGATCACCTTTGCGGCTCTTGGCCCACAACAGCATCAGCGTGGCGAGGTCGTTCGGCGTATCGATCGGGTGCATCGCCAGCAGTGCCGGGGAGGCCACCACGCACACCGCATCTTCGAGGAATGGCCGTAATTCGATCGACGCCGGCCAGCCACCGTGGCCACGGCGAATGGCGATGTCGAAACTGTCGAGGGCCTTGTCCGGCGGCAGGGTGTCGGTGAGCACGTGCGGTTCGATGCCGGGGTAGCGCGCGACGAAATTCGGCAACCGGGGGATCAGCCAGCGCACGGCGAAGGAGGGTCGCACATTGATCCGCACGATCCGCGCTGGTGCCTGGCCCATCACTGATTGGGTGGCGACGGCAATCTGCTTCAGCGCGGCGTCGGCCTGGGCGTAAAAGCGCAAGCCTTCCACGGTCAAACTGACCTGGCGGATGCGCCGGTCGAACAGGCGCACGCCCATGAAGGCTTCCAGCACTTTGATCTGCCGGCTGACAGCGCTGTGGGTGACGTGCAATTCGCTGGCGGCCAGGGTGAAGCTTTGATGGCGAGCGGCGGCGACGAACGCGCGAACAGCGTTGAGCGGCGGTAGGTTCATGTCCATGGGTTCGATAATCTCACACATGCGCGCCGATAATCTCGTTTGTCGTGTGCTGCTCGGCGGCGCAGCATGGTGGCATGTCTAGATCGTTCGATGTCTGCGCAACGTTAGAAAGCCCTGCTCCGGCCGGGCGCGTCGACCGTGAGTCACGCCTGGCGGCCCTGGTCCTGGCGCTTGCGTTGCCGGCGGATACGGTACTTTATCTGTTGCTTCCGATGTTCGCCCCGCAGTTTGGCGTGAGCCTGGCGGAGGCCGGTTTATTGCTGGCGGCCAACCGGATTATCCGCATCGTTGGGTATGGCTATGTCGCGCGTTTCTACGCTCAGCGCGGCGATCGCCTCACGGGTTTGCTGGCGGTGCTGGCGGCAGCGATTTGCGCGGTGGGTTACGCCACGCTGAGCGGGTTCTGGGCATTGTTACCGCTGCGTTTGTTGTGGGGTTTGTCATTCGCTGCGCTCAACTTGTCGACTCAAGCACTGGCCACCGCCGACCCGGTGGGCTCGGCTCGGCGCTCCGGGCGCTCGCGGGCCTTTACGGCGTTGGGGCCGGTGATCGCGCTGCCGCTAGGGGCGGTCATGGCCTACGCCTGGGGCCCACGCCCGGTGTTCTGGATTCTGGCGATCGCCGCACTGGCGGGGCTGCTGGTGGCCCGTGGGTTGCCCGAGCGCCAGCACCCCTTGCCAGCCAAGCGTCGGGGCCTGAAATTGCCCAACAGCCTGGACGCCTGGTCGTTCCTCGAAGGCCTGACTCTCGACGGTTTGTTCATCATTGGTTTGTCGTACCTGGGCAGTGATCTGTTGCCCGGTGGCGCGGTGATGATGGCGGGGGTGTTGTTGGCGGTGCGCTATCTGGGAGAAATTGTCCTGAGCCCGATCGGCGGGCGACTGGCCGACCGCTTCGGCGCGGAAAAACTGTTGGTGGTGTTGTCGCTGATGACTTCCGTCACGCTGATCGGCTTCGGTGCCGGCTGGCTGTGGAGTTGCGCGGCGGCCATCGTGGTGCTCAGGGCCTTGCAGCTACCGTTGCTGCCGCCAATCGTTGCCCATCGCACGCCAGGGCCGGAACGGGTTCAGGCGTTGGTGACGCGTTCGGTGTGGCGCGACATCGGTGCCGGCACCGGTCCGGTGTTGGCGGGCTTGCTGTTGCCAATTGTGCCGTCGTTCTGGATCTACAGCGTGCCGGCCGTGTTGCTCGCCGGCGCGGCCGTGGCATGTGTCAGGGCTCCGGCGAACGCCAGCAAAACGGTCGCGGCGCCCAGTGAACCCTGAGGTTCACGCCAGATAACGGCGGAACCACTCCAGCGTGCGATCCCAGGCCAGATTGGCCGCTGCCTCGTCGTAACGGGGGGTGGAGTCGTTGTGAAAGCCGTGGTTGGCGCCGGAATAGATGTAGGCTTTGTAGGTCTTGTTTGCTGCTTTCAACGCCTGCTCATAGGCCGGCCAGCCCTCGTTGATGCGCGTGTCGAGTTCGCCGTAGTGCAGCAGCACCGGCGCCTTGATCCGTGGCACGTCCTTGGCATCCGCCTGGCGACCGTAGAACGACACTGCCGCCCCCAGCTCCGGGTAGGCCACTGCCGCCGCATTCGCCACGCCGCCGCCATAACAGAAACCGGTGATGCCGACTTTGCCGCTGCCGGCCTCGTGCTGCATCAGCCATTCAATGGCGGCAAAAAAATCGTTCATCAGTTTTTCTGGGTCGACCTTCGCTTGCAGGTCGCGCCCCTTATCGTCGTTGCCGGGGTAGCCGCCGACCGACGTCAGGCCATCCGGGGCGAGGGCGATGAAACCGGCCTTGGCCAAGCGCCGGGCGACATCTTCGATGTAGGGGTTGAGCCCACGGTTTTCATGCACCACCACCACCGCCGGCACCTTGCCGCTGGCCTTGGCCGGGCGCACCAGGTAGCCGCGCACCGGGCCATTGCCCTTGGGCGACGGGTAGGTGATGTATTCGGCAATGATGTCAGGGTCGGTGAACTGCACTTGTTCAGCCAACGCGTAATTCGGACTCAGCGACGCCAGCAATGCCCCGGCGGTCAAACCGCCAAAGGTGAACAACGCAGCACGGTCGAGAAACTCGCGCCGGTTGATCTTGCCGTGGGCGTAGTAGTCATAAAGCTCCAACAGTTCCGGGGCAAAATCCTTCGCAGTGAGACGGGGCATCGGTACGCTCCTCTGTGAACCCATGGGTGGCGGCGCTGAGTCAATATAGCAGCGGGCGATCAGCTCAGGCTGTTGGCCCCGGCCTTGGCCACTTGCGCGTCCTGATCAGCCTTGACCCCGGACACGCCGACCGCGCCGACCACCTGGCCTTCGAACAGGATTGGCACGCCACCTTCCAGCGAGGTCAGCAGCGGCGCCGAGAGAAACGCGGTGCGCCCGCCATTGACCATCTCTTCATAGCCTTTCGATTCACGCCGGCCGAGGGCCGAGGTGCGGGCCTTTTCAGCAGCGATGTAGGCAGCAATCGGCGCGCAGCCGTCAAGGCGTTCAAGGGCCAGCAGATGCCCGCCGTCGTCGACGATGGCGATGGTCACCGCCCATTGATTGGCCTGGGCTTCGGCGCGCGCGGCGGCGAGGATCTGGCTGACTTCGGTCTGGCTCAGTATGGCTTTGCTTTGCATGTGTATCTCCAGTAAGGGGTCAAGGCAAGGCGGCCTCGACCAGTTCGATCCAGTGCCTGACCGGAGTGCGGCCGGCACCGTCGAGGTGCGATTGACAGCCGATATTGGCGGTCACAATCACGTCAGGATGCCCGCTTTCCAGGGCGTTGAGTTTGTTATCTCGCAATTGTCTGGCCAACGCCGGTTGCGTCAACGAGTAGGTGCCGGCGGACCCGCAGCACAAATGGCTGTCCGGCACCGTCGTGAGATTAAAGCCGAGCCCAGTCAACAGCGCTTCCACCGCGCCACCGAGTTTCTGTGCGTGCTGCAAGGTGCAGGGGCAGTGGAACGCCACACGTTGCGCGCTGCGTACACCGAGGCCATGCAGTGGCTCGTCGCGCAGTACTTGCACCAGATCCTTGGCCAGCGCGCTGACTTGGCGTGCCTTCTCGGCGTAGGCGGGGTCTCGCTCGAGCAGATGCCCGTAATCCTTGATGAAGGCGCCGCAACCGCTAGCGGTTTGCACGATGGCCTCGGCACCGTTTTCGATGCTCGGCCACCAGGCGTCGATGTTGCGCCTGGCGCGGTCCAGGCCGGCTGCCTGGGCGTCGAGGTGATAGTCCACGGCGCCGCAGCACCCGGCCTCGCTGACCGGCGTGACGCTGATGCCCAGGCGATCAAGCACCCGCGTGGTGGCGGCATTGGTGTTGGGCGACAGCCCCGGTTGCACGCAGCCTTCGAGCAGCAGCACCCGGCGTGCGTGGCGGGTCGCCGGGCGCGGTTTGGCGGGCGGCACATGGCGCGGCAACTTGGCCTGCATCGGCGACGGCAACAGTGCACGGAACACCTGACCGCTACGCACCAGCGCTTTAAACAACTGCGGATTCGGCGTCAATGCGCGCAAGCTCTCGCGCAGTACTCGCTGCCCGAGGGGCCGTGGCACGGCGGCGTCGACCACCGCGCGGCCGATGTCCAGCAGGTTGTGGTAATCGACCCCGGACGGGCAGGTGGTTTCGCAGTTGCGGCACGACAGGCAACGGTCCAGGTGTTCCTGGGTCTTGCGCGTGACCTCGTTGCCTTCCAGCACTTGCTTGATCAAGTAGATGCGCCCGCGCGGGCCATCCAGTTCATCGCCCAGCAGTTGATAGGTCGGGCACGTCGCGTTGCAGAAACCGCAATGCACGCAACTGCGCAGGATGCTTTCGGCTTCTTCGGCGCGGGGCAGCTGCCGCGCGTGTTCGCTGAGGGTGGTCTGCATGGGTTCAAAGCTCCGCGTACAGGCGACCGGGATTGAATATTGCCTGGGGATCAAGTTGCTGCTTGAGATTGTGGTGATAGCGCATTAACGCCACCGGCAACGGCTGGAACGGGCTGTCGCACACACCAGGGCGGTAGCAGGTGGCATGGCCGCCGACTTTCTCGATGATCGAGCGAATGAACGCCGCGTCGGCGTCGGTTTTCAGCCAGCGTTGAGCGCCGCCCCAGTCGATCAATTGCACGCCGGGAAGCGACAGGCGTGGCGTGTTATTGGGCAGCGACAAGCGCCACAGCGGCTGGCCCTTATCAAAAAAATCCAGTCGATGTTCATTGAGGTCAGCCCAGAAGCCGCCGTCCAGCACCTCGCCGCCCAGGCGATCATGGGCCGCCGCCACCGAACCCTCGCCACCCTCAAGGCGCAAGTGCAACCGTTGGCCGTCGTGGCACGCAGCGCTGATCGGCAGCGGTTGCTGGGCCCATTCCGCCAGGCGCAGCAAGGCGCGATCACTGTCCATGTCGAGGCTGATGCTCAGGGTCTGCCGGGGCGTCGGCAGCACTTTCAGCGAGACTTCGGTAATCACCCCGAGGCAACCGTAACTGCCGGCCATCAGGCGAGACAGATCGTAACCGGCGACGTTTTTCATCACCTCGCCACCGAAGCGCAAGTGTTTGCCGAGGCCGGTGATGACCCGCGTGCCGAGCACGAAATCGCGCACCGAGCCAGACCATGGCCGCCGAGGCCCGGACAGGCCGCTGGCGATCATGCCGCCGACGGTTGCGTCAGCGCCGAAGGACGGTGGTTCGCACGGCAGCATTTGCTGCGCAGCGGCGAGCACTTCGTTGAGCTCTGCCAGGGGCGTACCGCAGCGTGCGGTGATCACCAGTTCGGTCGGGTCGTAACTGACAATCCCGCGATGGCTGCGGGTGTCGAGCACTTCGCCGCCGGTGATGCGGCCGAGGAATGCCTTGCTGTTGCCGCCCTGGATCCGCAGCGGTGTATTGCCGTGCAGCGCCTGATTGACCTCCTCCAGCAACGCTGCGCTGTGGTCGATGTCGCGTTCGTGCTGCATCAGAAACGCTCCAGTTCGGGGAAGGGCAACTGGCCCATGTGCACGTGCATCGCGCCGAATTCGGCGCACCGGTGCAGGGTCGGAATGTTTTTGCCGGGGTTGAGCAGGCCACTGGAGTCGAACGCGGCCTTGATGGAGTGAAACAGGGTTAGCTCATCGCTGTTGAACTGCGCGCACATCTGGTTGATTTTCTCGCGGCCAACGCCGTGCTCGCCGGTAATGCTGCCGCCGACCTTGACGCACAATTCTAGAATTTTGCCGCCCAGGGCTTCGGCGCGATCCAGTTCGCCGGGCTGGTTGGCATCGAACAGAATCAACGGGTGCATATTGCCGTCGCCGGCGTGGAAAACGTTGGCCACGCGCAGGTCGTATTCGGCGGACAACGCGGCGATGGCTTGCAGCACGCCAGGCAATTCGCGGCGCGGGATGGTGCCGTCCATGCAGTAATAATCCGGCGACAGGCGCCCGACCGCCGGAAAGGCATTCTTGCGTCCGGCCCAGAAACGCACGCGCTCGGCTTCGTCCCTGGCCAGCCGCACTTCGGTGGCGCCGGCCTGTTCCAGCACTTGGCGCACGCGGTCGCAGTCATCGTGGACGTCGGCTTCGACACCATCCAGTTCACACAGCAGGATCGCTTCGGCGTCCACCGGGTATCCGGCGTGGATAAAGTCCTCGGCGGCGCGAATTGCCAGGTTGTCCATCATCTCCAGGCCACCGGGGATTATCCCGGCAGCGATGATATCGCCCACCGCGCGCCCGGCCTTCTCCACGGAGTCGAATGCCGCCAGCAGCACTTTGGCGGTTTGCGGTTTGGGCAGCAGTTTGACCGTGACTTCGGTGATCACCCCGAGCATGCCTTCGGAGCCGGCGAACAGCGCCAGCAGGTCGAAGCCTGGGGAATCCAGGGCTTGCGAGCCGAGGGTCAGGCATTCGCCTTCGACGGTGAAAATGTCGACTTGCAGCAGGTTATGCACGGTCAGGCCGTATTTCAGGCAGTGCACGCCGCCGGCGTTTTCCGCGACATTGCCACCGATGGAGCAGGCTATTTGCGACGAAGGATCGGGCGCGTAATACAGCCCGAACGGCGCAGCGGCCTGGGAAATCGCCAGGTTGCGCACGCCGGGTTGAACCCGCGCGGTGCGCGCGGCGGGGTCGATGTGCAGGATGTTATTGAAGCGCGCCATCACCAGCAGCACGCCTTTTTCCAGGGGCAGGGCGCCGCCGGATAACCCGGTGCCGGCACCGCGCGCCACCACCGGCACCTGGCGTTCGTGGCAGGTGCGCAACACGCCTTGCACCTCTTCCAAAGTGCGCGGCAGCACCACCAGCATCGGCGTGGTGCGGTAGGCCGAGAGCCCGTCGCACTCGTAGGGCCGCAGTTCTTCCTGATGCTGCAGCACTTCCAGCTCCGGCCACTGCGTGCGCAGGGCCTGGAGCAAACCGGGCTTGTCGACGTCCGGCAACACGCCGTCGACGCGTTCATCGTAGAGGATGTTCATGGCGGTTCAGACGCTCGCTTGTTGTTATTGAGCTCAGCCCATCATTGGCCGCCAGGCGGGGGCCTGTCTATGGGTTTGTGCACAAAGCGGCCCAGGCGTTCCGCAAAAAAAGTGGGAGCGGGCTTGCTCGCGATCGCGGCGTGTCAGTCGGGTATTCAGTGACTGAACTAGCGCTTTCGCGAGCAGGCTCGCTCCCACAGGATTTTGTGCTGGACACAACATCATCTAACGCCACACATCCAGTGTGGGAGCGGGCTTGCTCGCGAAGATGCCGGCACATCCAAGATCGATGCCGACTGACACGCCGCTTTCGCGAGCAAGCCCGCTCCCACAGGGTGATGCACAACGATCCGGTTTCAGTGCCCACCAACCACCATGCTGGTAAACGGCGAGACGTAAGCCTGCAACGTCACCAGTCCACCGACCAATATCGCCAGCACAATGGAATGGAAGAACACGTACCTGAGGATTTCCCCTTCGTGGCCATACCAGCGGGTGGCGGTGGAGGCGACCACGATCGATTGCGCGTCGACCATTTTGCCCATCACGCCGCCGGAACTGTTGGCGGCGGCCATCAGTACCGGGCTCAGGCCGAGTTGTTCAGCGGTGACCCGTTGCAAACCGCCAAACAGCACGTTGGACGCGGTATCGGAGCCGGTCAGCGCTACGCCGAGCCAGCCGAGCAACGTGCCGAACATGGGGTAAAAAATCCCCGTCGCGGCGAATGCCAGGCCCATGGTCGCGTCCAGCCCCGAGTAGCGGGTGAGGAAGCCCAACGCGAGCATCGCCGCAATGGTGATCAGCGAATAGCGCACCACCCAGATCGTGCGCAGGTATTGCCGCACCAGTTGCGGAATCGAATAGCCCATCAACAAGCCGCCGATGATCGCCGCCAGCAAGATGCCGCTGCCGGTGCTGGTCAGCCAGTTGAATTTGTACACCGCTTCCTCGGTTTTCGGCGTCGCCACCACCGGCGGCACTTTCTCGACTTGCTGGTGCAGGCTGCTGAACGTCAGCGCCGGGGCGAACACCGGGTTGGCCTCGCGCACCGGTTTGCCGGTCGGGTCGAGCTTGGCCGATTGAGTGGTCGGATCGATCACCGCGCGGGTGTCGAACATGTTCTTGAAGCCCTGGGTGCCCCAGGCGAACACGAACACCGTGAGGATGATCCACGGCATCCACGCGCGCATCACCGCCGGGCGCGCATCCGCCGCAAAAGCTGCGGTGGGTTGCGGTTTCTCGTCGTGCTCGGCATCGATCTTCGAGTTGTCGACCCGCCCGGAGAGCGCCGCCGAGGTATGAACCGTCGCCGGTTTCCAGACCTTGAGGAACCCGGTCAGGCACGCCATGGAAATCAGCGCGGCGATCACGTCCACCAGCATCGGCCCGTGGTAGTTCGACACGACGAACTGCGGCACCGCGAAACTGACCCCGGCCACCAGAATCGCCGGCCACACTTCCAGCATCTTGCGCCACCCGGCGAACGCCCAGATCAGCCAGAACGGCACCAACACCGAGAAGAACGGCAGCTGCCGACCGACCATCATCGACAGCTCCATTTCATCCAGCCCGGTGACCTTGGCCAGGGTGATGATCGGCGTCCCCAACGCCCCGAATGCCACCGGCGCGGTGTTGGCGATCAGCGCCAAGCCCGATGCCGCCAGCGGCGAGAAGCCCAGGCCGATCAGAATCGCCCCGGTCACCGCCACTGGCGTACCGAACCCCGCCGCGCCTTCGAAGAACGCGCCGAAGCAGAAGGCGATCAGCAGCAATTGCAGCCGCCGGTCATCGGTGATCCGCGCCAACGAGTCTTGCAGCACCTTGAACGAACCGTTCTCGGTGGTCAGGCGGTGCAGGAAGATGATGTTCAACACGATCCAGCCAATCGGCAACAAGCCGTTGGCCGCCCCGAACAACGCCGCCGACCCCGCCATTCCGGCGGGCATGCCGAACGCGAAAATCGCAATCAACAACGCCGAAGCCAACGCCAACAGCGCCGCGAGGTGCGCCTTGATGTGAAAGAACGCCAATGCCGCCAGCATCACCACCACCGGCACAGCGGCCATGATGGTGGAGATCATCGGGTTACCAAAGGGGTCGTAGATTTGCTGCCAGACCATGTTCCACCTCTACTTTTTATTGTGGGTAGTGCAGGCCCCCCCAGATGGGGTAGGAAATTGCAGTATAGGTGGCATTTCGCCGGTGTCTGGTCAGAGGCTTATTCGCCGATGAATGACTGTTCTTGAGCGGTTGCGGCAGAAAAACCGAACTTGCCGTGGACGCTTTTCTCCAACATGAAACTGCCCGCCACCAGGACACACGAGGCCATGAATTCGCTGCCCATCCACCTTGGTGTCGCCGGCTGGAGCCTGCCCCGTGAGCACTGGCCCCGTTTCCCTGTCGCGGGTACGCATCTGCAGCGGTACGCCGCGCGCCTCAATGCGGTGGAAATCAACAGCTTGTTCTACCGCCCGCACCGGCCGCAGACTTACCAGCGCTGGGCCGAGTCGGTGCCGGCGGGGTTTCGTTTTTCGGTGAAAATGCCCAAGACGATCACCCATGTTCAGCGCTTGCTGGGTTGTGAATCACTGCTGGATGAGTTTCTCGGGCAATCTTTAGCGTTGGGTGATCGCTTGGGTTGCCTGTTAATTCAGTTGCCGCCGTCGCTGGCGTACGACCCCGTGAGCGCCGAAGCGTTTATGGTTGTACTGCGCGAGCGCTATGACGGGTTTGTGGTGCTGGAGCCACGGCACGAGACTTGGCTGGATGCTGAAGCGTTGCTGATCGAGCAGCGCATCGGCCGGGTGGCGGCGGACCCTTCGCCCATCACTGGCGGCGATCGACCGGGCGGTTGGCCGGGCGTGCGCTATTGGCGACTGCACGGCTCGCCACGCATTTACCACAGTGACTATGGGCCTGAGCGTTTGGCGGATTACGCGGCGCAGTTGCTGGAATCGGCGCGCAGCGAGGTGCCGACCTGGTGCATCTTCGATAACACCGCCAGTGGCCATGCCGTGGGCAATGCCCTGGATCTGCAAGCGGGCTGTGCCGGTCCCTTCGCGAGCAGGCTCGCTCCCACACGGGGCTTGCGGCGTTAGCGGTTTCTGTGCCCAGCACCATACCCTGTGGGAGCGGGCTTGCCCGCGATGACAGCCTCAAGCCAGCCACAAATCGCGGCTAGCACCATGAACCCCGTGGCGAGGGAGCTTGTTCCCGCTGGGCAGCGCAGCAGCCCCAACCCAACAACACATTTCCCGAACCACCCATCGAACCTGCTGAGCCACGCCCGCAAACGTGATTTAATAGCCGCCTTTCACGATTCTGGGACAGGGAAGCGGCACTTTTCGCGATCACCAAGTCGCCCGCCATCCACCCCCATAACCCTTAGGTTTTCAAGCACATAAGGCTGTCATGGACACGGGCGCACGACTCAAATTAGTACGCGAAAGCTACAAACTCTCCCAGCGCGAGCTGGCCCGGCGCAGCGGCGTCACCAATGCCACCATCTCCCTGATCGAACAAAATCGCGTCAGTCCCTCCGTCAGCTCCCTGAAGAAACTGCTCGAAGGCATCCCTATGTCGCTCGCCGATTTCTTCACCTTCGACCAACCTCCGCGCGAACACCAATACGTGTTCCGCGCCAACGAACAGCCCGACCTCGGCCGCAACGGCCTGCGCCTGCTGCTCATCGGCGCCTCCGTCCCCAGCCGCCAAATGCGCTTGCTGCGCGAGCAATACGCCCCCGGCGCCAGCTCCGGCGAAGAACCGATCGTGCATGCCGAAGGCGAGGAGTGCGGGCTGGTAACACGCGGGACGGTTGAATTGACCGTGGACGGGCAGATCAGCGTGTTGAATGCCGGGGATGGCTATTACTTCCCGACCACGCTGCCGCATCGGTTTCGCAATATCGGGGCGGATGAGGCGGAGATTATCAGTGCTAATACGCCGGCGAATTTTTAAGTTCACTGAGCTTCGCGTTTTAACTCGGTCAATGCCGGTAAAAGCCACGCTGTGGGTTTCTACCGGCGGCACGTTTATCTAGATGGAGTCGGGGTTTCAAATCCCCCGTTGCTCAATCACTCGAAACACATCACTCACATCTTGAACCATGATCCGCGCAATGTTGGTCACGGTGTTGATGTCTTGTTCTGCGTAGTCCGGAAGGCTGGTGCAGGCCATGAGGTTGAGGTATTTGAGGACGGCGTTGAGGCGTTCGCTAACGCAGGCGTGCAGGTCGCTGAGCGGTGCGTTGCTGTCAATGTGCAGGATTGGGTGGTCGGTGGCGAGGTGCGATCCTGGGGTAAAGCGGTCGGACGTATTTTCTGTGTTCATGGTGTAAATCCTAAGAAGAATAGAATTGCCACCAATCTGCTGCGAAACAATATGGGTGGCAGTTGCGCGCGGGTTCGCAGACCGGAGATTTACACCAAGACCCGGCAGACTCAGGAGCCTCCCACGCACAACCGCCATAAAACATCATGCAGCCGGAGCCGGCTGCATCATGCCTGACGGTACTTTGGTGTCAATCTTGAGGGCTGCGAAACCCTATCGCTGATTCGTCAGCGACGGGCCGAATATAGGCGTCGGTTTTTAGCGTCGCAACCGGGGTGTAGGACGTAAATCCAGCCGTTTCGATCAAGGCTTTTGGCCAGTTAACACGGGGCTTTCACGTAATCCGGGGCCTACGGCGGGTTGGGTGAATTGGAGGGCAGGGTTTGGGGCTGCTTCGCCGCCCGGCGGGAGCAAGCTCCCTCGCCACAAAGGGTGTTTTCCTACAAGGTTTTCGGAGTTCTTGGTGGCGGTTGCTGGGGATCGGTCGAGGGTGTCAGGCATTGGGGTTGTTGGATTTGATTGATCAGCCGGAAACAAGAAAGCCCCGAATGTTCGGGGCTTTTGCTTTTTCGGCTTTGAGCGAGGCTAGCGAACGCAGTTAGCTCCGGGCCTCGGCATGACTCGGTTTTTGTACGGCGCGCTTCGGTCCGGCGATTGCCCAGAGGATGAGGCCGATGAGCGGTACGAATACGATGACCACCATCCACACCAGTTTGTTGCTCGATTTGCCTTCGGCTTTGCGAACCCGGTTGATTGCCCAGAGTTCGATTACCAGCAGAATGGCCGCGAGGACGATCCAGATTGTTTCTATGTGCATGAGTCACCTCCCAATGGTCTGTTTGTTAGGTGGTTGAAGGGCTCAGGGGTTCATTTAATTTTGCAGGGTTGGGGTGTAAGGCTTTAGAGGGCTGGGGGCTGCTGCGCGGCCCAACGGGGGCAGCCGTTCACCACCAATTGCCATCTCCGCCTGGTCCGCGATTTCTCCCTCAAAACCTCATCTGCACCGCCAGTTCAACGGTCCGCGGTGTCCCCAGGTAGTACGCGGGTGACACGTGGGCGAATTCGGCATAGACCTCGTTGGTCAGGTTGCGCACGCGGCCGGTGACGGTGGTGTGGTGGTCGATTTTGTAGCTGAGGAAACTGCCAAACAGGGTGTAGGAGGGGACCGTGAGGGTATTGGCGTTGTCGGCATACACCGACGCCACGTAGCGGGCATCGAAGCCGCCTTGCCATTGCGGGTCGAAGTCGTAAGTCAGCCACAGATTGCCCACCCGCTCCGGCACGTTAGTCGGTGTGTTGCCCTTGCGCGAGACCACCACCCCGGCGGCGTTTCTTTCGGTGAAGTCGTCGTACTGCGCATCGACCCAGGCGACGTTACCTTCCAGCAGCAGGCGTTCGGTCAGCCGCAGTGAGCTGGCCAGTTCGACGCCCTTGGACGTCTGCTGGCCCACCGGGATGCTCGCGGCCGGGTCCAGCGGATCGGTAACCGCGAAGTCCTTGCGTTCGATGGTGTACGCCGCAATCGTCGCCGAGCCTCGGCCCTCCAGATAATCGAACTTGCTCCCCACTTCCCACTGCTTGCCGGTGGACACATCAAAGTCCTGAGTGCCGCCGGGTTGTTCGGCGGCGGTGCTGTATTGCACATAGACGTTGGCCGATGGCAGGAATTGGTAGGTCAGGCCAAGACGTCCGGTGAGCGGCTCCCAACGGCGCTCGAGGTGTCGGGGATTGCTGGCGGTCACTTCGCGGTGGTTGGTCACGTCCAGGTCAATGCGGTCATACCGCAAGCCGCTTAACAACGAGAGCTTGTCCGTCAGTGCCAGGCGGTTTTCCGCGAACCAGGCCTGGGTCGAGACCTGGTTGGTGTTGTCGCTGACATAGCCGGGGCGGGTGCCGGGAATGTCGTAGAAATGCCCCGGCTGAAAGCTGTTCGGGTTCACTGTACTGGCGCCTCGAACATTCAGCGGCGAATTGGTGGTCTGGTTGACCTTGTACTCGAAACCGCCGGACCAGGTGGTCTCGAGGCCGAACAGCCGATTGTCGTGGCGCAATTCGAACTGGTTGCCGTTTTGCTCGCCCTGGTGCCGCACCTGATACGCGGTGGAGCGGTTCACCGCGCTGTTGTCGGCGTTGTACTGATAGGTTTCGAGGTTGCGGTAATCGCGCTGGCTGTCGAGGTGGTACAGGGTATTGCGCAGCGTGGTGCTGTCGTTGATCCGGTAGTCGATGATCGAGCGCACCCAGATTGTCCGTTGCTCATATCGGCCATCCTCGACGTTGTAGTTATTGAACCGGTTGTGCTTGTCGATCTTCAGTTCCCCAGCCTTGGGATTGAGCACCGGCGTGCCCCAGTAAGGGCTGTCTTCGTGTTCATCCTGATATTCCAGAGCCAGGGTGTGCGACAGGTCGGGCGCTAGGTCGCTGAGCACTGAAAACGCCACGCTCCAGGCATCCCGTTCCTGACGGTCGATATAACCGTTGCCGGTGTTGTGGCTGACGTCGAGCCGGGCGTAGTGCTGCATATCATCGCCCGGTGCACTCAGTGCGCGGTTGAGGCCGAACGCGGTTTCGGTGGTGTCGTAAGTGCCGTAGCTGACCCGGCCTTCGAGCGCTTGATCGTCGCGACTGGCCAGTTTGGTCACGTAGTTCAGCGAGCCGCCCACCGAGCCCGCGCCGTTGATCAGCGACGACGGGCCGCCGACCAGTTCCACCCGATCGTAGATCCACGCGTCCACCGGCCGGGCGAGTCCGCCGGAGACGTTGATACCGTTGAACATCTGAGTGATCTGGCTGCTGGTGAAACCGCGATAGGAGACAAACCCGCCAAACCCTGGCGGCGCGCTGGCGTTGACCCCCGGCAGGGTATTGGCGGCGTCCTGGAAATTCTGCGCGCCGTGGCGTTCGATGTCGTGGCGGTTGGCGATGGCCACCGAGGCCGGCGTGTCGCGCACGCTTAAACCGAGGCGTGAAGCCATGCCGCTGGATTGATCGAGGCTCAGGCCAGGCTCGGCGTTCGAATCGCCGTCGATGGTGATCGGCGCCAGGTTGACCGTGGTGCTTTCAACCTCGGTTTCCGCCCAGGCGTTGACGGACAGGCAGCCGACCAGGCCGGCCAGTAAAGGAAGGGGGTTCATGGGTAGATCCTGAAGACTTGGCTACGGAACAGCGCACAGGCCAACGCCACGCATTGGCGCAGTGAGCAGGTCAGGTGAAGCAAGCGGATTCAGGCGAAGGGCGGAGCGCGGGGGTTGGCGGGCGGCCAAGTGAAGCGTGAAGGCAGATCGGCGCGGCTGATTGCGGCCACGGGCGGGCTGTGTTGCAGCGGCAGGATCGCCAGGGTCAGGCTGGAATTGAGCGCCGGGCCCATGCCGCCGGTGGAGCACAGCGGGCAGCCGAAGGATTTGGCCAGGGTCGGCAATCTGTCGTCCGAGTTGTCGGGCGCGACGGGCGCTTGGGCGCTCGGGTCCACTGAGCAGAACTGGCCGCCGATACCGTTCAGCTGTTCGCCGACCATTTGTCCGTGGCCGATGCTGCAGGCGAACACGTTGAACAGGACGCAACAGTAGAGCATCCAGGCCAGCAGCGAGCGTTCGGTTCGGGCGAAGGTCATGGGGCGGCACTTTAGCATCACCGATTGGCCGTGCACTTCAAAAAATGCCGACTAGGATGATTCTGTTCAAATCCGTTTCAGGGAACTTGATCATGACGTTTGTCTTGGCTCAATGGCTGGTGGCGATCTTCGCAGCGATCAGTCTGGTACACGTGTATTGGGCGTTGGGCGGCCAGTGGGCCGCTGTTGCCGCCGTGCCGCAAGTCCCGAGCACAGGGAACGGGCGCTTGCGACCGGCGTTCAAGCCTAAAGGCTGGGTGACGTTTCTGGTAGCCGGGGCGCTGCTACTGATTGCCGCACTGGTGTGTCTGCGGGTCGGCTGGTGGGTGCCGGCGGTGCATCACTGGTCGCTGCAGTGGATCATCAGCGCCATCGCCCTGATGCTGTTTGCCCGGGCGATTGGCGACTCGGAACTGCTGGGGTTTTTCAAGCAGGTCAAGGGCTCGAAATTCGCCCGGCTCGACACGTGGGTTTATTCGCCGTTGTGCGTGGCGCTCGGCGCCGGATTGCTGGCCGTGGCCTGGGCCTGAATCCGCCGACTGCTGACTTCCGCCGGCACATCGTCGCCGGCCATGCGTTTGCGGAACAGCGCTGCCCGCGCCAGCAGCAGAGTGGTCACCGGCACGGTGATCGACAGCAGAATTGGAATCAGCCAGGCGTGCAGCACCGGCCCGGATTTCAGTGCCGAAAAGTAGATGATTGACGCCAGCGCCACCGACCACGCGCCCAGTGTCGAGGCCAGCGCTGGCGGGTGCATGCGCTGGAAGTAATCCTTCAGGCGCAGCATGCCCAGCGCACCGACCAGCGCGAACAGGCTGCTGAGCAGCAACAGGATCGCCACCGGAATTTCGATCCACAGGGACAGTTCGCCGCTCATTCGATCACCTCGCCACGCAGCAGGAATTTGGCCAGGGCGAACGAGCCGACAAAGCCGAACAGGGCGATCAGCAGCGCCGCCTCGAAGTAGGTGTCACTGGCGTAGCGGATGCCCAGGGTCAGCATCATCAGCATCGCAGTGATGTACAAATAGTCCAGCGCCAGCACTCGATCCTGTGCCGACGGACCCTTGAACAGCCGTACCAGGGTCAGGACCATGGCCAGCGAGAAAATGAACAGGCTGGCGAGAATCGCATTCGACAACAGGTCGCTCATTCGAAAATCTCCATCAATGGCCGCTCGTAGGTCGACTTGAAGTGTTCGATAAACGCCGCTTCATCCTCCAGATCGAACACATGCAACAGCAGCACGCTGCGGTCGAGGGCCAGTTCCGACCAGACAGTGCCGGGCACGACGGTGGTGATCATCGACAACGCCGCCAGGCCATTGGCGTCGCGCAGGTCCAGCGGCACTTTGATGAACTGCGAGTTTGGCGGGCGGCGTCCGGCGCTGAGCACACCCCAGGCCACTGCCAGGTTCGACACCAGCACATCACGGCCCACCAGCAAAAACAGGCGCAGAATCGTTCCGGGGCGGCGGATGCGAATCGGCAGCGGCCGCAGCTTGCGCATCATCAATGGCGCGGCAATCCCAAGGATCGCGCCCAGCAGCAGGTTGCCGGGGCTGACGGACAGGTTCAACACCAGCCACAACAGCCACATCGCCAGTGACAGCCAGGGGGCGGGGAAAAAACGCTTCATGGGAGCTCCTCCACCAGCGCCGCCCGGGCTTCCGGGCTTGGCACCGCGCGGGTACCGAGCACCGCCATGACGTACCGCTCCGGATTGTTCAACGCCTGGGCTGCCGCCTGGGTATAGCGCAGCAACGGTTCGGCCTGGAAGGTCAGGGCGATGCTTAACCCGAGCAAGGCAATGATCGGCACGCACTCGAAGCGGCGCAGCAGCGGCGACGGTCGCTCCTGCGGGGTCCAGAAGCGCTGGACGCCCATTCGCGAGAACGCGATCAACGACGCCAGGCCCGACAGAATCAGCAGCGCCAGCAAGCCCCACGCCGCGTTCGACACCGGCACCTCGGCGCTTTCGCCCAGGCCCAGCGGATTCAGCAATGCGCTGAGCAAGCCCAGTTTGCCGATGAACCCGGACAGCGGCGGCATGCCGATGATCAGCAAGGCGCAGGCAATGAAACTCAAGCCGAGAAAAGCCATGGTCCAGGGAATCACCTGTCCGACCACGGCTTTCTGCTCGTCGTCGAGGTTGATGCCCTTGGGCGGTTGCAGGGATTCCAGCGGTCGCGGCAACGCGTCGTTTTCGTCTTCCAGCGGCAACTCGTTGGCTGACCGCGAACGTTCAATCAGCTCCGACAGCAGGAACAACGCGCTCAAGGCCAGGGTCGAGCTGACCATGTAAAACAGCGCCGCGCCGATCAGGTTAGGCTGGGCGAAACCGATGGCCGACAGCAAAATGCCCGCCGACACCAGGATGCTCAGGCTAGCCAGCCGTTCCAGGCGCTGGGCGGCGAGAATCGCGATGCCGGCGCAGACGATGGTCGCCATGCCGCCATAGATCAGCCATTCCCCACCGAAATACGCCGAGGCCCCGGCCTGCCCGGAAAACAGCAGCGTCCACAAGCGCAGCAGGGTGTACACGCCAACCTTGGTCATGATCGCGAACATCGCCGCCACCGGTGCACTGGCGGAAGAATAGGCCGGCACCAGCCAGAAGTTCAGCGGCCACATTCCGGCTTTCGCCAGAAACGCCACCGCGAGGATCGCCGCGCCGGCATGCAACAAACCGCGATCCGCTTCCGGCACCAAGGGGATTTTCAGCGCCAGGTCGGCCATGTTCAGGGTGCCGGTGACGCCGTAGATCAACGCCGCGCCAATCAGAAACAACGATGAGGCCAACAGGTTGATCGAGATGTAATGGAGCCCCGACGACACCCGCGCCCGACCCGATCCATGCAGGATCAAGCCATAAGACGCCGCGAGCAGCACCTCGAAGAACACAAACAGGTTGAACAGGTCGGCGGTGAGGAACGCTCCGTACAGACCCATTAATTGAATCTGGAACAAGGCATGGAAACTGGAGCCGGCGCGGTCCCAGCGAGCCAGGGCGAACAGCAACGCGCAGACGCCGATGACCCCGGTCAGCACCAGCATCAGCGCCGACAGGCGATCAACCACCAGCACAATGCCGAACGGCGATTGCCAGTTGCCCGGCAGGTACACGCCGATCGAGCCCGGCACGTCGGTTTGCTGAGTCCAGCGCAGCAACAGGACGGCAATGCCCAGCCCGATCAGCGTCGAGAACAGATTGATCCGCGCTTTCAGCGGCCGGTGTTTTTCGCCGAGCATCAGCATCAGCGCCGCCGTCAGCAACGGCAGCAGGATCGGCGCGGCGATCAGGTGCGACATCACACTCATTCCTTAGGCTCCCGGCCGTCCACATGGTCAGTGCCGGTCAGGCCCCTCGACGCCAGCAGCACCACCAGAAACAGCGCGGTCATGGCGAAACTGATGACGATGGCGGTCAGCACCAGCGCCTGGGGCAGGGGGTCGGTGTAATGCAGCAAATCCTGCGGCACGCCGTCCTTGATGATCGGCTCCTTGCCGATGAAGAGGCTGCCCATGCTGAAAATGAACAGGTTGACGCCGTAGGACAGCAGGCACAGGCCCATTACCACTTGAAAGGTTCGCGGGCGTAGCACCAGCCACACGCCCGATGCTGCCAGGACCCCGATGGCGATTGCGATGACTTCTTCCATCAGACAGCTCCTTCTGTGGCGACG
Organism: Pseudomonas rhizozeae; assembly: GCF_031583775.1. Classification (NCBI taxonomy): domain Bacteria; kingdom Pseudomonadati; phylum Pseudomonadota; class Gammaproteobacteria; order Pseudomonadales; family Pseudomonadaceae; genus Pseudomonas; species Pseudomonas rhizozeae. The sequence continues at coordinate 82,003 of NZ_JAVLSB010000032.1, forward strand.
GCCCTGACCGCCGGTTTCGGACCTTTGTGGCCCCGCACCGATTGGTGGGCCAGCGCGGTGAGGATCAGCAGGGTCGAGCCGACCACCACCGAGTACACGCCGACATCGAAGAACAGCGCACTGGCGATGTGGATGTCGCCCAGCAGCGGCACGGTGATGTGCCAGGTGTGGGTGGTCAGGAAGGGATAACCGACGGCCATGGCGCCGAGCCCGGTGACCGTGGCGAAGAACAGCCCGGTGCCCATCCAGCGCAAAGGCCGCAGGCTCATTTGCGCCTCGACCCATTGGGTGCCGGCAACCATGTATTGCAGGATGAACGCCACCGACATCACCAGCCCGGCGACAAACCCGCCGCCCGGCTGGTTGTGCCCGCGCATGAACAAGTAGAACGACACCACCAGCGCAATCGGCAGCAACAGCCGCACCAGCACTGCCGGGACCATCATGAACCCGAGCGCGGTGTCGCTGGCGTGGCGCGGATTGACCAGGTCGGTGACCACGTCCGGCGCCAGCAGGCGCTGCTGCGCCGGCAACTGCATGCTTTCCTTCGGCGGGCGGAACCGACGCAGCAGGGCGAATACCGCCAGGGCCACGGCCACCAGCACGGTGATTTCGCCGAGGGTGTCGAAGCCACGGAAATCCACCAGCATCACGTTCACCACGTTGCTGCCTCCGCCTTCCGGCAGGGCACGGCTGAGGTAGAACGAGGAAATGTCGTTAGGGGTCTGGCGCGTCAGCATCGCGTAGGACAGCAATGCCATGCCGCCGCCCACCGCGATCGACAGCAGCAAGTCGCGTAGCCGGCGGATCTTGGCCTTGCGCACGCTACTCGGCAACGGCGCGACTTCTTCGATCCGCCGCGGCAGCCAGCGCAGGCCCAGCAGGATCAGCACCGTGGTCACCACCTCCACTACCAGTTGCGTCAGTGCCAGGTCCGGCGCGGAGAACCAGACGAACGTCACGCAGGTCATCAAGCCGCAGACACTGACCATGGTCAGGGCCGCGAGCCGGTGATACTTGGCTTGCCACGCCGCGCCCAGTGCACAGGCGATTGCCAGCAGCCACAAGGTCACGAACACAATCGAACCCGGAATTTTCGGCCGGTCGCCCCAGGTCAGCGGGCCGTGCAGCATCGGGATCAACCCGGCGAGCACCGCCACCAGCACCAACAGGAACAATTGGGTTTGCAGGCGCTTGGTGCTGATCCGCCGCTCCAGGCGTCGGGCCAGGCGCATCATCACCACCAGGCTGCGCTCGAACATGCGCTTGCCGTTGAAGTAGCTGATCAGCGGCGGGTACTTGAAGCGTCCGCGCTTGAGCTGATTGCGCAGCAGCAGGTACAGCACGATGCCGCCGGACATGGCGATCAGGCTCATGATCATCGGCGCGTTCCAGCCGTGCCAGATCGCCAGGCTGTACTCGGGCAACTCACCGCCAACCACCGGCAATGCCGCGGCCGCCAGCAGCGGGCCGACGATCTGCGCCGGGAAAACCCCCACCAGCAGGCAAGTGAACACCAGCAACTCCACCGGCGCACGCATCCAGCGCGGTGGTTCATGCGGGGTGTGTGGCAGGTCGGTGGCGGTGGGGCCGAAGAACACGTCGACAGTGAAGCGCAAGGAATAGGCGACGCTGAAGGTGCCGGCGATGGTAGCGACGATCGGCAAGGCCATCTCGACCCAGGCCGTGGCGTTGATGAACACGGTTTCGGCGAAGAACATTTCTTTCGACAGGAAGCCGTTCAGCAGCGGCACACCGGCCATCGAGGCGCTGGCAACCATGGCCAGGGTGGCGGTGTAGGGAATTAATTTGATCAGGCCGCTGAGCCTGCGGATGTCGCGGGTGCCGCTTTCGTGGTCGATGATGCCGGCGGCCATGAACAGCGAGGCTTTGAAGGTGGCGTGGTTGAGGATATGGAACACCGCCGCAACCGCTGCCAGCGGGCTGTTCAGGCCTAGCAACAGGGTGATCAGGCCGAGGTGGCTGATGGTCGAGTACGCCAGCAACCCCTTGAGGTCGTTCTGGAACATCGCGCAATACGCGCCCAGCAGCAGGGTGCAGGCCCCGGCGCCGCTGACGATGTAGAACCATTCTTCACTGCCCGACAGCGAGGGCCACAGCCGCGCCAGCAGGAATACCCCGGCCTTGACCATGGTCGCCGAGTGCAGATAGGCCGACACCGGCGTCGGTGCGGCCATCGCATGGGGGAGCCAGAAGTGGAAAGGAAACTGCGCGCTTTTGCTCAAGGCGCCGATCAGAATCAGCGGTAATAGAACGGGGTAAAGGGCATGGGCACGAATCAGGTCGCCGGCCGCCAAGACTTTATCCAGGTCATAACTGCCGACCACATGCCCCAGCAGCATGACCCCGGCCAGCAGGCACAAGCCGCCGGCCCCGGTGACCATCAGCGCCATATAGGCGCCGCGTCGTGCATCGGAGCGGTGGTGCCAATAGCCAATCAACAGGAAGGAAAAGAGGCTGGTCAGCTCCCAGAAAAATACGATTTGAATCAGATTGCCGGAAAGCACCAGCCCGAGCATGGCGCCCATGAACGCGAGGAAAAACGCAAAGAAGCGCGGCACCGGATCATCCGGCGACATGTAGTAGCGCGCGTACAGCGAAACCAATGTGCCGATGCCCAGCACCAGCATGGAGAACAGCCAGGCAAAGCCGTCCATCCGCAACACGAAATTCAAACCGAGGCTGGGCAGCCAGAAGAATTCTTCGCGAATCACGCCACCGTGGGCGATCTGCGGGTACAGCAGCGCTACCTGAATGGTGCCCACCAGGGCCACCAGGCCTGCCAGAAGGGATTCGGTATTACGCGCGTTGTGCGGCAGCAAGGCTGCCAGACAGCTGCCGATGAAGGGCAGAAGCAGTAGAACTATCAGGGACATAGGCTTCTATTCTGCGGAAGTTTGTGATGCATCATACGTGCCGTAAACCGGATCACCAAACGGCAAGCTGTCGCATAATCCTACAAAATGTAATCGGCAGAGCCATTGTCGGTTCTGATAAGCCCGCGCGCTGGGGATTGCGTGCTTATTCCACGACCTTGCGCGCACTTGATCGACGACGCACAATGCCGGCCATTGCGCACTATAGTGCCCAGCCAAGTGAGCGACACCGTGCACACAGACAATCCTCCGCGGGCCTCGGTCCTGCAACACGTCAGCCAGAATGTCCGGCGCCTGCGCCACGCCGCTGACATGAGCCAGACGGCGCTGGCGGAAAAGTCCGGGGTCAGCCGGCGGATGCTGGTGGCCATCGAGGCTGGAGAGAAGAACGTCAGCCTGACCACCCTCGACCGAATTGCCGAAGCCTTCAACGTCGCCTTCAGCGACCTGATCCAGGCCCCGGATGCACGCGACCCGAGCCGCATCAACGAACTGGCCTGGACCGGCCGCATCCCCGGCAGTAAAGCCGTCCTGCTATCCAAAGCCAGCGCCCGTCGCGAAGTCGAGCTCTGGGAGTGGCGCCTGGAACCCGGCGAAACGTACCCGTCAGAACCCGACGCCGACGGCTGGAGCGAGCAGATCTATGTGTTCGAAGGCTGGCTCACAGTGATGCTTGGCGACATACCCAACACCATCGCCGCCGGCGAGTTCTTCATGTTCGCCAGTAATCAGCCGCACGGCTATCGTAACGACGGGGAAGTGGCCGTGCGGTTTGTGCGTAATGTGGTGATCTAACGATCGGTCGATCAACACGGGATCCCCACTTTGCAGGTTCCGAGCTGTGAAGTTTTTTTGGATAAAGCAGTAAGTCATTGAATTAAAGATACATATTGCTTTCCGGCAGGAAGGCTGCACCAGGATCGGCTGCGTTAAAAATCCTTATTGAACAGTGAGCACGGCATGAGTGAGACCCAACGCGGGCAGGCAACCGACGTCATCCGCCAGGCAGACATCCTGATCATCGGCGGCGGCCTCAGCGGCGCGATGCTCGCCGCGCAATTGCTGCGCCTGCCGGGCCAGCGGCAGATCCGCGTGTTCGAACCACGCAGTGAACTGGGCCGTGGCGAGGCCTACAGCGCGGTGGAATTGGGCCACACCCTGAACGGCAACGCGGCGCGAATGAGCGTCGACCCGGACAACGTCGACGACCTGACTCAATGGCTGACCGACTTCATCGCCGCCGGGGGCTGGCCAGAGTCGGACCAGCAGCATGTGCCCATCAGCGAACTGTTTCCGCCCCGAGGGATTTTTGGCTTGTACGTGCAGCAACGTCTGGCAGAAGCGGCAGCGGTCGGCGCCCACCAAGGTTCGGCAGTGGAGCATGTGCGCGGCGAAGTAGTGGACCTGCAAACCGCTGCTGACTCGGTGCTGTTGACCCTGGCTGACGGCGAGCAATGGCGCGGCGCGGTGGCGGTATTGGCGACCGGCATGTTCCCGGCGGCGCGCACGCCGCAAACCGAGTCCAGCGGCCTCAACGCAGCGGCGCTCGATCCGTGGGACGTCGCGGCCATGCGGCAGCTCGATCCGCAGTCTACAGTGCTGATCATCGGCTCGGGCCTGACCATGGTCGATGCCGTGGTCTCGCTGGAACAGGCCGGCCATCGCGGCCCGATCAAAGTGTTTTCCCGCCACGGCTTGCTGCCCCATGTGCGTCGGCAACCGCCGGCCTGGGCGGATTTCCTCGCTGACGATCACAGCCTGCGCAGTCCCCGACAATTGCTCCGCGCACTGCGCCAACAATGCGCAGCGGCCATCGCCCAAGGCATCGACTGGCAAGCTCCGCTGGACACCGTGCGGGCGCACATCGGGCGGTTATGGAGCCAGGCCAGCGACGTTCAGCGCCGGCAATTCGTGCGCCATGTGCGGCCCTGGTGGGAGAGCCATCATCACCGTTCGCCACCCTTGAGCGCCGAACTGGTGGCACGCTTGCATGGAGAAGGCCGGCTGCGGATTCACGCGGCGTCGTTCAGGGGGCTTGAGCCGGGTAGCGATGGACAGGTGCACATCCGCCTGCGGCGGCGCGGCGAGCAGCAGGTCAGTGTGGTGAGCGGCGCGGCGCTGATCAACTCCAGCGGCATCGAATACGACTGGCGCCGAGTCGCCAAACCTTTGCCCCAACAGTTACTGGCGCGCGGCTTGATCCAGCCCGGGCCTCTGGCGCTGGGCATCGCCGCACAGGCAGATGGCGCGGTGCTGGGAGCCAACGGCCAGATCGCAGCACGCCTGTTTGCCATGGGCCCGCCGCTGCGCGGCATGTGGTGGGAAAGCACCGCCGTCACCGACGTGGCGAGCCAGGCCAAGGCGTTGGCGGCGCGTATCCATTTAGCGGATCAGGACAGGAAGCCACCGTCGACATTCAACGCCACACCGGTGGTGTAGCTCGACGCATCGCTTGCCAGGTACAGCACCGCGCCGGCCATTTCGCTTGGGTCGGCCACGCGTTTAAGCGGGATTTGCGCCAGTGCGGTTTTCAGGATGGCGTCGTTCTTGACCAGCGCCGAGGCGAATTTGGTGTCGGTCAGGCCTGGCAGCAGGGCGTTGCAGCGGATGCCGAATTGCGCGCACTCCTTGGCGAAGACCTTGGTCATGTTGATCACCGCTGCCTTGGTCACCGAGTAAATGCCCTGGAAGATCCCTGGGGAGATGCCGTTGATCGACGCCACGTTGATGATGCTGCCACCGCCGTTGTCGCGCATCAGCTTGCCGGCTTCCACTGACATGAAGAAGTAGCCGCGGATGTTCACGTCGACGGTTTTCTGGAAGGCGCCGAGGTCGGTGTCGAGTACGTTGCAGAACTGCGGGTTGGTCGCGGCGTTGTTGACCAGGATGTCGAGGCGGCCGAACTGCTCGCGGATCCCGGCGAACACCTGGCTGATCTGCTCCATCTCGCCAATGTGACAGGCCACGGCGGTGGCTTTGCCGCCAGCGGCGATGATCGCGTCGGCAACGTGCTGGCAGCCTTCCAGTTTGCGGCTCGAGACAATCACGTGCGCACCTTGCTGGGCCAGCAGCTTGGCGATGGCCTCGCCGATACCACGGCTGGCGCCGGAAACGAAAGCGATTTTGCCGTCGAGGTCGAACAACTGAGTCTTGGACATGGGATTCCCTTGTAGTCGGTCTTGTAGTGGGGCCGCGATTAGAGGCTGGATTTCTGGATGACCTGCAGGCTCATCTGCTCCAGCAGTTTGTTCATGTGAATGAACTGCGCGAAGCGTTTGTCCTGGGTCTGGCCATGGAAAAAGCGGTAGTAGATCTGCTGCACGATGCCCGCCAGGCGAAACAGGCCGTAGGTGTAGTAGAAGTCGAAATTGTCGATTTCAATCCCGGCGCGTTCGGCGTAGTAGTCGACGAACTCACGTCGGGTCAGCATGCCCGGCGCGTGGCTCGGCTGGCGGCGCATCAGTTGCACCGGCGCCGGGTCTCCGGCCTCGATCCAGTAGGCGAGGGTGTTGCCCAGGTCCATCAGCGGATCGCCAATGGTCGTCAGTTCCCAGTCGAGCACGCCGATGATCTGCATCGGGTTGTTCGGGTCGAGGATCACGTTGTCGAATCGGTAGTCGTTGTGCACGATGCTCGACGTTCGGTGGTCGGCGGGCATCTTGTCGTTGAGCCAGGCCTTGACCGCGACCCACTGCGGCGCGTCCGGAGTCAGGGCTTTTTCGTAACGGTCGCTCCAGCCTTTGATCTGCCGCGCAACGTAGCCTTCCGGTTTGCCCAGGTCGGCCAGGCCGCAGGCGGCGTAGTCGACCTGGTGCAGCTCAACGAACTTGTCGATGAAGCTCTTGCACAGCGCTTCGGTCTTGGCCGAGTCAAAGCCCAGTTCCGGCGGCAGCTCGGAACGCAGGATGATGCCCTTGACCCGTTCCATCACATAGAACTCGGCGCCGATCACCGACTCGTCGGTGCAGTGCGCGAAGGCTTTGGGGCAGTACGGAAAGCCGTCTTTCAGTTGGTTGAGAATGCGAAATTCGCGGCCCATGTCATGGGCGGATTTAGCCTTGTGGCCGAACGGCGGACGGCGCAGGACGAATTCCTGGCCGGGGTATTCGAGCAAGTAAGTCAGGTTTGAGGCGCCGCCGGGGAACTGACTGATGGCGGGCTCGCCGCTCAGGCCCGGTATATGCGCCTTGAGGTACGGATCGATCAGGTTGGCGTCGAGTTCTTCGCCGCTGCGGGTACGGGTGGACTGATCAGTCAGCGCCATGCTTATCCCTTCTGCTTATTTTGGAGGCCAGACATCATTGGCTAATCTAATGGCGCACCCTGGCGGTCACAAGGGTGGCACGGTCTTATAGGTTAGCGTGTTGCCGGATAATCAGCGTTCCTGATGTGCGCGAACCGCCTCTGCGGGCTATGGTTGTTGGGCCATCGGATTGAGAAAAGGAATTCGCCATGGGTTGCCCGCAAGTCTGCGCCAGCGCCACCCTGCAATGCAGCTTCGGCGCCGCGCCGGCGGTGCTGAATGTGCTGCCGGTGAATCGCACGCTGACCAGCGGCCTGCCGGCAGCGAACATCATGGATCATATTCCGATCGTAAACGTCACCACCTTCGGCCTGTGCATGAGCCTGGCCAACCCGACCGTGGCCGCCGCCACCGCTGCGGCTCTCGGGGTGCTGATGTTGATTCCCTGACCCAGGTTTACAGCTCCCGCGAACCCCGTGGGAGCGAGCCGGCTCCGGTGGCGTTCCAACGATGGAGACATACCTGCTGACGAGTCAATTGCGGATGTCCCTGAACGATTAGCGCCGACGCCGAATCGCGGCGGCTGTGGACCTTGCTCGGTGTGCTCTAGCGCACCGCCGAGGTACTGAGCGCTGCTGGCAGGGCAACCGGCGTCAGCACTTGCTTGCCGCCGAAAAACGCCACCAGGTTCTTGCCGACCAACTCCACAGTGCCTTGGGTCGCCTCCGGTGACAGCCCGGCGACATGCGGGGTCAGCACCACGTTTTTCAGTGACTTGAACGCCGCCGGGACGTTGGGCTCGTCATCGAACACATCCAGTGCGGCGCCGGCGATGCGCCGTTGTTCCAGCGCGGTAATCAGGTCGGCGGTGACCACCACACTGGCGCGAGCAATGTTCACCAGGAAGCCGTTCGGCCCGAGGGCGTCCAGCGCCTGTTTGTTGATCAGGTGCCGGGTGCCGATGCCGCCGGGGGTGGCGACGATCAGGAAGTCGCAGGAGCGGGCAAGTTCGGTAGGGGTGGCGCAAAAAGTGTAGGGCAGTTCGGCACGATGTTGGCGGTTGTGATAACTGATGCTCATGTCGAAACCCAGGGCGGCACGCTGGGCGATGGCCATGCCCACCGCACCGAGGCCGAGGATCCCCAATCGCTTGCCGGCAAGGGAAGGGCGCATGATTTTCGGCCAGTCACCCTCACGCACGGCCGCATCGGCGCGGGGAATGTCGCGCACCAGCGACAGCAGCAGGGCCATGGCGTGGTCGGCCACCGACGAGGCGTTGACCCCGGCGCCGTTGGTCACGGTGATCCCGCGATCGCTGGCCGCTTGCAGGTCGACATGCTCGTAACCGGCACCGATCACGCAGATGATTTTCAGCGCTGGCAGTGCGGCGATTTCATCGGCGTACAGTCCCAACGGGCCACGGGTCAGCACCGCGTCGATCCGCGAACCGTGGGTAGCGATGGCCTGAGCGCGTTCGGTGGGGGTGGGCGCAAGGATCAGGTGAAAGCCCTGATGTTCAAGAATCGGCAGATAGTCATTGATGGTTTCAACCAAAACCAGAACGGTTGCAGTCATGCTGGGCTCCTGTGGGCAACTGAGAACGCCGCGCTAGCGCCTTGCGCGGCTGGAAATTGACTCAGAGTGCTGGCTGCGGGGCGGTTTGGCAATGCCGCACGTGCCATTTGAGTGTAGAAGCTCTCGAGCTCGGCAACCTATGGACAATCAATGGTGGGAGAGGGGGGGCGGGATTAAAGCAATTGCCTGCGCGCGGCCTCGAGGAATTCATCCGACAATTCATCGCCATGGGTGGCGCGGGCCAGGGTCAGGGCACCGACCATCATCGCGTACTGCGCCAACGCCTGTTGCCGCTGTTGCGCCGGGTCGTCGCCATCCATCACGCCGCTGAAGGTTTCAAGCAAGCGCTTGAGGCCAGTGAGGAAGGTGGTTTGCAAACCACTGCCGGCGGCTTCATGACACATGTCGCCGACAAACGCCGCCACCGGGCAGCTTTCGCCGGGATTGTCGCGGCTGAGGTTGGACAAATACGGCGCGATCACCGCCCGGCGCGCGGCGTTTTTGTCGGACTCGCCGGCGATTTTGTCGACCCAGCGCTGCGACGATTGCTCGAACGCCCGGCCACCGGCCTCCTGGGCCAAGGCCTCCTTGGACTCGAAATGCCCGTAGAAACCACCGTGGGTCAGGCCTGCCGCACCCATCACGTCGACGACGCTGATGCCGTGCAAGCCCCGTTCGCGGAACAGCCGCGTGGCGGCATCGACGATGATTTCGCGGTTAAGGTCGGCTTGTTTGCGGGAGACTCTGGGCATCGTGGTTTCTCGAATGGGGGAATCAGGCGTATTGGGCAATACCGTTGCCGAACGACCAGTTTTCTTTTTTTACTTCCACCAGATTAATGAACACGTCCTCCAGGCGCACCCCCAATTCGCGATTCAGGTTTTCGGCGATGGTCTGGTACAGGCGTTTTTTCTTCTCGGTGGTGCGGCCCTCGTTCATCGTGATCTGGATCACTACCAGGCCATCGGTACGCTGGATGCCGAGGTACTCGGTGTCGAAGATGAAATGCTGTTCATCGTGTTCGGCGAGGATCTGGAAGTTGTCATGCTCCGGCACATCAATGGCCGTGCGCATGGCGCTGTAGACCAAGGCGCCGATTCGCTTGGCGAAGGTCGGGTCCTGATGTTGTTTGATGTCGATACGAACGAGTGGCATGGGCGGACTCCGGGTGGGCAGTGGCGGATGGCGAGTTGCTGAAAAATACCTGATGGCGATCTTTTATGTAATAGATTTATACAAACATCTAAAAACTAAACGTCGTCCGTCACACCTCGAAAGAGACCGTTTATAAGCTAAGTCTTTGCTTATGTTGATGAATCCCGGACAATCGCGCCCCTGTTTCGACCAGGGCGCTGCCTGTCGGGTTTTCCGACTCGTCCTGGCCGAGAAATCAGTGACCGGCAAACGGAGATCCGACCGGATGAATGATCAGGCGAAAAGCGTCGACGAACGCTTCGATGTAGCGACCCCCACCCACCTGGAAAGCTGGAATCGCCAGGACACCACCTGGATGCTGGGCTTGTTTGGCACGGCGATTGGCGCCGGCACTTTGTTTCTGCCGATCAACGCCGGGCTCGGCGGTTTCTGGCCGTTGCTGATCCTGGCGCTGCTGGCGTTTCCCATGACGTTCTATGCGCACCGTGGCCTGACCCGCTTCGTGTTGTCGGGCCGCGCAGGCGCGGACATCACCGAAGTCGTGGAAGAGCATTTCGGCATCAAGGCCGGGGCGCTGATCACCTTGCTGTACTTCTTCGCGATCTTCCCGATCCTGCTGATCTACAGCGTGGCCCTGACCAACACGGTCGGCAGCTTCCTTGAACACCAGCTCCACATTCAGCCGCCACCGCGCGCGGTGCTGTCGCTGGTGCTGATCCTCGGCCTGCTGGCGGTAGTGCGTTGCGGCGAGCAGGTGATCGTCAAGGCAATGAGTCTGATGGTTTATCCGTTCATTGTTGCGCTGCTGTTTTTGGCGGTTTTCCTGATTCCACACTGGAACGGCGGCATCCTCAGCACCGCGTCGACCCTGCCTGAGCCGTCGGCGCTGCTGCACACCTTGTGGCTGGCGATTCCGGTGATGGTGTTCTCGTTCAACCATTCGCCGATCATCTCGGCGTTCGCCGTGGACCAGAAGCGTCGTTATGGCGATCACGCAGAACAGCGCAGTTCGCAGATCCTGTCCCGCGCCCACGCGTTGATGGTGGTGATGGTGCTGTTCTTCGTCTTCAGTTGCGTGCTGACCCTGTCGCCGGTACAACTGGCCGAAGCCAAGGCGCAGAACCTGTCGATCCTGTCGTACCTGGCTAACCACTTCAGCAACCCGACCATTGCGTTCGCGGCGCCGCTGATTGCATTCGTGGCCATTTCCAAGTCGTTCCTCGGCCATTACATCGGCGCCAGCGAAGGCCTTAAGGGCTTGATCGTGAAAAGCGGCAAACGCCCGGCACCGAAAACCCTGGATCGAGTGACGGCAGCCTTCATGTTGCTGGTGTGCTGGATTGTCGCGACGCTCAACCCGAGCATTCTCGGCATGATCGAAACCCTCGGCGGGCCTGTTATTGCGGCGATTCTGTTTTTGATGCCGATGTACGCCATTCGCAAAGTCCCGGCCATGGCGCGCTTCCGTGGGCAGGCGTCGAATGGGTTTGTCACGGCAGTGGGGTTGGTGGCGATTTCGGCTTTGATTTATTCGTTAAGTCAGTAGGTCTTTCTGTCGGTCGGGCGTTCGTGGGGGCGTGCATATTCTCAAGTGGGGAGTGTGCTTGCCAGCGATGGCTATTTCCCTGCTGGTGAGCTAATTGCGGATGTCCCAAAACCCTGTGGGAGCTTGGCTTGCCAGCGATGACTTTTTATCAGGCACTAGAAATTTTGCTGGTGTACATATCCATTCCCTTGGTGAAGGCTGAAATAGGTTCCGCTCTTACAGCGGGTTACTTGGAAAAGCGCCAAGTAACCAAGCGCTTTAATCCCCTCCATTCGGTGCCTCGCTA
>NZ_JAVLSB010000033.1:0-54686 GCF_031583775.1 Pseudomonas rhizozeae
CCGACAACCAACCTCTAGCGCAATCGCTATTAGCGACGCAGACCCAGGCGAGCGATCAGAGCGCTGTAACGGCTCACGTCCTTGCCTTTCAGGTAGTCCAGCAGCTTGCGACGCTGGTTTACCATGCGGATCAGACCACGACGGGAGTGGTGATCTTTACCGTTGGCCTTGAAGTGACCTTGCAGTTTGTTGATGTTGTGGGTCAGCAGTGCAACTTGCACTTCTGGCGAACCAGTGTCACCAACAGCTTGCTGGTAGTCAGCAACGATTTGAGCTTTTTCTTGAACGTCGAGAGCCATGAGGCAATCCTTTTATCAGGAAACCATCCAGAGGACGGTTTCAACAGGCCAGGGACAAATCCCTGTATCTAAAAATGAGTAGTGACCGTGCCTGTTGACAGCCACCCTCGCCAGACTGCTTTGACACAGACTGGTTCCGGTCATTCTGACCGAATCAGTCGACGTGGCGCGATACGCCCGTCTTCGCTCACTTCACCGATCCCGATGAAGCGACCATTGTGATCCTGCACCCGCACCATGCCGAACTTCGGCGCGTCCGGCGCACGCACCGGCTGACCGTTGAGCCAGTAGAAGGCGCTTGCTTCCGAAAACTGCAACAGCGGCCAGTCGAGCAAGCCACTGTCCGAGGGCATCAGGAAGCGATCAACCGCTTCGTTGCCGCCTTCGGCATGTACCGCTTCGAGCTCTTCCAGGGTGACCGTCTGGGCCAGCGTAAAAGGCCCGGCCTGGGTCCGTCGCAGTTCTGCCACGTACGCGCCACAGCCGAGTTGTTCACCGATATCCTCCACCAAGGTGCGGATATAGGTGCCTTTGCTGCAGTCCACCGCAAGCCGCGCAGTATCACCTTCAAAGGCCAGTAATTCCAAGCGCGCAATAGTAACAGAACGCGGTTCGCGCTCCACTACTTCGCCTGCACGGGCCAGCTTGTACAGCGGCTGGCCATCACGCTTGAGCGCCGAGTACATCGGCGGTATCTGACTGATTTGCCCGCGAAATTTCGGCAGCGCCGCTTCGACATCGGCGCGACCAACGGTCACCGGGCGCTCCTGCAAAACTTCGCCCTCGGCGTCCGCCGTGGTGGTGGTCTTGCCCAGTTGCGCCAGGGTTTCATAACCCTTGTCGGAATCGAGCAGGTATTGCGAGAACTTGGTGGCCTCGCCGAAGCACAGCGGCAACACGCCGGTGGCCAGCGGGTCGAGACTGCCAGTGTGCCCGGCCTTCTCGGCATTGAGCAGCCAGCGAACCTTTTGCAACGCAGCGTTGGAGGTAAACCCCAACGGCTTGTCGAGCAGGATAATGCCGCTGACGTTACGACGGATACGTTTGACCTGAGCCACCGATTACTCCTTGGCGTCTTCAGGTTCAGCGGCCACCGGGTGCTGACTGTCTTCAGCCACCGCACGTTCGATCAGCGCCGACAAATGCGCGCCACGCACGACACTTTCGTCATAGTGGAAGTGCAGTTGCGGAACGCTACGCAGCTTCATCTCACGGGCCAACTGCATGCGCAGGAAACCGGCCGCGGAGTTGAGCACCTTGATGCTTTGCGCGATGTCTTCAGCGCTGTCCTGCCCCATCACGGTGATGAAAATCTTGGCGTGACCGACGTCACGGCTGACTTCCACTGCGGTAATGGTGACCAGGCCGACGCGCGGGTCTTTGACTTCACGACGGATCAACTGTGCCAGCTCACGCTGCATCTGATCGCCGATACGTTGGGTACGGCTGTATTCTTTTGCCATGTCTTGTTACCTGTTGCTGCCCCACGGTGAAACCCGTGTGGTCTGAAAGCGGCAAACGCCCGGCCTGACAGATGCCAGACCGGGCGTTGCGTTTAGAGTCCTGACGCCTTGCCGCGCATGTCGATGCGGCGGCCTGGCATGGCTCCTGAAGTGCGCGAGTTAGAGGCTGCGAGCAACCTGAACCTTCTCGAAGACTTCGATTTTGTCACCGACTTTGACGTCGTTGTAGCTCTTCACGCCGATACCGCATTCCATGCCGGCACGTACTTCGGAAGCGTCATCCTTGAAGCGGCGCAGGGATTCCAGCTCGCCTTCGAAGATAACGATGTCTTCGCGCAGTACGCGGATCGGACGGTTACGGTGAACGACACCTTCGATCACCATGCAACCAGCGATCGCGCCAAACTTCGGCGAACGGAACACGTCACGCACTTCGGCGGTACCCAGGATGTTCTCGCGAACATCGCTGCCCAGCATACCGGTCAGGGCTTTCTTGACGTCTTCAATGATGTCGTAGATCACGTTGTAGTAACGCATATCCAGACCTTCCTGCTCGACGATCTTGCGGGCGCCAGCATCGGCACGCACGTTGAAACCGAACAGTACAGCGTTGGAAGCCAGTGCCAGGTTGGCATCGGATTCGGTGATACCACCGACGCCGCCGCCCACTACACGCACTTGCACTTCGTCGTTGCCCAGGCCATTCAAAGCGCCGTTCAACGCTTCCAGCGAACCACGGACGTCGGATTTGAGGACGATGTTGAGCGTCTTCTTCTCTTCCTGACCCATGTTTTCGAAGATGTTTTCCAGCTTGCCGGCGTGAGCACGAGCCAGCTTGACTTCGCGGAACTTGCCTTGACGGAACAAAGCCACTTCACGGGCCTTCTTCTCGTCGGCCACTACGCTCATTTCGTCGCCAGCGTCCGGAGTGCCGTCCAGGCCGAGAATCTCGACAGGGATGGAAGGACCGGCTTCCTTGATTGGCTTGCCGTTCTCGTCGAGCATGGCGCGGACACGGCCATAGTTCGAGCCGACCAGCACCATGTCGCCTTGGCGCAGGGTACCGTCTTGAACCAGCACGGTGGCCACCGGGCCACGACCTTTGTCGAGGCGCGATTCAACCACGACGCCACGGCCAGGAGCCGACGGAGTCGCTTTCAGTTCCAGGACTTCAGCCTGCAGCAGTACGGCTTCGAGCAACTCGTCCACGCCGGTACCGACTTTCGCCGAAACCGATACGAACGGGGTGTCGCCGCCCCACTCTTCCGAAGTCACGCCGTGAACCGACAGTTCGCTGCGGATGCGATCGAGATCGGCGCCCGGCTTGTCGATTTTGTTCACGGCAACCACCAGTGGAACACCTGCGGCCTTGGCGTGCTGGACGGCTTCAATGGTCTGCGGCATTACGCCGTCATCCGCTGCAACCACCAGGATCACGATGTCGGTCGCCTTGGCACCACGGGCACGCATCGCGGTAAACGCGGCGTGGCCCGGGGTGTCGAGGAAGGTGACCATACCGCGTTCGGTTTCAACGTGGTACGCACCGATGTGCTGGGTAATACCACCGGCTTCGCCAGCCGCTACCTTGGCACGACGGATGTAGTCGAGCAGGGAAGTTTTACCGTGGTCAACGTGGCCCATGACGGTCACGACCGGTGCACGGGAGAACGCTTCACCTTCAAACTTCAGGGACTCGGCCAGGGAATCTTCCAGGGCGGTGTCGCTGACCAGGGTCACTTTGTGGCCCAGCTCTTCGGCTACCAGCTGGGCAGTTTCCTGATCCAGCACCTGGTTGATGGTCGCTGGGGTACCCAGTTTGAACATGAACTTGATGATTTCAGCAGCCTTGACCGACATCTGCTGGGCCAAATCGCCCACAGTGATGGTCTCGCCGATCTTCACTTCACGCACGACAGGACCGGTTGGGCTCTGGAAACCGTGAGCGTTGCGTTTCTTCAGCTTGGCCTTGCCGCGACCACCACGACGGAAGCCATCGCTTTCTTCGTCGGTAGTGCGTGGCGCAACGCGTGGCGCAGGCGCTTTTTCCTTGACCGATGCACGATGCGGAGCGTTTTTGCGCTCGCCATCGCCACTGCCGCGACGGTTGCTGTCGTCGGCACGTGGTTTGTCCGGACGACGCTGTTCGTCGCGCTTGCGAGTATCGGCCGCCGATGGCGCCGGCGCAGCAGCCACGACCGGCGCGCTTTCACGCACAGGCTCGGCTACCGCAGCAACAGGTGCGGCAACAGCTTCGGTGGTCGCGGTTTGCGCAGCAGCAGGCTGGCGACGCGCTTCTTCTTCGGCGCGACGCTTGGCTTCTTCTTCAGCCTTCTGACGAGCAGCATTTTCTACTGCGCGACGTTCTTCCAGTTCGCGTTTGCGCTCGGCTTCGATTTCTTCCGGGCTGCGCTGCACGAAGACTTTCTTCTTGCGTACTTCAACGCTGATGCTCTTGCTACCAGCAACACGCAGGGTGCTGGTGGTTTTGCGCTGCAATGTAATCTTGCGCGGTTCTTCCACTTTCGCCTTGTGGCTGCTCTTCAAGTGAGTCAGCAAAGACTGCTTCTCACTATCGCTCACACCTTCATCGGCGGCGGTGTGCGGCAGACCTGCCTCACGCATCTGCTGCAACAGGCGCTCTACCGGTGTTTTGACCTCATCGGCCAGTTGTTTCACCGTGACTTGCGTCATGCACTTCTCTCCTCAGGCCGCGCCTAATTACTCGAACCAATGGGCTCGGGCGGCCATGATCAACTTGCCGGCACGATCATCGTCAATGCCGTCGATGTCGAGCAGATCGTCAATAGACTGCTCGGCCAGGTCTTCGCGGGTAATTACGCCGCGCACCGCCAGTTCCATCGCCAAATCCTTGTCCATACCCTCAAGCGAGAGCAGGTCTTCGGCCGGATGGGCGTCTGCCAGCTTTTCCTCAGTAGCGATGGCTTTGGTCAACAAACGATCCTTGGCACGAGCACGAAGCTCGTTGACGGTTTCCTCGTCAAAGCCGTCGATGTTGAGCATTTCTTCCACCGGTACGTAGGCAATCTCTTCCAGGCTGGTGAAGCCTTCATCTACCAGCACCTGTGCAAGGTCTTCGTCGACTTCCAGCTCGTCGATGAAGTTGCGCAGGATGTCGCCGGTTTCTGCTTGCTGCTTAGCCTGGATGTCCGATTCGGTCATCACGTTCAGGGTCCAGCCAGTCAACTGGCTCGCCAGACGCACGTTCTGACCACCACGACCGATGGCCTGAGCCAGATTGTCTGCGCCGACGGCGATGTCCATGGCATGGGCATCTTCGTCAACGATAATTGCCGCCACTTCAGCCGGCGACATGGCGTTGATCACGAACTGCGCCGGGTTGTCGTCCCACAGGACGATGTCCACGCGCTCGCCACCCAACTCACCCGACACGGCCTGGACGCGCGAACCGCGCATACCGATGCACGCGCCTTGCGGGTCGATGCGTTTATCTTTGGAGCGGACCGCGATCTTGGCGCGCGAACCCGGGTCACGGGACGCAGCCATTACTTCGATCAGGCCTTCAGCAATTTCCGGCACTTCGATGCGGAACAACTCGATCAGCATTTCCGGCGCGGTACGCGACAGGATCAGCTGTGGGCCGCGGTTCTCGGTGCGGATTTCCTTGAGCAGGGCACGCAAGCGCACACCGACACGGAAAGTTTCGCGAGAGATGATGTCTTCACGAGCCAGCAACGCTTCGGCGTTGTTGCCCAGGTCGACGATCACGTTGTCGCGGGTGACCTTTTTCACGGTGCCGGAGATGATCTCTCCGAGGCGCTCGCGATAAGCATCAACAACTTGAGCTCGCTCGGCTTCGCGGACTTTCTGCACGATGACTTGCTTGGCAGTCTGTGCAGCAATGCGGCCGAACTCGATGGATTCGATTTTTTCTTCGACGACGTCGCCGACCTTGGAACCAGGATGCGTTTCGGCAACCTTGCTCGGCCAGGTTTCGATAGCCGGATCATCCAGGTCTGCTTCCTCGACGACCGTCCAGCGACGGAACGTCTCGTAAGCACCGGTGTGGCGATTGATTTCCACACGCAGATCAACTTCGTCTTCAAAACGTTTTTTGGTAGCAGTGGCCAGAGCCAACTCCAGCGCTTCAAAAATAACGTTTGCCGGTACGCCCTTTTCATTGGATACCGACTCAACAACCAGCAGTACTTCTTTGCTCATCGTACGCCTCGCCTTTCGCAAGCCATTGGATCCGCGGGATCCGCAGTTTCTGGCACGTCTCAGTCAAAACTGGGAATAATGTTGGCCTTGTCGATCATATCGATCGGCAACAGGAACTCATGGTCTTCAACCTGCACCACGACGTCCTGCTCTTCTACACCGCGCAGAAGGCCCTGAAAGTTGCGTCGACCATCAAAGGGCGAGCGCAGCTTGATCTTCACTTGTTCACCGGCAAATTTTGCAAACTGCTCAAGAGTGAACAGTGGGCGTTCCATGCCAGGCGAGGAAACTTCAAGGGTGTATTCAACGGCGATTGGATCTTCGACATCCAGCACACCACTGATCTGACGGCTGACAATGGCGCAGTCGTCCACCAGCACACCACCCTCTTTATCGATATAAACGCGCAACATTGAGTGGCGACCTTGAGCCGAAAACTCAATACCCCAGCATTCATAGCCCAGGGCCACGACCACCGGGGCCAACAAGGCCTGCAACTCTTCTAGCTTGCTCGACACCTGAACCCCCTCGTGCATGTATGTGCATGCTATGCAAAATAAAAAAATGGGCTAAACGCCCATCCTTGAAACGCCGTCGAACAGCGGCGTAGAAAGTGTCCAGCTAACAAAAAGCCCCTTAAAAGGGGCTCCTTAAACTGGTTGCGGGGGCCGGATTTGAACCGACGACCTTCGGGTTATGAGCCCGACGAGCTACCAGACTGCTCCACCCCGCGACAAAGCTGGGGCGGAAGTATACGACCGATCCCTTGAAGGGTCAATGTAACCTTCCACCTGCAAGAAAGCCCGCAACAGCGGGCTTTCTTGACTAATTGGTACCGAGAAGGGGACTCGAACCCCTACACCCTATGGGCACAACCACCTCAAGGTTGCGTGTCTACCAATTCCACCACCTCGGCAATACTGCTGTGAAACCCTTCTTACTTCTGCTCTTGAGCTGGAGGCACATCAGTCGCTGGAGTAGCCGACTTTTGCTCTTGAAGCACCGGTACATCATCAGAAGCCGGTTGTTGCTTTGGAACTTCCAGAACTGCTGGATTTGGTAAACCTACCTGAGTCAGCTGTTGAGCTTTCTCTTTAGCAAAGTAACCTAACCCCAAGCTGGTTATGAAAAAACCTGCGGCGAGTATAGCAGTAAACTTACTAAGAAAGGTAGAGGAACCTTGGCTTCCGAATACAGTATTTGAAGCACCTGCACCGAACGACGCGCCAGCGTCCGCACCTTTACCCTGCTGCAGCAGTACGAGAGCAACTACGCCCAGCGCGCCCAGCAGATGAAAAACGACTACGACTGTTTCCAGCATTTTTTCAGTTTCCCGCGGCGCGACAAATCGCACCGAACTCATCTGCATTCAGGGACGCTCCACCAATGAGCCCCCCATCGATATCCGGCATGCCGAACAGTTCGACCGCATTGGCCGCCTTCACGCTGCCGCCGTATAGAAGCCGCACACCTCGTGCGACTTCAGAATTCTCTGCCGACAACTGCGCGCGGATGGCTGCGTGCACATCCTGCGCTTGTTGCGGCGAAGCAGTCAGCCCGGTGCCAATGGCCCAGACCGGCTCGTAAGCGATTACTGCCTTTGCAAATGCACCTACGCCCAAGTCTTCAATGATGCTGCCCAGCTGACGCGAGACAACTTCAAGGGTCTTACCGGCTTCACGCTGTTCAAGGGTCTCCCCTACACACAACAC
Source organism: Pseudomonas rhizozeae (assembly GCF_031583775.1). Taxonomy (NCBI): domain Bacteria; kingdom Pseudomonadati; phylum Pseudomonadota; class Gammaproteobacteria; order Pseudomonadales; family Pseudomonadaceae; genus Pseudomonas; species Pseudomonas rhizozeae. The sequence continues at coordinate 7,675 of NZ_JAVLSB010000033.1, forward strand.
CGGGATCAGACCACAGGCCTGGGCTGCTGCAAACTTGCGATTCAGGGTTGCATCACGCTCACCCATAATCAGGCGGCGCTCCGAGTGCCCTACCAGCACCAGGGAACAACCTGCATCCACCAACTGACTCGGCGCGATTTCACCGGTCAATGCACCTTGCATGGATTCCACCGCAGAGTTCTGCGCGCCGACCGAAATCGACTTGCCTTTCAAGCCATCAACCACTTGGTTGATATACAAGCAAGGCGGGAAAACCGCTACATCAACACCGCTCGGCAAGGCCAGATGACGAAGGCCATTGATCAGCTCAGCGACGCTGGCGCGGGTACCGTGCATCTTCCAGTTACCAGCTACCATAGGGCGACGCATGCTGTACCTCGTCGGTCAAAGTGGGCGCAGATGTTACCCAACCGCATCATGGCTGGCAAGCCGAAATCAGGCAGAAACTTCAGTCACCAGTTTTGCCAGCTCTTCGGCGTAGCCGCGAACCTGACTTTCGTCCTCGCCTTCGACCATGACCCGCACCAGAGGCTCCGTGCCTGACTTGCGCAACAGAACGCGACCGCGCCCGGCCATCGCCTGAGTCACGCGTTCACTGGCTTCCTTGACGGACGGATGATCCAGCGGACTGGAGCCGCCACCAAAGCGCACGTTGATCAACACCTGCGGGCATTTACGCAGCGCCTGACGGGACTGTGCCAGGCCTTCGCCCCGCGTCTTCAATGCCATCAACACTTGCAGGGCGGCGATAATCGCATCCCCGGTGGTGGTGTGGTTGAAGCAGACGATGTGACCAGAGTTCTCGCCACCCACCAACCAGTTACGCTCGAGCAATTCAGCGATCACGTAACGGTCGCCGACATTCGCCCTAACGAAAGGAATACCCAGATCTGCCAACGCCAGCTCAAGGCCGAGGTTACTCATTAGAGTCCCGACCACCCCGCCCTGCAGCTTGGTGCGGTCGTGCAAGTCTCGGGCAATGATGAACAGCAGCTCATCGCCATCGACGATGGCGCCGGTGTGGTCGACCATCAGCACCCGGTCACCATCACCGTCGAAGGCAATGCCCAAGTCGGCGTGCTCGGCCAGCACCGCAGCCTGCAGCGAGCCCATGTGGGTCGAGCCGCAGTTATCGTTAATGTTCAAACCGTTCGGTTGCGCGGACAGCACCACCACGTCGGCGCCGAGTTCGCGGAACACGCTTGGCGCGACTTTATAGGTGGCACCGTGGGCACAGTCGATGACGATTTTCAACCCGCTGAAACTGGTGCCGGTCGGCACGCTGCTCTTGCAGAATTCGATGTAGCGACCCGACGCATCGTTGATACGCGAGACTTTACCGATCTTGCTCGACTCAACCACGGTCATCGGTGTATCGAGCAATTCCTCGATCATCAACTCGACTTCGTCCGGCAGTTTGGTGCCCTTGCCGGAGAAGAACTTGATGCCGTTGTCGTCGTGCGGGTTGTGCGAAGCGCTGATGACAATGCCGGCTTCCGCATGGAAGGTCCGGGTCAGATAGGCGATGGCCGGCGTCGGCATCGGCCCCAGCAGCATGACGTCGGCACCGGCCGAGGTCAGCCCGGCCTCCAGCGCGGACTCAAACATGTACCCGGAAATACGCGTGTCCTTGCCGACCAGCACTTTGCAGGCACCCATGCTGCGGAACGCCATACCGGCGGCCCAGCCCAGCTTAAGCATGAAATCAGGCGTAATCGGGTAGGTACCGACGCGACCACGAATGCCGTCGGTGCCAAAGTATTTCTTAGTCATAAGTGCTCCATAATTCTTATTCGGCTGATTCCACTGCGGCGATCATCCTAACCACATCCACCGTTTCCGCTACGTCATGCACGCGCAATATACGCGCTCCTTTGACTACAGCCAGCGCGGCGAGAGCCAGACCACCATGCAGCCGCTCCCCCACCGGCCTGTTCAGAGCCAATCCGATCATGCTCTTGCGCGACACGCCGACCAGCAACGGCCGGCCCAAGGCGTGCAGGGCTTCCATATGCTTGAACAAGCTTAGATTGTGTTGCAGGTTTTTTGCGAAGCCGAAACCCGGATCCAGGATAATTTGCTCGGCGCCTATACCCGCCGCTGCACACGCGGTCATCCGCTCAGCGAGAAAACTCCCAACCTCGCGCGTGACGTCTTGATACTGCGGATCATCCTGCATATCCCCAGGCTCGCCCAGCATGTGCATCAGACACACCGGTAACCCTGTCGCTGCCGCCGCATCCAGGGCACCGTCCCGGCGCAAGGCGCGCACATCGTTGATCAACCCGGCGCCCAGGCGCGCGGTTTCACGCATGACCGCAGGTGTCGAGGTATCGACCGAAATGATCACGTCGAGTTCGCGATGAATGCGCTCGACAATTGGCGCCACGCGCTCCAACTCCTCAAGCGGTGAGACCGCGCGAGCACCGGGACGGGTCGACTCACCGCCGACGTCAATCAGCGTCGCCCCGGCAGCCACCATGGCCTCGGCATGACGCAACGCAGCATCCACTTGGCTGAAACGACCGCCGTCGGAGAAAGAATCAGGGGTGACGTTGAGAATGCCCATGACATGCGTATGGGCCAAATCAAGAACCCGGTTGCCGCAAGGCAACCGGGTCGAGGACGCAACAGAAGTCATTTCAAACCTTAAACGTCAGCAGCCGGACCACCAATCGGGGTTTCAGGACGCTCATTTTGCACAACAGGCGGAGTGCCCGAGGTGCCGGTACCACCCGACCAGTCACGAGGCTCGCGAGGCGTACGGCCTGCCATGATGTCGTCAATCTGATCGGCATCGATCGTTTCGTACTTCATCAGAGCATCGGCCATGGCGTCGAGCTTGTCACGGTTATCCGTAAGGATCTGCTTGGCGGTGCCGTAGCACTGGTCAATGATGCTACGTACTTCGGAATCGATCAGCTTCGCCGTCTCGCCCGAAAAACTCGAACTTTGACCGCCACCGCCGCGACCCAGGAATACTTCGCCCTCATCCTCGGCATACATCAGCGGACCGAGTTTCTCCGACAGCCCCCACTTGGTCACCATGTTCCGCGCAATCTGACTGGCACGCATGATGTCGTTGGAGGCGCCGGTGGTCACACCGTCGAAGCCCAGAGTCATTTCCTCGGCGATACGGCCGCCGTACAACGAGCAGATCTGGCTGATCAACGCACGCTTGGACAGGCTGTAGCGATCTTCCTCCGGGAGGAACATGGTCACACCCAGCGCACGACCGCGCGGGATGATCGAGACTTTGTAGACCGGATCGTGCTCAGGCACGACGCGACCGACAATGGCGTGGCCCGCTTCGTGATACGCCGTGTTCTGCTTCTCTTTCTCGGACATGACCATGGATTTGCGCTCGGCACCCATCATGATCTTGTCTTTGGCCAGCTCGAACTCTTTCATCTCAACGATGCGCTTGCCGGTACGAGCCGCGAACAAAGAAGCCTCGTTCACCAGGTTGGCCAGGTCAGCACCTGAGAAGCCAGGGGTACCACGGGCAATCACTGCCGGAGCAACGTCGTCGCCCATTGGCACTTTGCGCATGTGCACCTTGAGAATCTGCTCACGACCACGGATATCCGGCAGACCAACGACCACTTGACGGTCGAAACGGCCGGGACGCAGCAGTGCAGGGTCCAAAACGTCAGGACGGTTGGTGGCGGCGATGACGATGATGCCGTCATTCATCTCGAAACCGTCCATCTCCACCAGCAACTGGTTGAGGGTCTGTTCACGCTCATCGTGACCACCACCCATGCCAGCGCCACGATGGCGACCCACGGCATCGATTTCGTCGATGAAGATGATGCAAGGCGCGTGCTTCTTGGCTTGTTCGAACATATCGCGAACCCGGCTTGCACCAACACCCACGAACATTTCGACAAAGTCGGAACCAGAAATGGTGAAGAACGGGACTTTCGCTTCGCCGGCAATCGCCTTGGCCAGCAAGGTCTTACCGGTACCCGGAGGCCCTACCATCAGCACGCCGCGAGGAATGCGACCGCCGAGGCGCTGGAACTTGCCTGGATCGCGGAGGAACTCAACCAGCTCGCCCACCTCTTCCTTGGCTTCGTCGCAACCTGCAACGTCAGCCAAGGTGGTTTTCACCTGATCCTCGGAGAGCAGGCGCGCCTTGCTCTTGCCAAAGCTCATCGGGCCGCCCTTACCACCTGCACCGCCCTGCATCTGCCGCATGAAGAACATGAAGACGGCGATGATTACCAGGATCGGGAAGCTAGCCACCAAGAGTTGGGTCCAGATGCTTTGCTGTTCAGGCTGCTTGCCTTCAACCACAACGTGATTGTCGACCAGGTCGCCGATCAGACCGTTGTCCTGGATTGCCGGACGGATGGTCTTGAAGCTGTCGCCGTCGTTGCGTTTGCCAGTAATCACATAACCATCGACGGCTACGCGCTCGACCTTGCCATCCTTCACTTGTTGGATGAAGTCGGAATAGTTGAGGGTCTGCGGCTCGTTAGGGCTGGAGAAGTTGTTCATCACTGTCACCAGGACAGCCGCGATGATCAACCACAGGATCAGATTCTTTGCCATATCGTTCAATTAACTACCCTCTGAAGCAAGCTCCGCTAATGGCGCGCGCTTCGCATGATATTCACCGGCCTAACTTACTACATTACCTACAACTCTTGCAGACGCCGTCTGTAACCCTTTGTGAAACACTTTCTACACAATATTCGCTAATGCGCCCCAGGCGAAATACGAAAAACCTATCACCCTGGCCGAAAAACCTATCAAGCCTCGCTACGACCCTTGAAGCCCTTGCCCAGCAAGTACTGTTCACGAGAACGATCGCGGGATGATTTCGGCTTGCGCGTCATCACCTTGTCGAACTGCTGGCGAACACTTTTGTGGTACTCGTCAAAGCCTTCACCCTGGAAGATCTTGATCAAGAAATCACCACCTGGCCGCAACACCCGAGTCGCCAAGTCCAGCGCCAACTCGCACAGGAACATCGATCTCGGCATATCAACAGAGGCCAGTCCACTCATATTGGGGGCCATATCGGAAATCACAAGGTCCACTTCCTTATTTCCGACCGCTTCGAGGATCTGAGCCAGCACGGCGTCCTCAGTAAAGTCGCCCTGAATGAAGGTCACATCAGGGATGCTGTCCATTTCCAGAATGTCGGAAGCAATCAGCGTGCCTTGACCACCAATCAGACGACTGGTCACCTGGGACCAGCCACCCGGGGCGGCGCCCAGGTCGATAACGCTCATGCCCGGACGGATCAGGCGATCGCGCTCCTGGATTTCCAGCAACTTGTAGCTGGCACGGGAACGATAGCCGTCTTTCTGCGCCATTTTGACGAATGGGTCGTTGAAATGTTCTTGCAGCCACTTAAGGCTTGTCTTGGAACGGGCCACGGGCCACCTCGAAAATAAAACGGGTCGTGATTAACTGGGCGGTCCCGGACTCGCTCGGGTAAACTGGCCGCCGCTTTTTACAAGATCAGACGCAGGGGTCAGATTATGCCGCTCACTCAAGAGCAGAAGAAACAGTACAAATCCATTGGCCACCATCTGAAACCAGTTCTGATTGTGGCAGACAACGGTTTGACTGAAGGTGTGTTAGCCGAACTCGAACGTGCATTGGCGGATCACGAGCTGATCAAGATCAAGCTCAACATCCTCGATCGCGAAGCCCGCCTGGCGTCCATCGCCGAGCTGTGCAAAACCGGCAAGGCCGACCTGGTTCAGGTCATCGGCAAGATGGCACTGATTTACCGCAAAAACTTCAGCGTCAATAAGCAGCTGTCGAATGTGCATCGCTTCAAGTGATGACAAGGGTTACGGGTGTGCTTCGCGCACCCTGCCGCTCCACCTCGCCATAACCCCGGCCAGGCCAAACGCCTGATGCCCCATCACCGATAATCCCACAGCCTGCGGCGAAAACCGTCACAAGCGCTTTAAGCATGCCCGGAATTCCGCCATGCACCGATGACGGCCGCCAAAAGCAAGGCGCCCACACGAAGCGGGCGCCAGCCTTCAGATGTGACGTACCTCGACAATCTCGTACTCGATCACGCCGCCAGGCGTTTTGACCGCCACCACATCGCCTTCTTCCTTGGCGATCAGGGCGCGCGCCAGCGGCGAGCCGACCGAAATCTTGCCCAGTTTGAAGTCCGCTTCGTCCTCACCCACGATGTGGTAGGTGACGCGCTCGTCGGTTTCAACGTTGGCAATTTCAACGGTGGTGCCGAAAATCACCTTGCCGGTGTGCGGAATCGCCGTGACATCAATGATGACCTGATTCTGAATCCGGCCTTCGATGTCACGAATCCGCGCCTCCACCATGCCCTGCTGCTCGCGGGCAGCGTGGTATTCGGCGTTTTCCTTCAAGTCACCCAACTCGCGGGCCGTACCGATGTCCTGGCTGAGCTTCGGACGGACGACCTTGGTCAGGTGAGCGTGCTCTTCTTCCAGGGCTTTGGCGCCCTGGACGGTCATTGGGTATTTGATCATGCCTTCAATCCTGCATGGAGATCCTGCAAGCGGCGCACGGTCTTCTCGGGACCGAACTTCAGCGCTTCACAGATGGCTTCGCCCGCAGCAATGGTGGTGGTGCAGTAGATCTTGTGCTGCAGAGCATTACGACGAATGGAGTACGAGTCGGCGATCGACTGACGACCTTCGGTGGTGTTGATGATCAGCGTGACTTCGTCATTCTTGATCATGTCGACCACGTGCGGGCGGCCTTCGGTCACCTTGTTCACGCGACGCACTTTCAGGCCTGCGGCTTCGATCAGCTTGGCAGTCCCGGCAGTGGCAACCACTTCGAAGCCCAAGTTGATCAGATCACGGGCCACGCCTGCAACCAGTGGCTTGTCGTCATCACGCACGCTGATGAACGCAGTGCCGCCGGTCGGCAGAACTTCGCTGGCGCCCATTTGGGCTTTCGCAAAGGCTTCGCCGAAGGTGTCGCCTACGCCCATCACTTCACCGGTGGACTTCATCTCCGGGCCGAGTATCGGGTCTACGCCTGGGAATTTGGCGAACGGGAACACCGCCTCTTTCACGCTGTAGAAGTTCGGAATGATTTCCTTGGTGAAGCCGATTTCCTTCAGGGTTTTACCCGCCATCACGCGCGCGGCGATCATGGCCAGGGAAACACCGATGCACTTGGACACGAACGGTACGGTCCGGGAAGCGCGCGGATTGACTTCGATGACGTAGATGTCTTCGCCTTGCAGCGCCAACTGAACGTTCATCAGGCCGACGACGCCCAGCTCCAGAGCCATTTTCTTGACCTGTTCGCGCATCTCGTCCTGGATGTGCAGCGGCAGCGAGTACGGCGGCAGGGAGCACGCGGAGTCACCGGAGTGAACGCCCGCCTGTTCGATGTGCTGCATGATCGCGCCGATCACCACGTCGGTGCCGTCGCAGACTGCGTCCACGTCCATTTCGATGGCGCAGTTGAGGAAGTGGTCGAGCAGCACCGGGCTGTCGTTGGACACTTTCACCGCATCGCGCAGGTAGCGTTTGAGCTCGTCTTCTTCGTAGACGATTTCCATCGCCCGGCCGCCCAACACGTAGGACGGACGCACCACCAGCGGGTAACCGATCTTCGCGGCAGCGCGAATCGCTTCGTCTTCGCTGCGCACGGTGGCGTTTGGCGGCTGGCGCAGGTTCAGGCGTTCGACCATTTGCTGGAAGCGCTCACGGTCTTCAGCGCGGTCGATAGCGTCAGGACTGGTACCGATGATCGGCACGCCAGCGGCTTCGAGGGCGCGAGCCAGTTTCAGCGGAGTCTGGCCGCCGTACTGGACGATCACGCCTTTTGGCTTCTCGACACGGACGATTTCCAGCACGTCTTCCAGGGTCACTGGCTCGAAGTACAGGCGATCGGAGGTGTCGTAGTCGGTGGACACGGTTTCCGGGTTGCAGTTGACCATGATGGTCTCGTACCCGTCTTCACGCAGCGCCAGGGCCGCATGCACGCAGCAGTAGTCGAACTCGATGCCTTGGCCGATACGGTTCGGACCGCCGCCGAGGATCATGATCTTGTCGCGGGTCGAAGGTGCGGCCTCGCACTCTTCTTCGTACGTCGAGTAGAGGTACGCGGTGTCGGTGGCAAACTCGGCGGCGCAGGTGTCGACGCGCTTGTAGACCGGGAACACTTCGAGCTTCTGGCGGTGAGTCCGCAGGTTTTTCTCGGTGACGCCCAGCAGCTTGGCCAAACGCTGATCGGAGAAGCCTTTGCGTTTGAGGCGGAACATCAGGTCGTGGTCGATGGCCGACAGACCCAGGGTCTTGACCTTCTCTTCTTCCTTGATCAGGTCTTCGATCTGCACCAAGAACCAAGGGTCGATCATGTTCATGCCGAAGATCTGCTCAACGGTCATGCCGGCACGGAATGCGTCCGCAACGTACCAAATGCGCTCGGCGCCCGGTACGGTCAGCTCGCGCTTGAGGATGCTCATGCTTTCCGGGTTGTTCAGGTCGAGCTTCTCGTCCAGGCCGCAAACGCCGACTTCGAGGCCGCGCAGGGCTTTTTGCAGGGATTCCTGGAAGGTCCGGCCGATGGCCATGACTTCGCCGACCGACTTCATTTGCGTGGTCAGGCGCGCGTCAGCCTTGGCGAATTTCTCGAAGGCGAAGCGTGGCAGTTTGGTCACCACGTAGTCGATGGACGGCTCGAAGGACGCCGGGGTCTTGCCGCCGGTGATGTCGTTCGACAGTTCGTCGAGGGTGTAGCCCACCGCCAGTTTGGCCGCGACCTTGGCGATCGGGAAACCGGTGGCTTTCGATGCCAGCGCCGAGGAACGGGATACCCGTGGGTTCATCTCGATGACCACCATGCGGCCAGTGTCCGGGCAGATGCCGAACTGGACGTTGGAGCCACCGGTTTCCACGCCGATCTCACGCAGTACCGCCAGGGAGGCGTTACGCATGATCTGGTATTCCTTGTCGGTCAAGGTCTGCGCGGGCGCAACGGTGATCGAGTCACCGGTGTGCACGCCCATCGGGTCGAAGTTTTCGATCGAGCAGACGATGATGCAGTTGTCCTTCTTATCGCGGACAACCTCCATTTCGTATTCTTTCCAGCCGATCAGCGACTCGTCGATCAGCAGCTCTTTGGTCGGCGACAGGTCGAGGCCGCGAGCGCAGATTTCTTCGAACTCTTCACGGTTGTAAGCGATACCGCCGCCGGTGCCGCCCATGGTGAAAGACGGACGGATGATGCACGGGAAGCCAAGCTTCTCGAGGACCGCATTGGCCTCGTCCATGCTGTGAGCGATGCCGGAGCGCGGGCAGTCGAGGCCGATGGATTTCATCGCCTTGTCGAAACGCGAACGGTCTTCAGCCTTGTCGATGGTGTCGGCGTTGGCGCCGATCATTTCCACGCCAAACTTCTCCAGAACGCCTTCGCGCTCCAGGTCGAGGGCGCAGTTCAGGGCGGTCTGGCCACCCATGGTCGGCAGCAGCGCGTCCGGGCGCTCTTTTTCGATGATCTTGGCAACGGTCTGCCACTTGATCGGTTCGATGTAGGTGGCGTCAGCCATGGCCGGGTCGGTCATGATGGTGGCCGGGTTGGAGTTCACCAGGATGACGCGGTAACCCTCCTCGCGCAGGGCTTTACAGGCCTGGGCGCCGGAGTAGTCGAACTCGCAGGCTTGACCGATCACGATCGGGCCAGCGCCGAGAATCAAAATGCTTTTTATGTCTGTACGTTTTGGCATGGGTAGTCACTCAAATCCGCAGGTCAGTCGGCAAGCCGTCTTGAACAATCTTTGAAGGACCCGAGGGGGCCACCGGTGTCGGGGCCACCCTCGGGCGCTTCGCTCATCAGGGCGAGCGATCAGCGTCGCTTGGCCATCTCGTTGATGAAGCGATCGAACAGCGGCGCTACGTCGTTCGGGCCAGGACTGGCTTCCGGGTGGCCCTGGAAGCTGAAGGCGCTCTTGTCGGTACGCTCGATGCCTTGCAGGGTGCCGTCGAACAGCGATTTGTGGATCGCCCGGACGTTGCCCGGCAGGGTTGCTTCGTCCACCGCGAAACCGTGGTTCTGGCTGGTGATCATCACAACGCCAGTGTCGAGATCCTGGACCGGGTGGTTGGCACCGTGGTGGCCGTGGCCCATTTTCAGGGTCTTGGCGCCGGATGCCAGGGCAAGCAGTTGGTGGCCGAGGCAGATACCGAATACCGGAATCTCGGTTTCCAGCACATCCTTGATCGCCTGGATCGCGTAGTCGCAAGGCTCCGGGTCGCCCGGGCCGTTGGACAGGAACACGCCATCCGGTTGCATGGCCAGCACATCGGCGGCCGGGGTTTGCGCTGGCACCACGGTGACGCGGCAACCGCGCGCGACCAGCATGCGCAGGATGTTCAGCTTGACGCCGTAGTCGTAGGCCACGACGTGGTAAGGCAGGTCAGCGGCTTCGATCGTGGCGTGGCTGTCGGTTTTCAGGTCCCAGACGGTCGAGCGCCATTCGTACTGCTTGGTGGTGCTGACGACTTTCGCCAGGTCCATGCCTTTCAGGCCTGGGAAACCCTGGGCAGCGGCGATGGCGGCTTCTTCGGAGATGTTGTCGCCGGCCATGATGCAGCCGTTCTGTGCGCCTTTTTCACGCAGGATGCGGGTCAGACGACGGGTGTCGATACCGGCGATAGCCACTACGTTATTGGCTTTCAGGTAATCGGACAGGGACATGGTGTTACGCCAGTTGCTCGCTACCAGCGGCAGGTCACGGATGACCAGGCCAGCGGACCACACGCGGTCGGACTCGGCGTCTTCCGGCGTGGTGCCGGTGTTGCCGATGTGCGGGTAAGTCAGGGTCACGATCTGTTGGGCGTAGGAAGGATCGGTAAGGATTTCCTGATAGCCGGTCATGGCGGTGTTGAACACCACCTCACCAACGGTTTGACCGTCGGCTCCAATGGCTTCGCCGCGAAAAATGCTGCCATCAGCAAGGGCGAGTATGGCTGGCTTAGTCAAGAAGACCTCCCGTAAATAAAGCCTGAAAGGGCGATCGCAGGTTGTAAAAAAGCGGAGTGACGTATGGACACGTCACCCCGCTTGTTCACTGAATTATTCTGCGCGCTTTTAGTGGACACACTAAAGCTGTAGCTTACAGAAAAAGGCTTTTTTGGTCTACCGCCAATGAGCCTGAAAGGCCGGGGAATGCGACAGGGCGTCGCCTGGCGGTGTAAAACCGGGCTCAAACGCTGCGTTTGAACCCGATTTCGGGCGCATCTTAACGCAGGTCGAGCACGTCCTGCATGTCATACAGGCCCGGCTCGCGACCATCGAGCCACAACGCCGCACGCACAGCCCCCTTGGCGAAGGTCATGCGGCTGGACGCCTTGTGGGTAATCTCGACCCGCTCGCCATCTGCCGCAAACAGCACGGTGTGATCGCCGACAATGTCACCGGCGCGCACCGTGGCAAAGCCGATGGTCTGCCGCTCGCGCGCGCCGGTCTGGCCTTCACGACCGTACACCGCCACGTCCTTGAGGTTGCGTCCCAAGGCATCGGCGATCACTTCACCCATGCGCACGGCGGTCCCGGATGGCGCGTCAACCTTGTGCCGGTGATGCGCTTCGCTGATTTCGATATCGACGTCATCGCCCAATACACGAGCGGCGGTGTCGAGCAGCTTCAGGCACAGGTTGACGCCGACACTGAAGTTGGCGGCGAACACGATCGGAATGTCCTTGCCGGCCTGAGCCAGCAATTCTTTCTCGTCGACGCTGAAACCGGTGGTACCAATGATCATCGCCTTGCGGTGCTTGCGGCAGAACGCGAGGTTTTTCAGGGTCACGGTCGGGTGAGTGAAATCGATCAGCACGTCGAACTCATCGACCACCCGATCCAGATCCCCGGACAATGGCACGCCGATACGCCCCAGCGCAGCCAGCTCACCGGCATCGGCGCCGACCAGCGTGCTGTCCGGACGATCCACCGCAGCGGTCAAACCGGCGCCGGGCGCCTGCTGAATCGCTTCGATCAGCGTCTTGCCCATGCGCCCTGCGGCGCCCATCACAGCTATACGTCGCATGTCGACTCCTTACAGATCGCCGAAGAAGCGCTTCACGCCTTCGAACCATCCGGTGGTTTTCGGCGAGTGGCTGTTGTCGTCCGCCAGCGAACTGCGGAACTCTTCGAGCAATTCGCGCTGACGACGGCCCAGGTTGACCGGGGTTTCCACCGCCACGCGGCACATCAGGTCGCCCGCACCGCCGCCACGCACCGGAGCGACGCCCTTGCCGCGCACGCGGAACTGCTTGCCGGTTTGGGTGCCTTCGGGAATCTTCAGTTTGACCCGACCGTCGAGGGTTGGAATCTCCAGCTCGCCGCCCAGCGCCGCATCAACGAAGCTGATCGGCACTTCACAGAACAGATGCTTACCGTCGCGCTGGAAGATCGCGTGCTCGCGCACATTGATCACCACGTACAGGTCGCCGGTCGGACCACCCTGGGCGCCCGCCTCGCCTTCGCCAGACAGACGGATACGGTCACCGGTATCGACGCCGGCCGGCACTTTCACCGACAGGGTCTTGTACTCCTCGACGCGGCCTTCGCCGTGGCAGGAATCGCAAGGATCGGAAATGATCTTGCCCTGGCCATGGCAGCGCGGACAGGTCTGCTGCACCGAGAAGAAGCCTTGCTGCATGCGCACTTGGCCGATACCACCGCAAGTTGGGCAGGTCACTGGCGACGAGCCTTTCTTCGCACCCGAGCCGTCGCACGGCTTGCAGTTGACCAGCGTCGGCACGCGGATATTGACCGTCGTACCACGCACCGCTTCCTCGAGGTTCAGCTCAAGGGTGTAGCGCAGATCGCTGCCCCGTTGCGCGCCGCCACGGGCACCGCCGCGACCGCCACCGAAAAAATCACTGAACACGTCACCGAAGATGTCGGAGAAGTTCTGCCCGCCAAACCCGGCACCGCCGCCACCCATGCTCGGGTCGACACCCGCGTGACCGTACTGGTCGTAAGCCGCGCGCTTGCTGGAATCGGACAGGACTTCGTAGGCCTCGTTGGCCTCTTTGAACATTTCTTCCGACGCTTTATCGTCAGGATTACGGTCCGGGTGGTGCTTCATTGCCAGGCGACGGTAGGCCTTTTTCAGGTCCGCTTCGCTTGAGCCGCGCTCAACACCCAACACTTCGTAATAGTCACGCTTTGCCATAAGTTCTTCGCACTCTTAAGGACGTCCGGCAAACCCCTCCTGAGCCTCGCCAAACTCGTTGAGCCCCAATACAGGCCCGGACCCAACTCACGTCAATTCAACGATCCTGGTCTTGATTCATTGCAGTATTTGCAGCACGGAAAGCAGGAGCATTCCCGGCCATACCGCCCGCACGCGAGCGTTGTCGCATGCGGTAAAAATTCGCTAACTCCAGACACGCCAACGCGGGAGCAAGCTCCCGCGCGGCGACATCCTACCAGTCACCGCCCGAAGGCGGTCAACCGGTCGACCAACAACGAGTTACTTGTGGTCTTTGACTTCTTCGAACTCGGCATCGACAACATCGTCAGCCTTCTCAGCCGATTCGCCTTGCGGTGCAGCGCCTTCAGCAGGCTGAGCCTGTTCGGCATACATCTTCTGCGCCACTGGAGCGGAGACTTTCGACAGCTCTTCGATCTTGGCTTCGATGGCAGCCTTGTCGTCGCCTTTGACAGCGGTTTCCAGCGCGACAACAGCGGCTTCGATCGCAGTTTTCTCTTCAGCCGAGACTTTGTCGCCCGCATCCGAGATCATTTTGCGAGTCGAGTGCACCAGCGCGTCACCCTGGTTGCGGGCGCCGGCCAGCTCTTCGAACTTGCGGTCTTCGTCGGCGTTGGTTTCAGCATCGCGAATCATCTGCTGAATCTCTTCCTCGGACAGACCGGAGTTGGCCTTGATCACGATCGACTGAGTCTTGCCGGTGGCCTTGTCTTTGGCGCCTACGTGCAGGATGCCGTTGGCATCGATGTCGAAGGTCACTTCAATTTGCGGTACACCGCGTGGTGCTGGTGGAATCTCGGCCAGGTCGAACTTGCCCAGAGACTTGTTCTGACCGGCTTGCTTACGCTCACCTTGCAGCACGTGAATGGTCACGGCGCCCTGGTTGTCGTCGGCTGTCGAGAACACTTGCGATTTCTTGGTAGGAATCGTGGTGTTTTTCTCGATCAGCGCGGTCATCACGCCGCCCATGGTTTCGATACCCAGGGTCAGCGGGCTGACGTCGAGCAGCAGAACGTCTTTCACGTCACCGGCCAACACCGCACCCTGGATGGCAGCACCCATGGCAACCGCTTCATCCGGGTTGACGTCTTTACGGGCTTCTTTACCGAAGAAGTCGGTTACCGCTTTCTGAACCATTGGCATGCGGGTCTGACCGCCCACCAGGATCACGTCGTTGATGGCGCTGACGTCGATACCGGAGTCTTTCAGAGCGATGCGGCAAGGTTCGATGGTGCGTTGAACCAGGTCTTCCACCAGCGCTTCGAGCTTGGCGCGGGAGATTTTCACGTTCAAGTGCTTAGGACCGGTGGCGTCTGCAGTGATGTACGGCAGGTTCACGTCGGTCTGCAGGCTCGAGGACAACTCGATCTTGGCTTTTTCAGCGGCTTCTTTCAGGCGCTGCATGGCCAGCGGGTCACCCTTGAGGTTCATGCCGCTTTCTTTCTTGAACTCGTCGACGAGGTAGTCGATCAAGCGGATGTCGAAGTCTTCGCCGCCGAGGAAGGTGTCACCGTTGGTGGCCAACACTTCGAACTGGTGCTCGCCGTCGACTTCTGCGATTTCGATCACGGAAACGTCGAAGGTACCGCCACCCAGGTCATAAACGATCACGGTGTGATCGCCCTTGGCCTTGTCCATGCCGTAGGCCAGAGCAGCCGCGGTAGGCTCGTTGATGATGCGCTTGACGTCCAGACCGGCGATACGGCCGGCGTCCTTGGTGGCCTGGCGCTGGCTGTCGTTGAAGTAGGCAGGCACGGTGATGACGGCTTCGGTAACAGTTTCACCGAGGTAGTCTTCAGCGGTCTTCTTCATCTTCTTCAAGATTTCAGCCGAGATTTGTGGCGGCGACATTTTCTGGCCGTTCACTTCAACCCAGGCGTCATTGTTGTCAGCCTTGACGATCTTGTAAGGGACCATCTGGATGTCTTTCTGAACCACTTCTTCTTCGAAGCGACGGCCGATCAGACGCTTCACCGCGTACAGGGTGTTGTGCGGATTGGTCACGGCCTGACGCTTGGCGGACTGGCCGACGAGGATTTCACCATCGTTGGCATAAGCGATGATCGACGGCGTGGTACGCGCGCCTTCAGCGTTCTCGATAACTTTGGCTTTGCCGTTTTCCAGCACGGAGACGCAGGAGTTGGTAGTCCCCAGGTCGATACCGATAATCTTGCCCATGTTCACTCTCCCGAAACTTTGGATTTGGATGCCTCAGCAGTGGTGGCTAACTGAGGTAGCACTTAAACGCTTGACTTCTAAATGGGGGCCTTGCGGCCGATTTCAAGCCTGCTCGTCAATCGAAGGCGAAACCGGCGCAGGCGCCTTGCTGACTACCACCATCGCCGGACGCAGCAAGCGACCGTTGAGCTGATAGCCCTTCTGGAACACCTTCAGCACGCTGTTGGGTTCCAGGTCGGCACTTTCCTGCATGGCCATGGCCTGGTGCAGTACGGCATTGAAGGGTTCGCCCTCAGGATCGATCGCTTCCAGCTGATAACGCTTGAGGGTGTCCTGGAACATCTTCAAGGTCAGTTCGATGCCCTCACGCATGGGGCGAATGCTTTCGTCGTCAGGGTTGGACAACTCCAGGCCACGCTCCAGGCTGTCGATGATCGGCAGCAGGTCGCCGGCGAACTTCTCCAGGGCAAATTTGTGTGCTTTCTCGACGTCCTGCTCGGCACGGCGGCGGACGTTCTGCAGATCGGCGGCAACACGCAAAGCCTGATCCTGCGCGCCTGCCAGTTGCTCTTCGAGCACTTGTACTCGAGCCGTCAGGTCTTCACCCGAAGCCTCGGGGGCCTGATTGGCGTCTAGGTTTTGCGTATCAACGGTCTGTTCGTCAGCCATGGAATTCTCCTTTCAATATCGTCTGCGAGCCCGACTCGCGCTTCTGCCCCGGTATATGGGGCCGCAATTTTCAGGTTCAAGGGCTCGAATGGGATTAACCCTACAAAGGCAACTGACTTGCCCTGCCGCGTTGCACTAAGAAATCGGTTTATCCAAGCAAATCGAGCTAAAGGAGGGCATTGTCAGGGCGAAACAAAACACTGTATAAATAACCAGACCTAAAGCCTGGGAGCGGCCTACATGTTGGTGCACCTGTCCGTACACAACTACGCCATCGTTGAACATCTGGATCTTGAACTCGATCGCGGGATGAGCGTGATCACGGGCGAAACTGGCGCCGGCAAGTCGATCATGCTCGACGCCCTGGGCCTGACGCTCGGTGATCGCGCCGACAGCGGCGTGGTTCGCCCCGGTGCGGACAAGGCCGATATCCTCGCGACGTTCGACCTGGTCGACATCCCTGAAGCAAGCACTTGGTTGGCTGAGCGCGACCTGAATAACGACGGACCGTGCATCCTGCGCCGGGTGATCACCGCCGAAGGCCGCTCCCGTGGCTATATCAACGGCACCCCCTGCCCGCTGGGGGATCTGAAAGCCCTCGGCGAATTGCTGATCGATATCCACAGCCAGCATGAGCACCAGTCACTGCTGAAAACCGATACGCACCGTCGCCTGCTCGATGAATACGCTGGCGCCACTGATCTCGCGCGCCAGGTTCACCTGGCAGCCCAGCGCTGGCGCCAGACCCGCCAGGAACTGGAACGGCTGTCCAACTCAGGTGATGAGCAGCGCGCCCGTCATCAGTTGCTCAGCTATCAATTGGAAGAACTGGAAAACCTCGGCCTTGGGGAAAATGAACTGGAGCAACTGGAGCAGGAACACAAAAACCTGACCAATGCGGAGACCTTGCTGGGCATCTGCCGACAGGTGGTCGAGCAATGCAGCGAAAATGATTCCGGCAACGTGCTCAACGCACTGACGGCCAGTCTTAATCGTCTGTCTAGCGTCAACAGCGGCGCCGGCGCACTCTGCGAAGCCACCGACTTGCTGACCAGTGCTCAGATCCAGGTAGAAGAAGCAGTAGGCGAGTTGAATCGCTTCCTGGATAACTTCGACGCCGATCCGGCGCGCCTGCAATACCTGGAGGAACGCCTCGACGCCATTTATACCTTGGCGCGCAAACACCGCATCCAGCCAACCGAAGTGGCGCAGATGCAGCAAAAACTGCTGGATGAAATCGAAACCCTGAACGCCAACGATGAATCCATCGAGCGCTTGGCGGAAGAATTGGCATCCTTCGCCCGCCACTATCAAGAGAAAGCCAAGGAACTGAGCGATTTGCGCCACGAGGCTTCCGGCAGCCTGGCCGCTGCGGTCGAACAGGAAATCCAGCGCCTGGGCATGCCTGGCGGGCGTTTCACCATCGAATTGCGCCCCAACATCAGCGATGAACTGTTGCCGAACGGTCTGGAACAAGTGGAGTTGCTGGTCAGCGCCAACCCTGGACAGCCGTTGAAGGCACTGGCGAAAGTGGCGTCCGGCGGCGAGTTGTCTCGTATCAGCCTGGCGATCCAGGTCATCACCGCGCAAACGTCCCGCGTGCCAACTCTGGTGTTCGACGAAGTGGACGTGGGGATTGGCGGGCCGACGGCCGAGATCGTCGGTCAGTTGCTACGCCGGCTCGGTGACCGCGGCCAGGTGCTGACGGTCACCCACTTGCCGCAAGTGGCGGCGCAAGGGCACCAGCATCTATTTGTGCATAAAGTGCGAGGTGAGGAAGCCACCCATACCGCAGTGTCGAAACTGAGTAAAAACGAGCGGGTCGAGGAAGTCGCACGGATGCTCGGCGGGATCGACCTCACAAAAGAGTCGTTGGCCCATGCGAAGAAGATGGTGGTCGCGGCAAAAGTGTAAATTCGTTTTTCCAGTATTCAGCGAATTTCTCTACCACAGACAGCACGAAGGCGACCCTTGGGTCGCCTTCGATCGTTTCACGGACTTAAAGCCCGCGCGACATGCTTACTTTTTATGACGCACGTACAGCACGAGGTTGTGATCCACCATCTCGAAACCGTACTTCTCGACGATTGCCTTCTGCAGACGCTCGATTTCTTCGTCGAAGAACTCGATCACTTCGCTGGTTTCGACGTTGACCATATGGTCGTGATGCTTGCCGTCGTCCAGTTCGAAGACCGCGTGGCCTCCATCGAAGTTGTGTCGCACCACAAGGCCAGCTGCCTCGAACTGGGTCAGAACACGGTAAACCGTGGCCAGACCGACGTCCTCGCCAGCCTCCATCAGCGCCTTGTAGACATCCTCGGCACTCATGTGGCGTTGCTCGGCAGAGTCGAGCATTTGCAGGATTTTGACCCGTGGCAGGGTCACTTTAAGGCCGGCTTTGCGTAGTTCGCTATTTTCAACCATGGTCAGCTTTCTCGCGATGCTGCTTCGCAGCTTCTCTTAATGCGGGTATGATCGGCGTTTACGTTGTCCCAGCCAAGATAGTGGAAGTCGCCCACCGATGCAAAACACCAAGCTCTTGCTAACCAGTTTCACCTTTGTGGGACTGCTCGCACTCGCCGGTTGTTCATTCCCCGGGGTTTACAAAATCGACATCCAACAGGGCAATGTCGTCACGCAGGACATGATAGACCAGTTACGCCCCGGAATGACCCGTCCGCAAGTACGGTTTATCATGGGCAACCCCCTGCTGACCGACACATTCCACTCCGACCGGTGGGATTATCTGTACAGCCTGCAGCCTGGCGGTGGCGAACGTCAGCAGGAACGCATCAGTTTGATCTTCAATCCGAATGATCAACTGGTCAGCCTGTCCGGCGACTTCATGCCCGGCGTGAGCCGCGATGACGCGATTCTCGGCAAGGACGGCGGCACCAACGTGACCGCCCCTGCAGAAAATGTCGAGAAAGCCGAACCGGAAGAGCCGGCAAAACCAGGTTCTTTGCTGGATCAAATCCAGAAAGACGTGGACGGCGTTGAAACCGTTCCAGTGCCGACGCCAGAACCGCTCGACACCTCGCCGCAATAATTGCGACGCATAAAAAACCCCGGCAGGTCCGGGTTTTTTATCGTCTGCGATTTGCCTTAATGATTTCGCGCTCTCGCTTTGGCGGCCTTCGCGGCCCGCAGGCGCCGGACTTCCTTGGGATCGGCCAGCAGCGGGCGATAGATCTCCAGGCGGTCACCGCTGTGCACCACGGCACGCTCTGGATCAGCAATCAGTTTTGCGAAGTTGCCGACCGCACAAGTCGCCAGGTCAAGTTCAGGAAACTCCGCGCCGATGGTCGATTGGCGCAGTGCCTCGCGCACGGTCGTCCCCTCCGGCACGCTGGCCGTCAGCAACACCTGCCGATCAACAGCGGCATACACCACTTCAATCTCAATCACCGCCTCAGCCCTGCATCTGCTTGGCGCGCTGGCAAAAGGCATCGACCAGGGTATTGGCCGCCTGATTGAACAGCGGCCCCAAGGTGGCGCGGACAATCGGCCCGGCGTAATCGAAGGACAGGTCCAGGCTGATCTTGCAGGCCTTTTCGCCCAGCGCCTTGAAGACCCACACGCCATGCAACTGGTTGAACGGTCCCTCCTCCAGGTTCATCTCGATCGATTGCCCTGGCACCAAGGTGTTGCGGGTCACGAAATGCTGGCTCAGACCGCCCTTGGCCACGCCGACACTGGCGCGCATATGGGTGTCGGAGCTTTCCAGCACTTCGGACGAGGAGCACCAAGGCAGGAATTCCGGGTAACGGGCCACGTCATTGACCAGGTCATACAGCGCTTGCGCCGGATAAGGCAGCAGGGCCGAGCGTTGAATGTGAGTCGTCATGTCAGCGTCATTTCCACAGCTGGGCGGCAAACACTACAAGAATGCCGATGGGCGCCACATAGCGCATCAAGAACAGGCTCAGGGCGAACAATGCCGGGTTGCGGATCGACAATTCGTCACGCACCGCTTCACGCCCCATCACCCATCCTGCAAACACCACGAAACACAAACCACCAAGTGGCAACATGATCCGCGAGGTGAAGAAATCGATCACTCCAAAGAAGTCCAGACCACTTGCCGCACCCCATTGGTAGAGATGGAAGACCCCGCCTTCGTTCACGAAAAACTTCGCTTCCTTCCAGATATTGAAGGAAAACACCGTACCCAAACCGACGAACCAGCAGATGAAAGCGAGCCAGAAGGTGACCCAGGCGCGGCTGATTTTAGACCGTTCCACCAGATAGGCCACCATCGGCTCGAGCAGGGAAATCGCCGAACTCCAGGCTGCAATGGCGACGAGGACGAAAAAGATCACCCCCATCAATTGGCCAAACGCGACGTTGCCAAATGCGAACGGCAGGCTGACGAACATCAGGCCCGGGCCTTCGCTCGGGTTCAGGCCAGCGGCAAACACAATCGGAAACAACGCCAGCCCCGCCACCAGGGACACGAAGGTATCCAGCAGCGCGACGCCGACTACCGTACCGGAAATCGATGTATTTTTCGGCATGTAAGCGCCGTAGGTCATGATTGAGCCAACGCCGACGCTCAGGGAAAAGAAGGCGTGCCCCATCGCCGGCAACAGGCCTTCCATGACTTTTTCCGGGTGGAAGTCGAACATGAAATGCACGCCTTCCATGAAATGCCCGGTGGTCATGCTGTAACCCAGCAGGACTATGACCATCACGAACAGCAACGGCATCATGATCCGCAGGCTGCGCTCCAGACCGGCGACCACGCCCTTGGCGATCACCACGGCCGAGAGCAGCATGAAAACCGTGTGCCACAGTGTGAGGCGCCACGGATCGGCAATCACATCACCGAAGTAGGCGCCAACCTGGTCAGCCGTCACGCCCTGGAAGTCGCCACGCCCCATGTCGATGATGTAATCCAGCGACCAGCCGCCGACCACACTGTAAAAAGACAGGATCAGCAACGCGGTGATCATCCCGGCGAACGCGCCCCACGACCACTTGCCCGAATGCCCGGCCTCATGCGCCAGCACCTTGAGGGCATTCGCCGGGCTTTGCCGGGCGCGGCGGCCGATCAGGGTTTCGGCGAGCATCACCGGTACGCCGATCAGTGCGATGCAGGCCAGGAACACCAGCACAAACGCTCCGCCGCCGTAGACGCCGACCATGTAAGGGAATTTCCATATACTGCCCAAGCCCACGGCCGAGCCTGTTGCGGCCAGAATGAAGACCCAGCGGCTAGCCCAACTGCCGTGGACAGAAACCTTGTCTGTCGACATCGTTATCACGCCCAAGCGTTGAAAAAAGAGGCCGCATTGTCCGGGATTCAATCAACCTGCTCAAGCAGGTAGCGATACCGTAGCCGACACGCGTGCAACTCCCTATAATGCCGCCCCTATGGCTAAACAGAAGAAACACCCAACAGGGACCATCGCGCAAAATAAAAAGGCGCGACACGATTACTTCATCGAACATCGGTTCGAGGCTGGTCTGGTCCTGGCCGGCTGGGAAGTAAAAAGTTTGCGGGCAAGCAAGCTGCAACTGGTCGACAGCTACGTGCTGCTCAAGGATGGCGAAGCCTGGCTGCTGGGCAGTCACATCACGCCGTTGATGACCGCCAGCACCCACGTCATCGCCGACCCGGTGCGCACCCGCAAATTGCTGCTCAACCGCCGCGAGCTGGAAAAACTCGCCGCCGCCGTGCAGCAAAAGGGTTATGCCTGCGTGTGCCTGTCGTGGTACTGGAGCAAGCACATGGTCAAGTGCGAGATCGCGCTGGGCAAGGGCAAGAAGGAATACGACAAGCGCGATACCGAACGCGAACGCGACGCCGGTCGCGAGTTGCAGCGCGCGGTGCGTAACAAGGGCAAGGAAGACTAGGTCTTGCTGCTGTTGTTCCAGACCGCTTTCGCGAGCGGGCTCGCATCCACAGGAAACTGCAACAGGTCCTGTGGTCCCAAGCCTGCTCGCGAATGCAATGGCCCGACCCACCTCGCCCCCACTGACTACATCCCCTTGCGCCGCTCGGCCCGCGCCATGCGCTGCACTTCCTGACGCACCTCTTCCAGCACTTCCTGCACGTACAAAATATGTCGGCTGGACACTTCCCGCGCCTGCTCCGCTCGCCCTTCGATGATCGCCAGGTACAAATCCCGATGCTGATTGATCAGCATGTCGCGGGTTTCGGTGCGCTGTTTATACATGCCGCCAATGTTGGTCACGACATTGCGCTTGAGCAGATCGAATAAACCGCGAATGGTGTGCAGCAGCACCGCGTTATGGCTGGCCTCGGCAATGGCCAGGTGAAACGCCGCGTCCGCCGTGCCCTCCTCCGCCCGGCTCACTTCCTCATGACGGGTATAGCAATCCTGCAGGGTTTCAAACGCCGCGGTCAGCCTTTCGCGATCCACATCCGTGGCGCGCAACGCCGCGTAATAGGCGCAGGACGCCTCTAGCGTGTGGCGGAACTCCAGCAAATCCCGTTGCGCCTCCGGGTTGCTTTCCAGCAAGTGCAGCAGCGGATCGCTGAAGGTCGAGCCCAGGGAGTCGACCACATAATTACCGCCACCCTGACGGCTGACCAGCAAACCTTTGGCCGCCAGTTTTTGAATCGCTTCGCGCAATGACGGACGCGACACGCCGAACTGCTCGGCCAGCGCACGCTCGGCCGGCAGCCGCTCGCCGGACTTCAGCGTGCCCTCCAGAATCATGCCCTCCAGCCGCTCGACAATATCGTCGGACAAACGGCGCGAGCGAATCTGATCAAACCCCATAACTCATTTCTCCACCATCCCGACCGTTCGCCGGGCTCTCTATTCTGGCTGATTGCCGTCAGGTCGGCACCTACCAGCCGGCAACCGAAAGCCCAGATCAGGCACCCGCCCTGCTGCGCATGCGACGAAAGTTTGAGGGCGGCAAATTGACACACCGCCCCTAAGGCTTTTACCCTAGCCGACAGCGCTTGTAAATTGGTATTACCAATTAACCAAACGTACCAGCAA
Source organism: Pseudomonas rhizozeae (assembly GCF_031583775.1). Taxonomy (NCBI): domain Bacteria; kingdom Pseudomonadati; phylum Pseudomonadota; class Gammaproteobacteria; order Pseudomonadales; family Pseudomonadaceae; genus Pseudomonas; species Pseudomonas rhizozeae. Next base: position 30,703 of record NZ_JAVLSB010000033.1, read on the forward strand.
TGCCTGACCAACAACAATTAGGGGCCACCCCATATGCAAACCTGGCAACAGCTCTACAGCCCGCTCGGCAGCCTCGGCTTGTCCGCGCTCGCGGCCGTGATTCCTATCGTATTTTTCTTCCTGGCCCTGGCGGTGTTCCGCCTCAAAGGGCACGTGGCGGGCAGCATCACCCTGGCCCTGGCGATCGCCGTGGCCATTTTTGCGTTCCAGATGCCGGTCGACATGGCCTTCGCAGCAGCGGGTTACGGCTTCGCTTATGGCTTGTGGCCGATCGCCTGGATCATCGTTGCGGCGGTGTTCCTCTACAAACTCACGGTCAAGAGCGGCCAGTTCGAAGTGATTCGAAGCTCGGTGCTGTCGATCACTGACGACCAACGCCTGCAAGTGCTGCTGATCGGCTTCTGCTTCGGCGCGTTCCTCGAAGGTGCCGCCGGTTTCGGCGCACCTGTGGCGATCACCGCGGCGCTGCTGGTTGGCCTCGGCTTCAATCCGCTGTACGCCGCAGGCCTGTGCCTGATCGCCAACACCGCGCCGGTTGCCTTCGGCGCCTTGGGCATTCCGATTATCGTTGCCGGCCAAGTAACAGGTATCGACGCCTTCAAAATCGGCGCCATGACTGGCCGGCAACTGCCGCTGCTGTCGCTGTTCGTGCCGTTCTGGCTGGTGTTCATGATGGACGGCCTGCGCGGCGTGCGCGAAACCTGGCCGGCCGCACTGGTGGCGGGCCTGAGCTTTGCCATCACCCAGTATTTCACCTCGAACTTCATTGGCCCGGAATTGCCGGACATCACCTCGGCCCTGGCCAGCCTGATTTCCTTGACGCTGTTCCTGAAAGTCTGGCAGCCGAAACGCACTGCCGGCGCGCAAATCGCCGGGGCCACCTCGGCCTCGGTGGTCGCCGCCAGCGTCGGCGGTTTCGGCCAGAAGCGCACCAGCGTGGTTTCGCCCTACAGCCTGGGGGAAATTATCAAGGCCTGGTCGCCGTTCCTGATCCTCACCGTGCTGGTGACCATCTGGACGCTGAAGCCCTTCAAGGCAATGTTTGCCGCAGGCGGTTCGATGTACGGCTTCGTGTTTAACTTCGCGATCCCGCACCTCGACCAATTGGTGATCAAGGTCGCACCGATCGTGACCAACCCGACGGCCATTCCGGCGGTATTCAAGCTCGATCCGATCTCGGCCACCGGCACGGCGATTTTCTTCTCGGCATTGATCTCGATGCTGGTGCTGAAGATCAACTGCAAAACCGGTCTGACCACTTTGAAAGAGACCTTCTACGAACTGCGCTGGCCGATCTTGTCTATCGGTATGGTGCTGGCGTTTGCCTTCGTCACCAACTACTCCGGCATGTCGTCGACCATGGCTCTGGTGCTTGCCGGTACGGGCGCGGCGTTCCCGTTCTTCTCGCCGTTCCTCGGCTGGCTTGGCGTGTTCCTGACCGGTTCGGACACTTCGTCCAACGCACTGTTCAGCTCGCTGCAAGCGACCACCGCACACCAGATCGGCGTCAACGACACCCTGCTGGTGGCGGCGAACACCAGCGGCGGCGTGACCGGCAAGATGATCTCGCCGCAGTCGATCGCCGTGGCCTGTGCCGCGACCGGCCTGGTGGGCAAGGAGTCGGACCTGTTCCGCTTCACCCTCAAGCACAGCCTGTTCTTTGCCACCATTGTCGGCCTGATTACCTTGGCCCAGGCGTATTGGTTCACCGGCATGCTGGTGCATTAAGGACTACGCGCTAAAACGAAAAAACCGACGCCGGATCACGATTCCGGCGTCAGCTATTCACACCCCGGTCCGTAAGGCTGCTGAAAGATTCTCTCTTTATAGTCAGCGGCCTCAGCGGACGGATAACCGGGACCACCCGGAGACGCCTGATGAGCGAGCTTTTTTACAACGCTGTGCCGAACGCGACCCGCGTCGCCCCGCCACTGCCCACCCCACGGCAGTACCCCAGTGAAAAACCGCAGCAGGTGTATCTGTTCGGAACCTGCGTGGTGGACTTGTTCTACCCCGAAGCCGGCATGGACGCGATTCATCTGCTGGAGCGCGAAGGCATTCGGGTCGAGTATCCGCAAGGGCAAAGCTGCTGCGGCCAACCGGCCTACACCTCCGGCTACACCGACCAGGCTCGCATCGTCGCGCGTTCGCAACTGGCGCTGTTTGCCGAGGATTACCCGGTGGTGGTGCCGTCCGGTTCGTGCGCTGGCATGTTGCGCGAGCACTACGCCGACCTGTTCAAGGATGAGCCGGAGACCTTGCAACAAGTCCGAGCCCTTGCGGCGCGGACGTATGAGTTGGCCGAGTTCCTGCTGTTTGTCTGCAAGGTGCAACTGCAGGACAGCGGCGAACCGGTGAAAGTGGCGCTGCATACCTCGTGCTCGGCGCGGCGCGAAATGAACACTCACCTGCACGGTCGCGAGCTGTTGGCGCAACTGGGCAACGTGGAACGAGTGGACCATCGCCATGAAAGTGAATGCTGTGGCTTCGGTGGGACTTTCAGCGTCCGTATGCCAGACATTTCCGGGGCGATGGTGGCCGACAAGACCCGCGCGCTGAAGGAATCCGGCGCGCACCAGGTGCTGAGTGCCGACTGCGGTTGCCTGATGAACATCAACGGCGCGCTGGAAAAACAACGGGAAGCGTTGCGTGGTCAGCATCTGGCCAGTTTTCTCTGGCAGCGTACCGGAGGTGCCCGATGAGTACCGCCGAGCTGATTCCTACAGTCGCCGTGGAACAGGACTTCCGCGCCCGGGCGCATGGGGCGCTGGATGACAAGCAACTGCGAAATAACTTTCGCACGGCGATGGATTCGCTGATGGTCAAACGGGCAGCGTCCTTCAGCGATGCCCACGAACGAGAACACTTACGCGTGCTCGGCAATGCCGTCCGCGCCCGTGCGTTATCCAAGTTGCCCGACCTGCTCGAGCAGCTTGAACAGAACCTGACCCGCAACGGTGTGACAGTGCACTGGGCGGAAACGGTGGACGAAGCCAATGGCATCGTCCTCTCGATCATCCGCGCTCACGAGGGGCGGCAAGTGATCAAGGGCAAATCGATGGTCAGCGAAGAAATGGAGATGAACCATGTCCTCGCTGAACAGGGCATTGAATGCCTGGAATCGGACATGGGCGAGTACATCGTCCAGCTCGACCACGAAAAGCCTTCACACATTATTATGCCGGCGATCCACAAGAATGCCGGTCAGGTCGCGTCCTTGTTCCACGACAAACTTGGCGTGGAATACACCAAGGACGTTGACCAACTTATTCAGATCGGTCGCAAAGTCTTGCGACAGAAATTCTTTGAAGCGGACATCGGCGTTTCCGGCGTCAACTTCGCCGTGGCCGAAACCGGTACCCTGTTGCTGGTGGAAAACGAAGGCAACGGCCGCATGACCACCACCGTGCCACCGGTGCACATCGCGGTGACTGGCATCGAGAAAGTGGTCGAAAACCTGCGCGACGTGGTGCCCCTGTTGTCATTGCTGACGCGCTCGGCCCTCGGCCAGCCGATCACTACTTACGTCAATATGATCTCCGGCCCGCGCAAGGCCGATGAACTCGATGGCCCCCGAGAAGTGCACTTGGTGTTGCTGGACAACGGTCGCAGCCAGGCCTTCGCCGACAGCGAATTGCGTCAGACGTTGAACTGCATCCGCTGCGGCGCTTGTATGAATCATTGCCCGGTGTACACCCGAATCGGCGGCCACACCTATGGGGAGGTTTACCCGGGACCTATCGGAAAAATCATCACGCCACACATGGTCGGCCTGGCGAAAGTCCCCGACCATCCGAGCGCCTCGTCTCTGTGCGGGGCGTGCGGAGAAGTGTGCCCGGTGAAGATCCCGATCCCCGCGTTGCTGCGGCGGTTGCGCGAAGAAAACGTCAAGGCACCGGACAGTCCGAACCCGGTGATGCGCGGCCAGGGCAGCAAATATTCGCGCAAGGAACGCTTTATCTGGCACGCCTGGGCGCGGCTGAATGCTTCGCCGACGCTGTATCGGTTATTCGGCTTCTTCGCCACCCGCCTGCGCGCACTGACGCCGAATAATGTAGGGCCATGGACGCAGAACCACAGCGCGCCGAAACCCGCCGCCCGCTCACTGCACGACATGGCCCGCGAGCACTTGGCCAAACAGGGAGAACGTCGATGAGCGCCAAACAAAATATCCTCGGCAAATTGCGCAACAGTCTGACCGGCACCACACCAGTGCCTGACACCTTCGACGTCGAACTGGTGACCGCGCCCTACACCTACTCGGCCGAACAACGCATCCCGCAACTGCGCAAATTGATGGAGGCGGTACACACGGAAATCCACCTGACCTCTGGCGCAGACTGGCCGACGCTGTTGGCGCAACTGTTGAAGGATCGGCAGTTGCCCAGCCTGTTGATCGCCCCGACCACCGCCCATGGCCGACAAATCTCACAACATTGGGCGAATCATCCGGGGCTGCCGACACTCAAAGCCTACGACCGTCCGATAGAAGAATGGAAAGCCGAGCTGTTCGATGACACGCCCGCGAGCCTGACCGGTACCCTCGGCGCCATCGCCGCCACCGGTAGCCTGATCCTCTGGCCAACCCGTGAAGAACCGCGAATGATGAGCCTGGCGCCACCGGTGCATTTCGCCCTGCTCAAGGCCAGCGAAATCCGCGACAACTTCTATCAGGTGCAGCAGGAATTCGCCTGGGCCCAAGGTATGCCGACCAACGCGTTGCTGGTGTCCGGGCCGTCGAAAACCGCCGACATCGAACAAGTGCTGGCTTACGGCGCCCACGGTCCGAAAGATTTGGTGGTGCTGATTCTGGAGGACCAATGACCTTACCGGCCGCTTTCCTGCGCGATGCGCAGCAACTGATTCCCCAGGCCCGGCGCTTCGACGATCCGCTGTCGACCCTGGCGTTCGGCACCGACGCAAGCTTCTACCGGTTGATCCCGAAACTGGTGATTCGCGTCGAATCCGAAGACGAAGTGGTCGCCCTGCTCAAACTGGCCCAGCGCGACCAAGTGCCGGTGACCTTCCGCGCGGCCGGCACCAGCCTGTCCGGCCAGGCCATCAGCGACTCGGTGCTGATCGTGCTGGGCGATAACTGGAACGCGCGGGAAATCCGTGGCCAAGGAATGCAGATTCGCTTGCAGCCTGGGGTGATCGGCGCGCAAGCCAACGCCTGGCTGGCGCCTTTCGGACGCAAGATCGGCCCAGACCCGGCCTCGATCAATGCCTGCAAAATCGGCGGTATCGTTGCCAACAACGCCAGCGGCATGTGCTGCGGCACAGCGCAAAACACCTACCACACGCTCGCCGGGATTCGCCTGGTGCTGGCCGATGGCAGCCGCCTCGACACCGAAGACCCGGCCAGTGTCGCTGCTTTTAAAAACAGCCACGGGGAATTGCTCGAACGTCTGGCGACCCTGGGCCGCGAGACCCGCGCCAATGCCGAACTCGCCGCCAGAATCCGCCACAAATATCGTCTGAAAAATACCACCGGCCTGTCACTCAATGCGCTGGTGGATTTCGACGAGCCTGTGGATATCTTGAGCCATTTGCTGGTGGGCTCTGAAGGGACCTTGGGCTTTATCAGCGCGGTGACTTACGACACGGTGATTGACCACCCGAACAAGGCCTCAGCGCTGATCGTGTTCCCCGACGTGGAAACCTGCTGCAACGCGGTGACGGTGCTCAAGAAACAACCGGTGTCCGCCGTGGAACTGCTCGACCGTCGCAGTTTGCGCTCGGTGCAGAACAAGCCGGGCATGCCGGATTTCGTACAGCATCTGTCGAATAATGCCTGCGCGCTGCTCATCGAATCCCGCGCCGCGAGCTCGACGTTATTGCGGGAACAACTGGCGCAGATCATGACGTCCCTCGCGGCGTTCCCGGTCGAGAAGCAAGTCGACTTTACCGAAGACCCCCTGGAAAACGCCCGACTGTGGGCGATCCGCAAAGACACCTTCCCCGCTGTCGGCGCGGTGCGCCAGACCGGCACCACGGTGATCATCGAAGACGTGACTTTCCCGGTGGAACAACTGGCGATCGGCGTGAATCGCTTGATCGAACTATTCGACAAACATCACTACGACGAAGCGATCCTTTTCGGACACGCGCTGGAAGGTAATCTGCACTTCGTCTTCACCCAAGGCTTCAACAACCCGGAAGAAATCGCACGCTACCAGGCGTTCATGGACGACGTCGCGCAACTGGTAGCCGTCGAGTTCGGCGGTTCGCTGAAGGCCGAGCACGGCACCGGCCGCAACATGGCGCCTTTTGTCGAGCTGGAATGGGGCAGCGATGCCTATCAATTGATGTGGCAACTCAAACGCCTGCTCGACCCGAACGGCATCCTCAACCCGGACGTGGTGCTCAGCGACGATCCGCAGATCCACCTCAAGCACCTCAAGCCCTTGCCGGCCGCCGACGAGATTGTGGATAAGTGCATCGAGTGCGGGTTTTGCGAGCCGGTGTGTCCGTCGAAAGGCCTGACCTTGAGCCCGCGCCAGCGCATTGTGATCTGGCGTGATATTCAGGCAAAGAAACGTGCCGGCATCGACACCACCGAACTGGAAGCCGCCTACGAATACCAAGGCATCGACACCTGCGCCGCCACCGGGTTATGCGCCCAGCGTTGTCCTGTAGGCATCAACACCGGCGACCTGGTGAAAAAGCTCCGTGCCCGCACCGCCACGCGTACGAAAACTGCCAACTGGCTGGAAGGCAATTTCGCCACCGCGTTGCAAGGTGCGCGCTTCACCCTGCATGTGGCGAATGGCGCCCGCATGCTTTTGGGCGCGCCACGCCTGGCCAAGTTATCCGCGACCCTGACCAGGCTGTCAAAAGGCCAAGTCCCACAATGGACAAACGCCATGCCGCAACCGGAAAAAGCCATTCGCTTCAGCCCGGTGGTGGCGGACGAACGCCCTCGGGTGGTGTACCTGGCGGCGTGCGTGTCGCGGGTCATGGGCCCGGCGGCCGGTGATAAAGAGCAGATGTCGCTGTACGACAAAACCCGTGGCTTGCTGGAAAAAGCCGGTTACCAAGTGGTTTTCCCGGACAATCAGGACAGCCTCTGCTGTGGCCAGCCGTTTGCGTCCAAGGGTTACGCCGAGCAAGCCGAGCACAAGCGCCAGCAGTTGATCGGCGCCCTGCTCCACGCCAGCCGCGGCGGTCTCGATCCGATCTACTGCGACACCAGCCCCTGCACCTTGCGCCTGGTACAAGACCTCGGCGAAACGCGCCTCGACCTCTACGACCCGGTACGTTTTATCCGCACGCACCTGATGGACCGCCTGGATTTCACGCCACAGGAAGCACCGATCGCGGTGCACGTCACCTGCAGCACCCAGCATTTGGGCGAGAGCCAGGCACTGATCGACCTGGCGCGCAAATGCAGTCGCAACGTGGTGATCCCAGAAGGCATCCACTGCTGTGGTTTTGCCGGCGACAAAGGCTTCACCACGCCAGAACTGAACGCGCATTCGCTGCGCAGTTTGAAAGATGCGGTGCAGCACTGCGACGAAGGTATCTCCACCAGTCGCACCTGTGAAATCGGGCTGACACAACACGGCGGGATTGATTACCACGGCCTAGTGTACTTGGTGGATCGAGTGACACACGTCCGGCCGGCCTGATCTGTTTTCACCACCAAAAAGGGGCAATTGCGCCCCTTTTTAGTGCTTTTCCGTCCAAAAGACAGGTTTTTCATACCTTTTTGAGAAAAAAGCGAATTCCTGCGAGCTGTCGCAGTCATCTGTGTAAGCCCGGTTGACCAGGCTTATCACTGACTCGACGTGCCGGCCCATCCAGTGCCCAGCACCGAGACCAAACGTTCAAGGAGATACCCATGAAACGTACCGCACTCGCAGGTCTGTTCATTTCCGTTGCAATGTTGGCCTCGCCGGTTTTTGCCGCCGATAACGACCTGTGCACCATCAAGCTCCAAGAGCTCAAGGACAAGGTCACGTCGCTGCCGGCCACCTCCGAAAACACCACGATGGAAATCAAGCGCATGCAGGGCGAAGCCGAATCGGCTAAAGCTGCCAACGACGATAAAAAATGCGTCACCGAAGCGACCCAGGCGCTCAACCGCCTCGACAAGCTGAGCAATCAGCCTAAGCCGTAATCACGGCCGGCCAACCTTCGGGTTGGCCTTCCGCTTCGGGTTGGCGTACACTGCACAGGCTTGTTGCTCACTAGATTCATGAGCAATGAGTTCGGGGCCGTTTAGGATTCGACGCCGGTTGCGAAACTTTAGGTGCATGCCGAGTTGGTAACAGAACTCGTAAATCCACTGTTGCAACTACTTATAGTTGCCAATGACGAAAACTACGGCCAGGAATTCTCTCTCGCTGCGTAAGCAGCTTTAGACCTGAGCTTCTGGTACCTTCGGGTCCAGCAATCACCAGGGGATGTCTGTAAACCCAAAGTGATTGTCATATAGAACAGAATCGCCGTGCAGTACGTTGTGGACGAAGCGGCTAAAACTTACACAACTCGCCCAAAGCACCCTGCCCGTCGGGTCGCTGAGGGTTAACTTAATAGACACGGCTACGCATGTAGTACCGACAGCGGAGTACTGGCGGACGGGGGTTCAAATCCCCCCGGCTCCACCACTTCAACATCTAAAGACGTCCATGGACGTCTTTTTTTGTGCCTGGAATCCGGACGTCAATCCGAAGACCATAGCGATTCTGGCTACGCTCAAAATTGAGTCACTACCCTAGGCGGCAGCACTGCGTTTAATTGAGGCGATGACTGAAATGATAGCGTTAGCATCAGCGTCGCCAAACGCGCCATCTAATCCCTCATGATGCAGTGCGGTAAACGGCGGTTCATAGAGTTGACCCGCTTCCATTACTCCCTGCCGCGTTAGACGATCAATGATCATTTCAACAAAACGAATCTGCTGACTGCTGTAGCGGTTCTCGTCGAGGAATTGACCGAAAGCCTCTTTTGCGGCGTTACGGTCCAAGCCTACCAATGAGCGGATCAACAGAGTCAGCGGCTGGTCAGCGCCATAGCACTGTTCGAATTGCTCGCGACTCTGAACCGGTTCCGACTCGTAGACAAAATGCTCCAGCTCGCTCAGGTCGCTCGGTGTCAGCGGCCGGTTGAATTTGAGCTTGGCGATTGCCACGTGATTCTCGTTGCCACGGATATAGGCTTCGACCTTTTTCTTGTACTGCTCCAGATTGATGCCAGTGTTGAAATCCTTCAGGTTGACCACCGTCGCTTCGCCAATTTCGTCGCTCAGCACGCTATAAACGGGGTTGCTCGGGCGGCGTTCGATAAACTTGATCAGCTCGCGCATCTTGCGCCGCAGTTGCTCAAGCATCGGCAAGCGGATGTCCTGCCAGTACTCGTCGGTTTGCACGTCCTGAAGCAACGCAAGTTCAGCATGCACTGCCGGAATGCTGTCCATCACTTCTAACTGGCTGGCCAGCTCGACCACCTTGTCACGATACGTCACGAAGTCGCTGGTCGAGCGAAGTAACGCCAGCTGCAAATTCAGGCACAGGAGATCGAACAACTTGGCGGTGATGTGCTCAGGAGCGCGCTCACTCGGCAAGCCGGCGACGTGACTGCGCAGATCACCCAGCGCTGCATCATCCAGCGCATTCCAAACTTCACGCTCGGCAAAGCGGGTTACGTGCTCAAGTTCGGTACGCACGATGAAGTTGTCCTTGTTCATCGCCGCGACTTCGTCGTGCAGCTCGTCGGTCAACTCCCTGCGCAGTTCGACAAAGGCATCGTACCCGCCCCTGGTTTCCGCCAAATCAACAGGCTCGCGAACGTCCTTCGGGGCTAACAACGACAGCAGATCCAGCCGCGCTTTGAACAACCGCTTGCCTAGCGGTTCGGCCGTACCGCCCAAAGCGCCGTTGGGGTTTTCGTTGAAGTATTCGAAGTTGGCGCAGAAATCGAAGATGGCGAACTCGCGCTTATGCACGCCCGGCGCAAACAGGTCCGGGCATAGGCGCGTGCCGCGGCCGATCATCTGCAAGAACTTCACCTTTGAGCGAACGGCCTTGAAGAACACTAAATTCAGCACCTGTGGTACGTCGATGCCGGTATCGAGCATATCCACGGAAATGGCGATCTGCGGCTGCTTGTTCAGCTTGCTGCTGAAGTCATCGATCAGGGTCTGCGCATAACTCACTGCATGGGTGATCACCCGGGCAAACTCCCCCTTAAAGTGCGGGTAGTGATGATTGAAGCGCCGTGCGATAAAATCGGCGTGCTTTTGGTTCACTGCAAAAATAATGGTCTTGCCGAGCTTGTCGCCACCCTCCACTGTCAGGCCATTTTGCATCAAGTGTTTTAGCATGAGGTCAACGGTTGGCTCGTTGAATAGCTGCTTGTTGACCTCAGAAGCTAGCACCTCGGTAGGTGCATCACCTTCGGCACTGTAATCGCCCCAATCCAGCGACTCCCAATGCTCTTTCTCATCATCGCTGAGCTGGTCGTACCGGATGCCTTCGCGAACAAACTTGATCGGCACCGAATAAGCCTTGGGCGGCACTAGATAACCATCATCCACCGCTTCATTCAGCCCGTAGGCATCGGTCGGTACACCTGTTTCCAGACCGAAAAGGTGATAGGTATCGCGATCCACTTCGTCACGCGGGGTAGCGGTCAGGCCCACTAGATAACTGTCGAAGTAACGGAAAATCGCGCCGTACTTCTGGTAAACACTGCGGTGCGCCTCGTCGATCACGATCAGGTCGAAATGGCCAACGCCGTACTTGCGACGGTCGCCCTCCATCTGGTCGATCAAACCCATCATGGTCGGATAGGTGCACAGATACACCCGACCTCGGCCATTTTTGTCGGTAACAAGATTGACAGGACTGGAGTCCGGCAGGAACTCCTTGAAGGCATTTGCGGCTTGTTTTACCAGGGCTACCCGGTCAGCCAGAAACAGCACGCGCTTGACCCAGTTACCCCGCATCAACAGCTCGATCAGGGCAATCGACATCCGTGTCTTACCAGTGCCGGTGGCCATGGTTAGCAAACCGGCGCGGCGGCCCTGACTCAGTGATTCGGTCATCGCTCGAATCGCCCGGTGTTGATACGCCCGCTCAACAATCTCGCTATTGATCGGCAGTTCGCGCACGTCGGTTTGCAGGCTGCGCCGCTGAATCGCCAACTCCAGCTCATCGCGGGTGTAAAAACCCTGCACTTCGCGTGGCGGCGCACGGCGGTCGTCCCACAGCCAGGTGTGGTTACCGTTGCTGTAGAAAATCAGCGGCCGCTGGCCCTTCTCGGCTTCCAGGCAATCGGCGTACAACTTGGCTTGCTGCTGCCCCACGTCCGGGTCTTTAAGGCTGCGCTTAGCTTCCACCACCGCCAATGGTCTGCCGTTGGCACCCCACAGCACGTAATCGACAAAACCTTCACCTTGCCCGTTGGGCATGCCGCTGACTGGCACTTCAGCGTCAGCGTTTTTGCCCAATTCCCAACCGGCCTCGCGCAGCAGCACATCGATAAACAAACGGCGGGTGTCGGCCTCGTCGTAATCATGGTTATCCGGCACTGCGATATTGGTCGCCTTGGCCTGGGCCAGCGCCGCTCGGGTGGCAACCAGCTCAGCATCCAGTCGCGCCAGCAGCGACTCGCGCTCACTTAGGGTTGCGGCTTGCTCGGCGATCGCCGCCTCTCGGGCTTCAAGGGTGCCGTGCTGGGCCGCAATCTGCTCTTGGAATTTGGCTTCCTGCTTTTTCAGTTCCGCACGTGTAAAGGCAACTGCCTCATTTATGCTAACGAGCTGAGGCACACGTTTTTCGTCAAACGAAGCGTCGATACTTTTCGGGTCACTGGCGCGGGTATAGGTGCGTCCCAGCCAGAACAACACGTGAAACAACTCGCGCACCAGCCGCATCGCATCGCTGTAGCCAATCGCTTGATTGGAATGCACCGCCTGATTGCCAAACTTCTGAATCAAGCGAGTCTTTTGATGAATTTGCGGAGGCAGCAGGCGAACGAACTCCACCTGAGTCAGCAGCAGATTAAGACCGTTATCGTAAGGCATGCGCAGGTCGCGATCATGCTCGTACAGCCAGTGCACCGTCTGCTCCAGCGCATGACGGGTACGCATGCAGCAGGCACGCGGATCGGAGTACACCAATTGCTCTGCGCCTTTGGCCGGCTCAAACAGCGTTTTGAATTCAGGGAGGAGAAATTCAAAGTTGCTCATTTAGCTGGCTGCCTTCTGTGAGTCCATCTCGGCCAAATGCTGGCGCACGCTGCCGATTGAGTCCTGAATTCTGCGAGTAAAACTGGAAGGTCCGCGATAGGTCATTACCAGCCGATCAATTGCGCGGGTCATTGCCACATACAGCAAACGCGCCTCGTCGACCTCGTCTTCGCCCTTTTTTGGCATGTCACCCAGACTGGGGATCAGCACCAGGCCGAACTCCAAGCCCTTGCTCGAATGCATGCTGACGATCTTGACTGCATCCTCACGGCCATACAACGTCCCCCGACCCTTGGCCGACTGGCCCGAGGCGAAGTTAATGCCAGCCTCATTCAAAGCGCGCTCGACTCGCTGGGCCTGGGCGGTGCTGCGGTAGATCACCGCCATATCATCCAACGCACGGCCCCGACCTTGCTCATCGCGGATGCGCTCGACGATGCAGTTGTATTCCTGCCAGTCGGAATCACAACGTAGCAGCTCAGGGAATGCGCCCCGTCGGCCAGCACTTTGAGGCGCGACAATTGGCACGCCATCTTCGGCAGCATCGCGGGCGGTCAGCAGCTCAATGGCAAAAGCCCGCGCCACCGACAACACCTCCACGGTGTTACGGTAATTCAAGCGCAGGATGGTGGTACGCCCCTGAGCCTGGATACCGACACTCGCGAAGCTGAAATCCATGCCGCTTTTCCCGCCCTTGCCGCGATAGATAGACTGCGCATCGTCATACAGCACCAGCAGCGAATTACTCTCGGGGTCGATCATTTGCACCACCAGCTTGAACCACTCCGGCTGGAAGTCGTGGCCTTCGTCGATCAGCACTGCCGCATACTGAGCACGGGGGATTTGTCCGCGGTCGACACCATCGATCGTGTTCTCGACCATCTGCGCCATCTTCACATTGATCGACAAATTCTGCGCCGGGCGATCGACGTTAAACGCCGTGAGCATGTCTGAGCACCAGGCGTGGAAGTTGCGCACCGTGACCTTATCGCTCAGGCCGCGCTCGGCCAGCACCTGTTGCAAGCGCCCGGCCAGGGATTTGTTGTAACAAAGTACCAACACCGGCTTATTTGACACCTGTGCCAGATGCGCACAGCGGTACCCGAGAATCATAGTCTTGCCGGAGCCGGCCGCGCCATGAATCACCCGATGCCCCTCGCCCAGCGAGCGCGCCAGTTGCTCCTGCTGCAAGTCCATGACCTTGATCAACGTTGGAAGTGGCGCGTGCTGTTCTGCGAACAAACCGAACTGCCCCGGCAGCGTGTTTACGCGCACCTCGGGGTACAGGTGATAGCGCACGCGGTCAATCTGCGGCAGGCTCAATTGGCAAGGGAAAATATGCTGGAACATATTCCAGAGCCTTTGCTGGAAGGCTTCAGCGTCGACTACCTCGGTTATTTCATCTTGAAACAGTACCTGTTGCGGATTCAGCACCTCGGCCAGGTTAGTCTGCTCAAATTGCTTACGGGTAATCGCCGTCATTACTACGCCCCAACCGAAGGGCATGATGAGGTTGCCTGCATACGGCGAACCGACGGGCTGCTTCAGCGCTGGATCCCTTTGCAACATCATCGCCACTTCCATGGCATATGCCCGCGCCTGCAGCATGGGGTTCTTGACGGTCTTCAGCAGCCCGTCGGCATAAATTCTCGCCTGGTCGCGATCCATACTCTGGATAGTGTCGAGCTTCCAGTCCTTAGCCTCCAGCACCAGCAGCCCGCGCAACGGATGCAACAGCACAAAGTCCGGCTGCAGGGCTTTTGGCCCCACCGGGACATTGAACCAGCACAGGTAGTCGTCTTCGAGCTTCTTCTCCAGGCGCTCGGCCAGCCGGCGTTCACCCGGTGTATCGAAGCGGCAGGTGGTGCGGGCGGGAAAGAATTGAGCCATATGGGGTTGCCTGTTCCTTGGCGTGCTGGGGCACTGTGCATGACTTAGAGCGTACCTGCAAAAGCATGTTGTTGTAGCCCAGCAAATAGCTCGTCGAAGCGGTTTTCTTGAGTTAAGGCTTGTTCAAGCTGGCGCCCTAACGACTTCTTGATTGAAACAAAATGCCGTTGTTTTTCTATCGAAGGTAACGCAACCGGGAGTTCTTTTATGATCCCCATATTGAGCCCGGCCATGATTGCACCTTTTGCTCGACTCTCAAGATAGTTCCGGGCAACCGGATGCAAGAGGAAGTACGAGTGCAAAAACTCCGGATCGCAACGCGTGCGGTCGATCGTAATGCAGCAGAGGTGCTTTGTGTTAATCGCGGTTGGTATGTCGTCAGGGACAACAGCGCATCGCCCACAAGTCCCCATGATCGTGATTAGTACGTCGCCTGGATTAACCCGATAGCGAGAGAGCTGCGAATATTTTTCTTCCGTAATGAATCTGGGCTTCGCCCATGCAAAAGCATTGGATACGGCGTTATCTATACCGAGGACAGCGATGCCGTGATCAACAAACTCGCTATGCAGTAATTGACTGCCAAAGGGACCTGTCCGAATAGCACCCGCAGAAGGTGCAAGCCCAGCTACTGATGTGGTCGCCACCGTAGTGTCGCCGAACATCTCCAGAAACACGGATTTCAGCAGTTGATCGAGCTTGGCGATGGCTTCGCGGCGCTTGGCGCGCAGCGCGTCGGCCTTGCCCAGAATCGCCGTGATACGGCGTTGTTCGGGGAGTGGGGGGAGCGGGACAGGTAGCTCGGCAAGCCTGGCGAATGAAATTGCAGCGCGCCGGTGCACTGATCCTTTAGAAAGTGTTGGGTAAGCTGAGAGAGCCTTTGGTGACTTCAGAAAGCGCTCAAGGTAAGTAGCGTCTGCTTTGGTTTCATCGACGCTAAAGACCGTATACATCGGACTTATTAGTGAGAGTTTAGGGCAAACCCCGATAGAACCTTCGTCCAGATGGATGGTTGCATAGGCCAGCTCACCCGCAGCAACCATCTTGTACCCTTTGGTGTCTCGACTGAAAACCTGCTTCTTGAAGTATTCCAGACTTGGAACGAACCCTTGATGCTTAGTGACTGAGTAAACGGGGAGGTTCGCCTCTGAACCAGCCCTGCGACTTATTTCTTTGGCGAAATCGCCTAGTCGGGTGAGATAGTTTGAGGTCACAGCAACATCCCCTCCAGTTCATCCATCCCCTGCATAATCTCTGCCTCCAGCGCCTTCAACTCTTCCAGAATTTTATGCGGCGCATCGTGCTGCACTTGTTCGTACACTACCTCCTTGTAGCGGTTGATTGACAGGTCATAGTCGTTGCCGACGATTTCCGCCTTGGGCACCAGAAAGCTCTGCTCGGTACGCGTGCGGCTGGTTTCGTCGGCACAGTTATGCCAGCGGGCGATTATGTCAGGTATGTTGTTGCTGTTATGTTTACTCGTATCCAACTCGCTGCGTTTATCGTCCAGAGAATAGCCGTCGGCCTGCATGTTGTAGAACCAGACGTTATCGGTGCCGCCAGAGTTGGTTTTGGTAAACAGCAAAATAGCGGTGGATACCCCAGCATAAGGGCGGAACACCCCAGAGGGCATGGAGACGATACCGTCAAGCTTGTGCTCTTCCACTAGCATCCGTCGTAGCGTCTTGTGAGCCTTGCTGGCCCCGAATAGCACGCCGTCCGGTACGATCACCGCTGCGCGGCCTCCTGCCTTCATGACGCGTAGGAACAAGGCGAGAAACAATAGCTCGGTCTTTTTGGTTTTAACAATCTGCTGCAGATCCTTGGCGCAGCTCTCGTAATCCAGGCTGCCGGCAAACGGCGGATTAGCCAAAATCAAACTGAACTGCCCTTCGACGCCAGCGTGGCCTTCGCTGAGCGAGTCACGGTTTTCAATCGCCGGGTTTTCCACTCCGTGCAGCAGCATGTTCATCGAGCCAACACGGAGCATGGTGCTGTCGAAGTCGAAGCCATGGAAGGTGTCGTGATTAAAGCGTTTGGCGCTGGCCGCGTCCTGATACAGCTCCTGGCTGTGGTGGGTGTTGAGGTATTCGGCAGCCGCCACGAGAAAACCAGCTGTACCGCAGGCCGGGTCGCAAATGGTGTCGGACGGTTTGGGGGCCATCATCTCGACCATCATTTTGATGATGTGCCGAGGCGTGCGGAACTGACCGTTCTTCCCAGCACTGGCGATCTTACCGAGCATATATTCGTAGAGGTCGCCCTTGGTGTCGCGATCTTCCATGGGGATGGCATCGAGCATGTCCACCACCTTGACCAGCAGTGCCGGGTTCGGAATGGTGAAACGCGCATCTTTCATATGCCCGGCGTAGGTGGACTCGCCATCTTCGCCGCCCAGCGACTTGATGAAAGGGAAGACCTTGTCGGCAATCAGCGCGTACAAACTGGCAGGATCACCCAGTGCCTTGAACGCCGCCCAGCGCAAATGGGCCTGATAGGGGCTGAAAATCGGTTTATCAATTGGCAGCCCGGTGCGCGCTGCCTTGCGCTCCTTAACCGTCTGCAGCTCGTCGAGACGCTTGATAAACAGCAGGTAGGTCATCTGTTCGATGACTTCCATGGGATTGGAAATACCGCCGCTCCAGAACGCATTCCAGATCTGGTCAACTTGGGATTTGATAGCGCCTGTGATCACTACTGATAACTACCTGAATAATGGAATTAATGCCCTGCGAAGACACACTGTGGGCAATAGCCAAGCCGGATAAACGCCAGCCTGAAAAGGTGCGCGCAGTGTAACGATCAGCGGGTGAGGCTGTCAGGTACAAAACTACTCCCCCTCACCTCCGCCTTTCGCCGAACCATCATCCTTACCAACGTGTTATCCCTCACCCAATAGTGATGAAACAACCCGGCAGCCGCGTGCAGGCCGATTAACCAATAGCCCGTGCTGCCAATCAGCTCATGCCAGTATTTGATTCGCTTGGCCAGGTCGGGATCGACAGAGATTGGCGCGGGTATATGGAAGCCGAAGTACGGGAATGGTTTATCGCCGGCGGCGAGCATCAGCCAGGCGAGGATTGGAGTGGCGATCATTAACCCGTACAGGGCCAGGTGCATCAGGTGGGCGATGCCGGTCTGCCAGGCGGGTGGTTGGGGGGTGATGGGCGGGCGCGGGGTCAGGCGGGCGAACAGGCGGAGCCACACCAGGATGAAGATGCTCGCGCCGAACACGCCATGTAAGCCCATGAGCAGGCCGCGCGCTTCGCTGCCTCGGGGCATGAAGCTTTTGATTTCGACGCAGGCGTATACGCCGACGAACAGCGCCAGCATCAGCCAGTGCAGGGTGATCGAGAGTTTGCCATAGCGGTCTACGGAGATGTCGCGGGTCATAAGGCGCCTCATTATTGTCAGGGGCGACGATGGAGCGGTTTGGCCGTCGCCGTTCGGTTGTCGGGCAAGCCGACTGCTTCACCCTGCCCTGGGTGTCTTAAGGCAGTCTGAAGATAGGCGCTTCGTTAATCTTTTTCACCTTCAGACTTCGTTAAGAAACGGACTGGATACTCCGCTCAAATCAGTTGAGGGAGGCGTCCAGCCCATGCCCGATTTCCATTGGAACATCCCTCTGCCGTTGTACTTCGGTCAGGCCGAAAATCCGCCCATGCGGTTATCGAACGCTCTGGCGGGAGACGATCAGCGGGCCGTGTTCGAAGCGTTTATCCAACAACGCTTTCGCAAGGCGCATGGCGCCGACATCCGCCACTTCATGCCCGAGCTGTTTGGTGTGCAAAACGGTTCTGGCGAACTGTGTGCATTGGCCGGGGTGCGTCGTGCGCATCTTGAGCCGCTGTTTCTCGAACGTTACCTGGATGGGCCGATCGAGCCGCTGATCAGCGCGGCCGCCGACCGCCCCGTTTGTCGCGAGGGCATTGTCGAAGTGGGCAACCTGGCCGCCAGCGATACCGGCAGCGCGCGCTTGAGCATCATCGCGATCACCTATGTTCTGGCCATGGGCGGCCTGGAATGGGTGACCTTCACCGGCAACATCGGTCTGGTCAACAGTTTCCATCGTCTTGGCCTGAAACCCGTGACGCTCTGCGCTGCCGATCCGCAGCGCCTGGGCGATGACCGCCATCACTGGGGCAGTTACTACGAGAGCAAACCCTGGGTGCACGTCGGCAACATCCGCGCCGGTTTTATTCATTTGCGCAACATCGGCCTGTTCGCTCGGCTGGGATTGCCAACCTGGAATGAAGGAGCCTGTCATGTCGCTTGAACGCCAACGATTCCATGAAGCGCTGCGCAGCCATGCCGGGCGCAACGACGGCAGCATCGCGCTGTGGGGCGACACGCTGAAGATCGACTACACAATGCTGTACGTCGAGGTGATGTATCGCCAGCAGCACTTGCGCGATGAACGCGTGAAGGTTATTGCCCTGGCGCTGGATAACGGCGTCGAAGCGATGCTTTGGGATTTGGCAGCGCTTTTCGAAGGCGTGATCTGCGTGACGTTGCCACCGTTTTTTAGCCAGGCGCAACGCGCCCATTGCCTGGAGCAGAGTCAGGCCGAACGGGTGATCAGCGAACCGGCGCTGGAATTTGAACTGCTAGCCGCCGGTTATGAAAAACACGGAGAGTTCTGGTGTCGCACGTTTACAGGCGTCAGCCGCTTGCCCGCCGGCACCGCCAAACTGACGTTCACCTCAGGCACCACCGGCACCCCGAAAGGCGTGTGCCTGAGTGCCGACAGTCTGCTGCGCGTGGCGCGGGAACTGGATCAGGCGAGCAAACCCACTGATCCACGACATCACCTGACGCTTCTGCCGCTGTCGATCTTGCTGGAAAACCTCGGTTGTTACGCCGCACTTTACGCTGGTGCGACGCTGAGTCTGCCGAGCCAGAAAAACCTGGGCATCCAGGGCGCCAGCGGCGTTGATCTGCCGCAATGGTTGGGCAGCCTGGCCAGCCGCGCACCGGACAGTCTGATCCTGGTGCCGCAACTGCTTTTACTGCTGGTCAGCGCCGCTGAACAGGGCGCCTTCGATCCGCGATCACTGCGTTTTGCCGCCGTCGGTGGGGCACGGGTCTCCGAGGATCTGCTGCACCGCGCTCAACGCATCGGCCTGCCGGTGTACGAAGGTTACGGCTTGTCCGAATGTGCATCGGTGGTCTGTCTCAATCGTCCTGGCGCACAGCGGCCGGGCAGTGTCGGCCAGCCGTTGCCGCACGTCGAGGTGCGCCTGGCCGAAGACGGTGAGGTGTTGATCAAGGGTTCGACCTTGCTGGGTTATTTGGGTGAACCGGCACTCGCCGATCAATGGTGGCCGAGTGGCGATCTGGGCGAGTTCGACGCAGACGGTTTTCTCTACCTCAAGGGCCGCAAGAAGCATCAGTTCGTCACCAGCTTCGGGCGCAACGTCAACCCGGAATGGGTCGAGTCGGAACTGACCCAGCGTGGCCAGATCGCTCAGGCTTTCGTGTACGGCGAAGCCTTGCCGCACAACCACGCGTTGCTTTGGCCCAGCCGTAAGGAATGCAGCGATGCAGAACTGGCTGCCGCTGTCAGCGCCGCCAACCGGACCTTGCCCGATTACGCCCAGGTGCATCACTGGACACGCCTGGCGCACCCCTTTACCGCCACCAATGGCCTGCTGACCGCCAATGGCCGCCCGCGCCGCGACGCCATCGTCGCGCACTACCGCGCGCAACTGACTGAACACACCCTTTCGAAGGAATCTGCCTCATGAGTTTTTTCGACACCCTGCAAGAAGCCACACAACAGGAACGCCACGAGTTGTTCAACTTGCCGATCATCATTGATGCGCTGCAAGGCAAGGTCAGCCTGGAAAGCTATCGGGCATTTCTCGCGCAGGCCTACTACCACGTTCGTCACACCGTACCGCTGATGATGGCGTGCGGCGCGCGCCTGCCCTCTCGCCTGGAATGGCTGCGCAAAGCGGTGTGCGAATACATTGAAGACGAATACGGCCACGAGCAGTGGGTACTCGACGATATCGCCGCATGTGGCGGTGATCGCGACGCGGTGCGCGACGGTGCCCCGTCATTGCCCATCGAGCTGATGGTCAGCTTCCTCTACGACCTGATCGCCCGGGGCAACCCGGTGGCACTGTTTGGCATGGTCAATGTGCTGGAGGGCACCAGCATCGCCTTGGCCACCCATGCAGCGGGCAGCATCCGTGAGCGCCTGGCGCTGCCAGAAACCGCGTTCAGCTACCTCAGTTCCCACGGTTCGCTCGACATTGAGCACATGCAGACCTATCGACGACTGATGAACCGGCTCGAAGACCCTGAAGACCAGCAGGCAGTGATCCATGCGTCGAAAGTGGTCTATCGGCTCTATACCGATATGTTCCGCGGCCTGCCTCGCGATACGGAGACTGAACATGCAGCTGCATGAGGCCCGCGTGGTCATGACCGGCGCCAGCGGTGGCATTGGCCTGGCCATCACTCGTGCCCTGTGCGTCGCCGGTGCGCAAGTGCTGGCGGTTTCCCGGGATGAACAAACGCTGCGCCCGCTGCTCGACCAGTTCCCGCAGCGCCTGCACTGTGTCGCCGCCGACCTGACGCTGCTCAGCGACCGGCACAAGGTGTTGGCCGCCGCTGAGACCATGGGCGGCACCAATCTGCTGATCAACGCGGCCGGGGTCAATCACTTCGCCATGCTGGAGCAACTGGACGACAGCGAGATCAACGGCATGCTGGCAGTGAACATTAGCGCACCGATCTGCCTGACCAAACTGCTGCTGCCGCTGCTCAAGCAGGCCGACAGCGCCACAGTGGTCAACGTGGGCTCGACTTACGGCTCGATTGGTTACCCCGGCTATGCCAGTTACTGCGCGACCAAGTTTGCGCTGCGCGGGTTTTCCGAAGCCTTGCGCCGGGAGCTGGCGGACACGCGGGTTGGCGTGCTGTACGTGGCACCGCGTGCCACTCGCACAACCATGAACAGCCCCGCCGCCCAAGCGCTGAATGACGCGCTCAAAGCCAGTGTCGACGACCCGCAAGCCGTGGCCGCCGCCGTGATCCATGCCATCGCGGGGGATCGTCGCGACCTTTACCTGGGCTGGCCGGAGCGCTTTTTTGTGCGCCTCAACAGCCTGCTGCCCAACCTGGTGGATCGCGGCCTGCGCAAGCAATTGCCGTTGATCCGTCGCCTCAGTGAAAACCCCGATAACGAGACACTAAAACCATGAAAAAACTCTTCGCATGCTTGATGGTGGGCGCCCTCAGTCAAAGTGTCTGGGCGCTGGATGCCGCTGATCAGCAACGCCTGACCAGCCTTCAGCAAAGTTGGGCGCGCATCCAGTACGAAACACCGGAGAAACAGCGCGCCGCCGCGTTCGAACAACTGGCCGCCCAGGCGACGAACTTCACGTCCGAACGTCCAGCCCTCGCCGAGGCCTGGATCTGGAAAGGTATCGTCACCAGCAGTTGGGCAGGTGCCGAAGGTGGGCTCGGGGCGTTGAGCAAGGCCAAGGAGGCGAAGGCTGACCTGGAAAAATCCCTGACCCTGGACCCCAAAGCGCTGCAGGGGTCGGCCTCCACCAGCCTCGCCGCGTTGTACGACCGGGTGCCGGGCTGGCCCATCGGTTTCGGTGACAGCGACAAGGCCGAGCAACTGCTCAAGCAGGCTCTGCAACTAAACCCTGAGGGGATCGACAGCCTGTACTTCTGGGGCGATCACCTCTACCGTCAGAAACGCTACGCTGAGGCGAAAGCCGCGCTGCAAAAAGCCTTGCAAGCCACGCCGCGTCCAGGCCGGGAAAGTGCCGATGCCGGACGCCGCCAAGACATCGCCGCGTTGCTGGTGGACGTGAACAAGAAACTCGACTGAAGGAGCCGGTGTGCGCTTATTACTGATCGAGGACGACGTAGCCCTCGGCGAGGGTATTCACCAGGCGCTGGGGCGCGAAGGGTACACCGTCGACTGGCTCAAGGACGGCAGCAGCGCCTTGCACGCATTGCTCAGCGAAACCTTTGACCTGGCGGTGCTTGATCTCGGCCTGCCACGCATGGACGGGCTGGAGGTACTGCGCCGGTTGCGTGACAGCGGCTCGAATCTGCCGGTGCTGATCCTCACCGCTCGTGACGCCACCGAGGACCGCATCGCCGGACTGGACGCCGGCGCTGACGACTATCTGATCAAACCGTTCGACCTGGCCGAGCTCAAGGCGCGTCTGCGCGCCCTGCTGCGACGCAGCGCCGGACGCGCGCAGATGCTGATCGAACACGCCGGCATCAGCCTCAACCCCGGTACTCAACAAGTCAGCTATCTCGGCGAGCCGGTGGTGCTGACGCCCAAGGAATATCAACTGCTGCACGAATTGCTGTCGCCACCGGGCCGGGTCATGACCCGGGATCACCTGACGCAATTGCTTTACGGCTGGAACGAAGAAGCCGAAAGCAACACGCTGGAAGTGCACATCCACCACCTGCGCAAGAAATTCTCCACCGACCTGATCCGCACCATTCGCGGGGTGGGTTATCTGGTGGAGGAACGCCGATGACTTCAATCCGCCGTCGCACCCTGACGCTGATTATCGGCCTGATGCTCGCCGGGCTCGCGGTGCTCAGCCTGTTCAACCTGCACGACAGCAATCACGAAATCGCCGAAGTCTACGACGCACAATTGGCGCAGAACGCGCGTCTGTTGCAAGGCGTGATGCGCATGCCGTTGGCCGGGAAGGATCACGCGGACTTGTACCGCGCCTTCAACTCAACCTTGGCCGAAGCGGTGCCTAGAGGTGATGGCCACCCCTATGAACGCAAACTGGCGTTTCAAGTGTGGAGCCCACAGGGCGAAGTCCTGGTGCACACCGCCAGCGCCCCCTCCTTCACCACACCGCCGACCCAACCAGGCTTCAGTGACGTGGTGGATCTGAACAAACGTCACTGGCGTGCGTTTCTTCTGGATGACAAGCAGAACGGCTTGCGTATTTGGGTCGGCGAACGTGATGACGTGCGTGCAGACCTGGTCGACCGTATCGTCCGTCATACGCTGTGGCCGAACGTGATCGGCAGCTTGATGCTTGCGGCGATGGTCTGGCTGGCCATCGGCTGGGGCCTCAAACCGCTGGCCGACATGGCCGCAACCCTGCGGGCGCGGCACAGCGGTGCCCTGGAACCGCTGCAACTGACTCCGCTGCCCAGTGAGCTGGAACCGATGCAGGCCGCGCTCAATCGCATGCTCGCGCAGATCCAGGAGCTGCTCGGCCGTGAACGCCGTTTCATTGCCGACGCTGCCCACGAGATGCGCACGCCGTTGGCGGTGCTGCGGGTACACGCACAAAATCTGCTGGAGGCTGGCACCGAACAGGAGCGCCGAGAGTCCCTGGCCTTTCTGATCGCCGGCGTCGACCGCACCAGTCGCCTGGTCAATCAGTTACTGACCATGGCTCGCCTCGAACCACAGGCCATCGCTCCCGCCAGGCAACGTATCGACCTTGGCGAAACCGTGCGCAACAGTCTGGTGCAACTCACGCCCTGGCTGCTGAGCAAACATCTGGAACTGGTCTTCGACGAGCGCCCGCACGCCACCAGTACTGTTACCGATGTAGCCGCCATCGATATCGCCCTGAACAATCTGATCACCAACGCCGCCAACTTCTCCCCGGAGCACGGCGTCATTACCGTGCAATTGACCGAAGCCGACGGCTTTTATCATCTGAGCGTCGAGGACCAGGGGCCAGGAATTGAAGAGGTCGATCGGGCACGGTTGTTCGAGCGGTTCTACAGCCGGGGTAATCCGGAGGGCGCGGGATTGGGGCTGGCGATCGTCAACACCATCGCGACGGGATTGGGAGGCAGGGTCACCTTGGTCAACCGACCAGAAGGCGGCTTGCGGGCGACCTTGCAGATTCCGATCACGGGCTGATCA
>NZ_JAVLSB010000034.1:0-53195 GCF_031583775.1 Pseudomonas rhizozeae
CCGAGCCTCAGCGAGGGGCCGTACGTCAGGGGCAGCCTTTTGGGTTACCTTTTTGCTGGGCCGGCACACCGGCGTTTGAAAAAGGTAACTCGCCGTAAGGGCGAAACCATAAGCAGCCGTTACCGCAGCAACGGATATGTACCCGGTCAACAACACCCAGCTACCGAGCTCCCCCCAAAAACCCCGCCACAGCCCCCGCCGCCACCCCTAAATGCTGATCATGCGTAAACCCCGACGCCTTCAGCGGCTTCAGATCGTGATCCCCCGCCGCCAACCACAACACCTCAATATTCGACGACAACGCATAACCTTCAACCGCTTCACGACTGCCCAAAGCATCCCGTTCGCCCTGCACAATCAGAGTCGGTGTCTTCAGACCGGAAAGGTGTTCTGTCCGCGGTTTCTGCGGTTTGCCGACGGCATAGAACGGATACCCAAGGCACACCAACGCGTCGGCGCCGAGTTCGTCCGACAGCAGGCTGGCCATGCGCCCGCCCATGGATTTACCGCCGATGGCCAGCAGCCCGGCGACATGGCGGCGCACCTGCGCATACACCTCGCGCCAGCATTCCAGCAGTTTTGGCGCCGGGTTCGGCGGGCGTTTGCCGCCGTCGATGCGGCGCTGTGCCATGTAGGGGAACTCAAATCGCAACACGTTGACGCCGTTCGCGGCCAGGCGTGCGGCCATGTCGTTCATCCAGGTGCTGTCCATCGGCGCGCCGGCCCCATGGGCGAGGATCAGGGTGGCTGTGGCCGGCGCAGCCGCCGCGTTCCACAACCAACCATTTTCCTTCACACGCTGCGCCCATTGATCCCCGTCAATACTGGCCTTGTGCTGTTTGCCCATGCTTGCCTCGCTATCAGTCTGCCTATAACTCCAGGCGAAGCGCGCGTAACCGGCGCGCTTCGGCTGAACCGTGGATGGGGAACCATGAACACTTCTATCAGTACCGCCTACAACTACAAGGTGGTCCGCCAATTCGCCATTATGACGGTGGTATGGGGCATCGTCGGCATGGGCCTCGGGGTTTTTCTCGCGGCGCAATTGGTCTGGCCCGAACTCAATTTCAATTTGCCCTGGACCAGTTTCGGCCGCTTGCGCCCGCTGCACACCAACGCGGTGATTTTCGCCTTCGGTGGCTGCGCGCTGTTTGCCAGTTCTTTTTACTCGGTGCAGCGTACTTGCCAGACCCGCTTATTTGCACCCGCAATTGCCGCGTTCTGCTTCTGGGGCTGGCAGTTGGTGATTCTGCTGGCGGCCATCAGCCTGCCGCTGGGCTACACCAGTTCCAAGGAATACGCCGAGCTGGAATGGCCGATCGATATCCTGATCACCATTGTCTGGGTGGCCTACGCCGTGGTGTTTTTCGGCACGATCATGCAGCGCAAGACCAAACACATCTACGTCGGCAACTGGTTCTTCGGTGCGTTCATCATCACCGTGGCGATCCTGCACATCGTCAACAACCTCGAACTGCCGGTGAGTTTCACCAAATCCTACTCGCTGTACTCCGGCGCGACCGATGCCATGGTGCAGTGGTGGTACGGCCACAACGCGGTGGGCTTTTTCCTCACCGCCGGCTTCCTCGGGATGATGTATTACTTCGTGCCGAAACAGGCCGAGCGCCCGGTGTACTCCTATCGCCTGTCGATCGTGCACTTCTGGGCGTTGATTACCCTGTACATCTGGGCCGGCCCGCACCATTTGCACTACACCGCGCTGCCGGACTGGGCGCAGTCGCTGGGCATGGTGATGTCGCTGATCCTGCTGGCGCCAAGCTGGGGCGGGATGATCAACGGCATGATGACGCTCTCGGGGGCCTGGCATAAGTTGCGCAGCGACCCGGTGCTGCGCTTCCTGGTGGTATCGCTGGCCTTCTACGGCATGTCGACCTTCGAAGGGCCGATGATGGCGATCAAGACCGTCAACGCCCTCTCCCACTACACCGACTGGACCATCGGCCACGTCCATGCCGGCGCGCTCGGCTGGGTGGCAATGATTTCCATCGGCGCGCTGTACCACATGATCCCGAAAATCTTCGGCCGTCCGCAGATGCATAGCCTGGGTCTGATCAACGCGCACTTCTGGCTCGCGACCATCGGCACCGTGCTCTACATCGCCTCGATGTGGGTCAACGGCATCGCCCAGGGCCTGATGTGGCGTGCAGTCAACGAGGACGGCACCTTGACCTATTCGTTCGTCGAAACCCTGGTGGCCAGCCATCCCGGTTTCGTGGTGCGGCTGGTGGGCGGGGCGATTTTCCTCAGCGGCATGTTCCTGATGGCCTACAACACCTGGCGCACCGTGCGGGCCTCGCAGCCTGTCGACGTTGCCGCCGCCGCGCAGATGGCGTGAGGAGCTGAGCATGAAACACGAAACTATCGAGAAAAACGTCGGCCTGCTGATGCTGCTGATGATCCTCTCCGTCAGCATCGGCGGCCTGACGCAGATCGTGCCGCTGTTCTTCCAGGACGTAACGAACAAACCGGTGGAAGGCATGAAGCCCTACACCGCGCTGCAACTGGAAGGTCGCGACATTTATATCCGCGAAGGCTGCGTCGGTTGCCATTCGCAGATGATCCGCCCGTTCCGCGCCGAGACCGAACGCTACGGCCACTATTCGGTGGCCGGCGAAAGCGTTTGGGATCACCCCTTCCTGTGGGGCTCCAAACGCACCGGGCCGGATCTGGCGCGGGTCGGCGGGCGCTATTCGGAAGACTGGCACCGCGCGCACTTGTACAACCCGCGCAACGTGGTGCCGGAATCGAAAATGCCCGCCTACCCCTGGCTGGTGGCCAATGCGCTGGACAGCAGCCACACCGAGACCAAGTTGCGCGCCATGCGCACCCTGGGCGTGCCGTACAGCGACGAAGACATCACCGGCGCGGTCGCCAGCCTCAAGGGCAAGACCGAAATGGATGCGCTGGTCGCCTACCTGCAAGTGCTCGGCACTGCCATCAAGAGCAAGAGGTGAATCATGTTTGAGATGAGCAGTGGAATGATCCGCGGCCTGGGCACGGTGGTGGTGTTCGTGGCCTTCGTCGGCCTCGCGCTGTGGGTTTTCAACGGCAAGCGCAGCCCGGCGTTCGCCGAAGCGCGCTTGCTGCCGTTCGCCGATGAACCGCTTCGCGATGACGCCCCCCTGGAACTTGAAGCAAGGAGTACCCGGCCATGACCACTTTCTGGAGTGCCTGGATCTGCGTCCTGACCCTCGGCAGCCTGATCGGCCTGACCTGGCTGTTGATCGGCACCCGCAAGGGTGAAACCAAAGGCAGCGTCGACCAGACCATGGGGCACAGCTTCGATGGCATCGAGGAATACGACAACCCGCTGCCGCAATGGTGGTTCATGCTGTTCGCCGGGACCCTGGTGTTTGCCGTTGGCTACTTGATCCTTTATCCCGGCCTGGGTAACTGGAAAGGCGTGCTGCCGGGTTACCAGGACGGCTGGACCGGGGTGCACGAATGGGAAAAGGAAATGGACAAGGCCGACGCCCGCTTCGGGCCGATCTTCGCCAAATTCGCGGCCATGCCCGTAGAAGAAGTCGCCAAGGACCCGCAAGCGCTGAAAATGGGTGGACGCCTGTTTGCCTCCAACTGCGCGGTGTGCCACGGTTCGGACGCCAAGGGCGCATTCGGCTTCCCTAACCTCGCCGACGCTGACTGGCGCTGGGGCGGCAGTGCCGAGACGATCAAGACCACCATTCTCGGTGGTCGGGTCGCGGCCATGCCGGCCTGGGGCGAAATGCTCGGTGATGCCGGGGTGAAAAACGTCGCCGCGTATGTGCGCCACGACCTGGCCGGCCTACCGCTGCCCGCCGACAGTGATGCCGATCTGCAAGCCGGGCAGCAGACGTTCAGCACGATGTGCGTCGCCTGCCATGGCGGCAACGGCCAGGGCACCGAGGCGATGGGCGCGCCTAACCTGACGCACCCGGCCGGTTTCATCTATGGCACCAGCCTCGCGCAGTTGCAGCAGACCATTCGCCACGGGCGCCAGGGCCATATGCCCGCGCAAAATGAGCTGCTGGGCAATGACAAGGTGCAACTGCTCGCGGCTTACGTGTACAGCCTGTCGAAGGGTTCGGACAGCCAGCCCTTGCAGGCTGAAACCAATCGGGAATAAATCGCCCGCACCACACTGCCGCATTTTCCTCGAATGCGGCAGTTCCCTGCCCCTTTGCGACGCATTGTCGCACTGCCATTTGTCTTCCTTTCGGTTCCCCGGATTCGGGTCTAAGCTTGCTCGAACGCGACCCGGCCACAGCCGGTTTCAGGTCGACCTTACCCGTTATGTCCGAAACATTTTCCCCGGTGACAGGCCTCCAGGGCCGGTAGATACCGGCTGTCACGGCCAATGCCTGCAGTCACCGGAACGAAGTGTTCGAACATACCCCGTAACAACCGACCCGACCCCCTCACCTGATTCGCTCGTTTGGTCAATTTGTCCATGGGTAATTTTGACCTTACGCGGCGCATGGAAAGGCCGCAGAATCAGCTTTTGAAAGCATTGACCGAGGTCATGGCGCGTTGCAATGACCCCCCGCTTTCTCCATACTTGCGGCCGATTTTTATCCTAATAAAACACCCAAACCGTGGAACCTTAGAATGAGCACAGCAATCAGTCCGACTGCTTATAACTATAAGGTAGTCCGCCAGTTCGCCATCATGACGGTGGTCTGGGGGATCCTTGGCATGGGGCTTGGTGTCTTCATCGCCTCTCAACTGGTCTGGCCGGAATTGAACTTCGGTCTGCCGTGGACGACGTTTGGACGCTTACGCCCGTTGCACACCAACCTGGTGATTTTCGCCTTCGGTGGATGTGCACTGTTTGCCACTTCTTACTACGTCGTGCAGCGAACCTGCCAAACGCGACTGATTTCCGACAGCCTCGCGGCCTTCACCTTCTGGGGCTGGCAAGCGGTGATCGTCGGCGCCATCGTGACCTTGCCGCTGGGTTACACCACCACCAAGGAATACGCTGAGCTGGAATGGCCGCTGGCTATCCTGCTGGCCATTGTCTGGGTCACTTACGGTCTGGTGTTCTTCGGCACCATCGTCAAGCGCAACACCAAGCACATCTACGTCGGCAACTGGTTCTACGGCGCGTTCATCGTCGTGACCGCGATGCTGCACATCGTCAACCACGCCTCGCTGCCGGTCAGTTTCTTCAAGTCCTACTCGGCCTACTCCGGCGCGACGGACGCGATGATCCAGTGGTGGTACGGCCACAACGCCGTGGGTTTCTTCCTGACCACCGGCTTCCTGGGGATGATGTACTACTTCGTGCCGAAACAGGCCGAACGTCCGATCTACTCCTATCGCCTGTCGATCGTGCACTTCTGGGCGCTGATCACCCTGTACATCTGGGCCGGCCCGCACCACTTGCACTACACCGCACTGCCGGACTGGGCGCAGTCGCTGGGCATGGCGATGTCGATCATCCTCCTGGCGCCAAGCTGGGGCGGCATGATCAACGGCATGATGACCCTCTCGGGCGCCTGGCATAAGCTGCGCACCGACCCGATCCTGCGCTTCCTGGTGGTGTCGCTGGCGTTCTACGGCATGTCGACCTTCGAAGGCCCGATGATGGCAATCAAGACCGTCAACTCGCTCTCGCACTACACCGACTGGACCATCGGCCACGTACACGCCGGCGCTCTGGGTTGGGTGGCGATGATCTCGATCGGCGCGATCTACCACATGATCCCGAAACTGTTCGGGCGCAATCAGATGCACAGCATCGCTTTGATCAACACGCATTTCTGGCTGGCCACGATCGGCACCGTGCTCTACATCGCCTCGATGTGGGTCAACGGCATCACCCAGGGCCTGATGTGGCGTGCGATCAACGACGACGGCACCCTCACTTACTCGTTCGTCGAAGCGCTGCAAGCCAGCCACCCTGGTTTCATCGTCCGCGCCCTGGGCGGCGCGTTCTTCGCCAGCGGCATGCTGTTCATGGCTTACAACGTGTTCCGTACCGTGCGCGCCTCGGACCCGGTTGAAGCCGAAGCCGCCGCCAAGATTGCTGTAGTTGGAGCTCACTGATGAAGCATGAAGCAGTCGAGAAGAACATTGGCCTGCTGGCCTTCTTCATGGTCATCGCCGTCAGTGTTGGCGGCCTGACCCAGATCGTTCCGCTGTTTTTCCAGGACGTCACCAATAAGCCGGTCGAAGGCATGAAGCCGCGCACCGCCCTTGAGCTGGAAGGCCGCGACATCTACATCGCCAACGGTTGTGTCGGTTGCCACTCGCAGATGATCCGCCCGTTCCGTGCTGAAACCGAACGCTACGGCCACTACTCGGTCGCCGGTGAAAGCGTCTGGGACCACCCGTTCCTGTGGGGTTCCAAGCGTACCGGTCCGGACCTGGCTCGTGTCGGCGGTCGTTACTCCGATGACTGGCAACGTGCGCACTTGTACAACCCGCGCAACGTGGTGCCCGAGTCGAAAATGCCGGCCTACCCGTTCCTCGTGGAAAACAAGCTCGACGGCAAAGACACCGCCAAGAAAATGGAAGTGTTGCGCACGCTCGGCGTCCCTTACACCGACGAAGACATCGCCGGGGCCAAGGATGCTGTGAAGGGCAAAACCGAAATGGACGCGCTGGTGGCCTATCTCCAGGGCCTGGGCACCATCATCAAAAGCAAACGGTGATCTGATGGATATCGGGATGATTCGTGGCCTGGGCACCGTTGTCGTGATGGTGGCCTTTATCGGCCTGGCGTTGTGGGTGTTCAGCCCCAAGCGCAAGTCGGAGTTTGAAGACGCGACCTTGCTGCCTTTCGCGGATGATCCCGAAGCCATCAAGCACGTCGAGCAAGCTTCTAGGAGTAACAAAGAATGACTACGTTCTGGAGTCTGTACGTCACAGTCCTCAGTCTGGGTACGATCTTCGCCTTGACCTGGCTGCTGCTGTCGACCCGCAAGGGCCAGCGCAGCGAAGCCACCGAAGAGACCGTGGGCCACTCCTTCGACGGGATCGAGGAGTACGACAACCCGCTGCCGAAATGGTGGTTCATGCTGTTCGTCGGCACTATCGTCTTCGCCCTCGGCTATCTGGTGCTGTACCCGGGCCTGGGCAACTGGAAAGGCCTGTTGCCGGGTTACAACTACCTCGATAACGATAAGCAGACCGCGTTCGCCAACGGCCAGACTGGCTGGACCGGCGTGCACGAGTGGGAAAAGGAAATGGCCCGGTCGGACGCCAAGTTCGGGCCGATCTTCGCCAAATTCGCTTCCATGCCCATCGAAGAAGTGGCCAAGGATCCGCAAGCGCTGAAGATGGGTGGCCGTCTGTTCGCCTCCAACTGCTCGGTGTGCCACGGTTCCGACGCCAAGGGTGCCTACGGTTTCCCTAACCTGACCGACGCTGACTGGCGCTGGGGCGGCGAGCCGGAAACCATCAAGACCACCATCATGGGCGGTCGCCACGCGGTGATGCCGGCCTGGGCCGAAGTCATTGGTGAACAAGGCGTGGCCGACGTAGCTGCGTTTGTCGTGACCAACCTCGATGGCCGCAAGCTGCCGGAAGGCGCCAAGGCCGACCCGGTAGCCGGGCAGAAACTGTTCGCCGCCAACTGCGTGGCCTGTCACGGGCCGCAGGGCAAAGGCACCCCCGCCATGGGCGCGCCTGACCTGACCCACCCAGGCGCATTCATCTACGGCTCGAGCTTCGCGCAATTGCAGCAGACTATCCGCTACGGCCGTCAGGGCCAGATGCCTGCGCAAGAGCAGCTGCAAGGCAACGACAAAGTCCACCTGCTGGCCGCTTACGTCTACAGCCTGTCTCACGGTGAGAAGGCCCCCGCGCCGGATGCCAACTGAGGCGACTGCCTGAAGCGATAACGAACGGCCCCGTCAATTGACGGGGCCGTTTTGTTTCTGGCGTTGATCGTCTAACGACCGATGGTCTGAGTGGATTTGACCGGAGGGGTTGCTCGACAGATCAGTCAGTAGTAACGTTTCTACATTATCTTCAGTGAGGGGTCTCCCATGATGGCCATCACCACCATTTCCAGCCGTGAATTCAATCAAGACACAGGTAGTGCCAAAAAAGCCACGCGTCTTGGCCCGGTCATCATCACCGACCGTGGCAAGCCGGCCCATGTACTGCTAAGCATTGAGGAGTACCAAAAACTGACCGGCATCAACGCCAACATTGTCGATCTGCTGGTGATGCCGGAAGCGGCAGAGATCGAGTTCGAAACCGAGCGTGCCGTGATCAAACATCGACCCGTGGACCTTTCTTGATGTACCTACTCGACACCAATGTCATTTCTGAACTTCGCAAACCCCAGGCTGATGCGAACGTCGTCGCCTGGGCCAAAAGCGTCATAGCGCCACGCCTCTTTATTTCGGCAATCACTTTGAAAGAACTGGAGACCGGCGTTCTCCGAATGGAACGCCGTGACCCCGCTCAGGGAAAGGTGTTGCGCACTTGGTTGAAGCGCCACGTCATACCGGCGTTTGATGCGAGGATCTTGCCGGTCGACGCTGCCGTAGCATTGCGCTGCGCCGGCCTGCATGTGCCGGATCAAGCCAACGAAAGCGACGCTTTGATCGCTGCGACTGCCCTGGTCCATGGTCTGACGGTGGTCACTCGTAACACCGGTGATTTTCAATCCAGCGGTGTCGCATTGATCAATCCATGGATTGAATGAATTCGCAGTCTCACTCGCGCATCCCTTGAAGCACCGCATAAAGGCCCCACCAGTGACGCGCCGGCGGGGCCTTTTTTATGGGCGACTGGCGAAGATCGATTTCACCGGTACCGTTCGCACCCGCTCACGCTTTTGCCACTGATTGTTTTCCACCAGATTGACGTGCAGTTGCTTGCGGTCCTCGGAAAAACTGGCAATCAAATAGGTCTCCTGGGAAGCGCTGCCACTGAGAAACGTAGGCACCCCGCCTATGTGCGTCGTCCAACCGCCCTCTTCATGGTAATGACCGGCAAAAATGGCCGTCACCTCATACTTGGCAACCATCTCGGCAAAACGCCGTTTTTGTTCCCATGAGCCCTTCCATTGATCGGGCGCATGCATGTTGATGATGATGATGGCGTAACCCTGAGTGCGGGCCACCTGCAGATCACTTTCAAGCCAATCCAGCGCATGGGTAATGTTGAATGTTGTCGGATTCAGCGCGTGGGAAATATTGACTTCATAAGTGGGTTCAAAGTTGAGCTGAACCAGATGAACTTCGCCGACATTCTTGGAATAAGCCAGGCTGCCGGAATACAGTGTATTCAAAAAGCCGCCCGTTATTTTCAAGTCAAAATTATCGACCTTCCCTTCATGATGCTCCTTGAATTCAACGATACTGCCAGCCGCACAATTATTACTGAAACAGTCATCGACATTGTTCGCATAATCGTGATTCCCCAAGCCGTACAAGTAGTCCTTTTCAAAGTATTTTTTCAGCGTCGAATTGATGTATGAACGTTGCCAGCCATGACCAAACGCCGTCATATCGCCATTAATCATCAACGGCACATCTGCCTGCCCACCGGATTGCTTGCGGAAGTCCGCAATGCTGGCGAACTGAGTTTCCACCAGCCATTTCGCGCGCTTTTCAAACTCCTCTTGCGGTTCCGGCTCACGACGGTCGGTCTTGTCCGTCCAGGGATATTGCGGATCGGAAGCAAACACCATATGGCGAGGCATGTTTTCAATCGAATGGGCCGCTGTCGCCAACGACAATAACCACAGGCACGCCAATACACCTGCGCCTTTTTTGATACTCATAGAATTCCATTTCCATTATTTAGTTGATGGGTGCACTGCAATTTATTAGCGCACTCACCACAACTTATTCGAGAACCAAAAAAACCACAAACAGCAAAAACGAGATAATTAGATGAATATATTGCTGAAACAAACCACAACAGAACAACTCCGTGAGTTCCGCACTTTCAGATTCATCTGGCGCTGGAGTCTGGAGCAGCTCGGGCGGTCGTCTCCCCGAGCGTTGACCCTTTCCCGATACAGGGCGGCCGCCAACGCTGCTCTCGAAGCCCGTGGTGAGTCGTCTATAGTCAATTGATCTGGGTCACGATTTGTTGCATCTGCTACACCATGTTTACTTTTCTCCCAACGCGACCAAAGGTCGCACCCTTGGGCTTGGGCGACAGGCGTATCATTGCGCCACTGCGACACCTCTTTCTGACCGCGGTCGGCATGTACTGACCGGGGCATTTTTCCACTGCCGTGGGATGTAATGATGAGCAACCAGATTCCGGTACACGACGTCACGCCGCCCGACAAAAACGCCGGCAACAGCGTCGACCTCTATGCTTCTCGCGAAAAGATCTACACACGCGCTTTCACCGGGCTGTTCCGTAACTTGCGGATCGTCGGCGGCGCCGGGTTGTTCCTGTTGTATTTCGGTACGGTGTGGCTGAACTGGGGCGGGCACCAGGCCGTTTGGTGGAACCTGCCGGAGCGCAAGTTCTTCATCTTCGGCGCGACCTTCTGGCCACAGGATTTCATCCTGCTGTCGGGCCTGTTGATCATCAGTGCGTTCGGGCTGTTCTTCATCACGGTGTACGCCGGCCGCGTGTGGTGCGGCTACACCTGCCCGCAAAGCGTGTGGACTTGGATTTTCATGTGGTGCGAGAAGGTCACCGAAGGCGACCGCAACCAGCGCATCAAGCTCGACAAGCAGCCGATGAGCGCCAACAAGTTCCTGCGCAAATTCAGCAAGCACACGATGTGGCTGCTGATCGGCTTCGTGACGGGCATCACCTTCGTCGGCTATTTCTCGCCAATCCGCGAACTGGTGATCGACTTTTTCACCGGTCAAGCCGATGGCTGGTCGTACTTCTGGGTCGGTTTCTTCACCCTCGCCACCTACGGCAATGCCGGCTGGTTGCGCGAGCAGGTGTGCATCTACATGTGCCCGTACGCGCGCTTCCAGAGCGTGATGTTCGACAAGGACACCCTCATCGTCTCCTACGACCCACGTCGTGGCGAAGGCCGTGGCCCGCGCAAGAAAGGCGTCGATTACAAAGCCCAGGGCCTGGGCGACTGCATCGACTGCACCATGTGCGTCCAGGTCTGCCCGACCGGCATCGATATCCGCGACGGCTTGCAGATCGAGTGCATCGGTTGCGCGGCGTGCATCGATGCCTGCGACAGCATCATGGACAAGATGGAGTACCCGCGCGGGCTGATCAGCTACACCACCGAGCACAATCTTTCCGGGCAGAAAACCCATAAACTGCGGCCGCGCCTGATTGGCTACGCGGTGGTGCTGCTGGCGATGATCGGTTTGCTGGTGGCTGCGTTTTTCATGCGCTCGCTGGTGGGGTTCGACGTCAGCAAGGACCGCGTGCTGTACCGCGAGAACGCCGAAGGCCGGATCGAAAACGTCTACAGCCTGAAGATCATGAACAAGGATCAGCGCGACCATACCTACGTGCTGGACGCCACCGGGCTGCCGGACCTCAAGCTGCAAGGCAAGCGCGAGATCAAGGTCGCCGCCGGGGAAATTTTCAGCCAGCCGGTGGAGTTGTCGAGCGCGCCGGAGCAATTGCCGTCGAGCACCAACGAGGTGACATTCATCCTCAAGGACGCCGATGACGAGCGCATCCACGTTGAAGCCAAGAGCCGATTCATCGGCCCCCAAATTCGTTGAGAGAATTGAACATGCCCGCAGCCACCGCCACCAGCCCTTGGTACAAACACCTTTGGCCCTGGATCATCATCGGCATCCTCGCCTGCTCGGTGACGCTGACCCTGTCGATGGTGACCATCGCGGTGAACAACCCGGACAACCTGGTCAACGACAACTACTACGAGGCCGGCAAAGGCATCAATCGCTCGCTGGACCGCGAACTGCTGGCCCAGACCCTGTTGCTGCGCGCCAGCATTCACCTGGATGACGTGACCGGCGAAGTCGACCTGCGCCTGACCGGCAACAGCCAGCCGGGCACCCTGGAACTGAACCTGATTTCGCCGACCCAGCCGGAGAAGGATCGCAAGATCACCCTGGCCCGCAGCGAATCCGAACAGGGCCGCTATATCGGTCAGTTGAGCGACAAGGTCGAGGGCCGGCGCTTCGTCGAATTGCTCGGCACTCAGGACGACCACATCTGGCGCATGTTCGAGGAAGAACTGGTCAGCCACAACAAGGACTTGCTGCTGGGCGATGAACCGCTGCAAGGTGCGGAAGACCTGAAAAAATAATTACTGCGATTCCTTGTGGCGAGGGAGCTTGCTCCCGCTGGGGTGCGCAGCGCCCCTGAAACCTGCAAACCGGTGCTTACAGACATGGCGAGTTCGAAGCCTTTCGACTGCTGCGCAGCCGAGCGGGAGCAAGCTCCCTCGCCACAGGGGCTGAGTTGAATCAGCCACCATCGTTTCCATGGCGACACACATGACCACCCCAACCCCCTGCTACCACTGCGCCCTGCCCGTGCCATCAGGCAGTCGCTTTACCGCTGTCGTGCTCGGGGACACCCGCGAGTTCTGCTGCCCGGGTTGCCAGGCAGTGGCCGAAGCCATCGTGGCCGGCGGGCTGGACAGTTATTACCAGCACCGCAGTGAAGCCTCGGCCAACCCTGAAGCCTTGCCGGTGCAGTTGCTGGACGAACTGGCGCTGTATGACCGCGCCGACGTGCAAAAACCTTTCGTGCGCCACGACGGCGAACTCGCCGAAACCACTCTGTTGATGGAAGGTATCAGTTGCGCGGCCTGTGGCTGGCTGATCGAAAAACACCTGCGCGGCTTGCCGGCGGTGGCCGAGGCGCGACTCAACCTGTCCAACCATCGCCTGCACGTGCGCTGGGCCGACGCGCAGTTGCCGCTGAGCCAGGTGCTCAGTGAGCTGCGCCACATCGGCTACGCCGCCCACCCTTACCAAGCTGACCGCGCCAGTGAACAACTGGCCAGCGAAAACCGCCTGGCGCTGCGCCAACTCGGCGTGGCCGGGCTATTGTGGTTCCAGGCAATGATGGCGACCATGGCCACCTGGCCGGAATTCAACATTGACCTCAGCCCCGAACTGCACACCATCCTGCGCTGGGTCGCGCTGTTCCTGACCACACCCATCGTGTTCTACAGCTGCGCGCCGTTCTTCAAAGGTGCGATGCGAGACCTGCGCACCCGGCACCTGACCATGGACGTCTCGGTATCGCTGGCGATTGGCAGCGCCTACCTGGCCGGAATCTGGACCGCCATTAGCGGGGTCGGCGAGTTGTACTTCGATGCGGTGGGCATGTTCGCGTTGTTCCTGCTGGCCGGCCGCTATCTGGAACGCCGCGCCAGGGAACGCACCGCTGCCGCTACCGCGCAACTGGTCAATCTGCTGCCGGCGTCGTGCCTGCGCCTGAGCACCGATGGCCAGAGCGAGCGCATCCTGCTCAGCGAGTTGCGCGTGGGCGACCAGGTACTGGTGCATCCCGGGGCGATTCTGCCGGCGGACGGCAAGATCCTCGACGGCCAGTCGAGCGTCGATGAATCGCTGCTGACCGGCGAATACCTGCCGCAGCCGCGCACCTTGGGCGATGCGGTTACCGCCGGCACGCTGAATGTCGAAGGCGCGCTGACCGTCGAAGTGCTGGCGCTCGGTCAAGACACGCGGCTATCGGCCATCGTCCGTCTGCTCGACCGCGCCCAGGCGGAAAAACCGCGCCTGGCGGAAATCGCCGACCGCGCCGCGCAGTGGTTTTTGCTGCTGTCGCTGATCGCCGCGGCCGCCATCGGTTTGCTGTGGTGGCAGCTGGATTCATCGCGGGCGTTCTGGATCGTGCTGGCGATGCTGGTCGCCACCTGCCCCTGCGCGCTGTCGCTGGCGACACCCACCGCGCTCACCGCCGCCACCGGCACCCTGCACAAACTCGGCTTGTTGCTGACTCGCGGGCATGTGCTGGAAGGCTTGAACCAGATCGACACGGTGATTTTCGACAAGACCGGCACCCTGACCGAGGGCCGTTTGGCGCTGCGTTCGATTCGTGTCCTGGGCGCCTTCGACAGCGATCAATGCCTGGGCCTCGCTGCCGCGTTGGAAAACCGTTCTGAGCACCCGATTGCCCGCGCCTTTGGCCGCGCGCCACTGGCCGCGGAAGAGGTTCATGGCACGCCGGGGCTTGGGCTCGAAGGTCGGGTCGGCGCGCAGCGCTTGCGCATTGGCAATCCGCTGTTCGTTTGCGAACTCAGCGGCGCCGACGTACCGTCGACGCCCGACGAGCCGGGGCAATGGCTGTTGCTCGGTGATCGGGCGGGGCCACTGGCCTGGTTCGTCCTCGACGACCGTTTGCGCGCCGATGCGCCGGCATTGCTGGCGGCATGCAAGGCCCGGGGCTGGCGCACACTGCTGTTGTCGGGCGACAGTTCGCCGATGGTCGCCAGTGTCGCCGCTGAACTGGGTATCGACGAGGCCCGTGGCGGCCTGCGCCCGGACGACAAACTGCAAGTGCTGCAACAATTGCACAAAGAAGGCCGCAAGGTGTTGATGCTCGGCGACGGGGTCAATGACGTGCCGGTGCTGGCGGCTGCGGACATCAGTGTCGCCATGGGCTCGGCCACCGACCTGGCGAAAACCAGCGCCGACGCGGTGCTGTTGTCCAACCGCCTCGACGCCCTGGTGCAAGCTTTCAGCCTGGCGCGGCGGACCCGCCGGGTGATCATCGAGAATTTGCTTTGGGCCGGGCTGTACAATGGCCTCATGTTGCCGTTCGCCGCCCTCGGCTGGATCACGCCGATCTGGGCTGCGGTGGGCATGTCCATCAGCTCGTTGACCGTGGTGCTCAACGCCTTGCGCCTGACTCGCCTGCCGGGTTCGCCCGGCACCCGCGCCACGCCCGAAACCCGCCCGCTGCCGGTTTGAACCGGCCGGGCCTGGAGTGACCGATGCCAGCTCTTTACGTGATGATTCCGGCGGCGCTGCTGATTGTCGCCATCGCCGTCTACATCTTCTTCTGGGCGGTCGACAGCGGTCAGTACGACGACCTCGATGGTCCGGCCCACAGCATTCTGTTCGACGATCAGGACCCTAACCATACCGCTGCCGTCGACGAAGCCAGCGCCAAGCCCGACGACAAGGCCCCGCCCCATGCTTGAGTTGGCGCCACTGCTGGTGTCTGCGGTGATCCTCGGCCTGCTCGGCGGTGGGCATTGCCTGGGCATGTGCGGCGGCTTGATGGGCGCGCTGACCCTGGCGATCCCCAAGGAGCAACGCAGCCGGCGTTTTCGTTTATTGCTGGCGTACAACCTCGGGCGGATTCTCAGCTACGCCAGCGCCGGGCTGCTGATCGGCCTGGCCGGCTGGGCGGTGGCCAACAGCCCGGCCGCAATGTTCATGCGGGTGCTCGCCGGGTTGTTGCTGATTGCCATGGGCTTGTACCTGGCCGGATGGTGGAGCGGCCTGACCCGTATCGAAAGCCTCGGTCGCGGCCTCTGGCGGCACATCCAGCCGATTGCCAGCAAACTGCTGCCGGTATCGAGCCTGCCCCGCGCCTTGCTGCTGGGCGCGCTCTGGGGCTGGTTGCCGTGCGGGCTGGTTTACAGCACGTTGCTGTGGGCCGCAAGCCAGGGCAATGCGCTCGACAGTGCTTTGCTGATGCTAGCGTTCGGCCTCGGAACCTGGCCGGTGTTGCTGGCCACCGGCCTCGCCGCCGAGCGGGTGACAGCGCTGTTGCGCAAGCGCAGCGTGCGCGTGGCGGGCGGGGTGCTGGTGATGCTGTTCGGCATCTGGACCTTGCCGGGGCCGCATCAGCATTGGTTGATGGGGCATTGAGTCTGTTCGCCAATGGAGATTGAGTTCGCTGGGCAATGAATTGCTGTGTGAGGGGGCAATCCCCCTCACCACAAAGTCAAAAGCCCGGATATCCCTTGCCACCAAGCCCCACTCCTCTTGGCCAGAAAAGCCCCGCCCAACCTTGATGCAAATCAACATGCCCCATCGCCGCGCCCCATAGACTGGCCATCACTGCCAGCCTATCCGGGGAATGCCCGCATGCTCGACGCCATTCGTTGGGACACCGATCTGATCCGCCGCTACGACCTGGCGGGGCCGCGCTATACCTCGTATCCGACGGCGGCGCAGTTTCATGGCCAGGTCGGCACCTTTGACCTGTTCCACGCCCTGCGCGACAGCCGCAAAGCGCTGCGGCCGATTTCGCTGTACGTGCACATCCCGTTCTGCGCGAACATTTGCTACTACTGCGCCTGCAACAAAGTCATCACTAAGGACCGCAGCCGCGCACTCCCCTATTTGCAGCGCCTGGAACAGGAAATCCAGTTGATCGCCTGCCACCTCGACCCGACGCAAAAAGTCGAGCAACTGCATTTCGGTGGCGGCACGCCGACCTTTCTCAATCACGACGAATTGCGCCAATTGATGGCCCACCTGCGCCGGCATTTCAATCTGCTGGACGATGACTCCGGCGATTACGGCATCGAGATTGACCCACGAGAAGCCGACTGGTCGACCATGGGCCTGCTGAGGGAATTAGGCTTCAACCGCGTCAGCATCGGCCTGCAAGATCTCGATCCGGCGGTACAAAGGGCGGTCAATCGTCTGCAAAGCCTAGAGGAAACCCGCGCGGTGATCGAAGCGGCGCGGACCCTGCAGTTTCGTTCGATCAACATCGACCTGATCTACGGCTTGCCCAAGCAAACCCCGGAGCATTTCGCCCGCACCGTGGCCGAGGTGATCAACCTGCAACCGGATCGCCTGTCGGTGTTCAACTATGCGCACCTGCCGGAACGCTTCATGCCGCAGCGGCGCATTAACAGCCACGAACTGCCGACGCCGACGCAGAAACTCGAAATGCTCCAGCGCACCATCGAACAATTGACCGCCGCCGGTTACCGCTACATCGGCATGGACCACTTCGCACTGCCGGACGACGAACTGGCGATCGCCCAGGAAGAATTAACGCTGCAACGCAATTTCCAGGGCTACACCACCCATGGGCATTGCGATCTGATTGGTCTGGGGGTGTCGGCGATCAGCCAGATTGGTGACCTGTACTGCCAGAACAGCAGTGATTTGAACCAGTACCAGAACGCCCTGGCCACCGGACAACTGGCCACCAGCCGGGGCTTGTTGTGCACCGCCGACGATCGGGTGCGGCGTGCGGTGATCCAGCAATTGATCTGCCACTTCGAACTGCCTTTCAGCCAGATCGAACAAGCATTCAATATCGATTTTCGCGGCTATTTCGCTGACGTCTGGCCGCAACTGCAAACGCTGGCCAATGACGGTTTGATCGAGCTGGATAACCAGCGCATCACCGTGCTGCCCGCCGGACGCCTGCTGGTGCGCTCGGTGTGCATGGTGTTCGACGCCTACTTGCAGCAGCATGACCGCCAGCGCTTTTCCCGGGTGATTTAGTCCTTGAACAAGAGTGACACGGTTTTCATGACTTGCTCGGGGCTCAAGTCCGATTGGTTCATCACCTTGGACAGCGACAGGTTGGCGGTAATCAGGCCGTTGTTGAGCGAGGCAATAGCCCCGCGCAGAGCGGCGAGCTTGGCGATCTTCGCCTCGTTGGAGAGAAACTTGTCCGCCAGCACCGCTTTGATCCGCGCGGTCTTCTCAGCGATCTGCTGTTGCAGGCTGCGAATCATCTTGAGGATTTGCTGAATGTTTTGCGGCAGACCGCTTTCTTCGATGTCGCTGTTCTTGCCGGTGGCGCCCGCCGCCTGGGTCAATCCGGCACCGGACAGCGACACCTGGATGCCCGCATTTACCGGCGGGGCCTGGCGCGCATCGGCATCCGCCGCTTCCTGCGTGGCACTTTTAGGCACATCGAGCAGTGTTTGCACGCCACCGCTGCCGGGGCTGAGCGCGCCGATCGAAGTCATGACGGGGATTCCTTGCGCAGGTTCGAATGCCAGGTTATCGGCCGGCGACCTTCAGCCTTTACCGGGATGTGACAAATCGGCACGCGCTGGCCTGATCGCCCTCCCGTGGGGTACCCTTACGTCTTATGTGTGTTTTTCCCACAAGGATCGAAGAAATGTCCGAGCCAGTTAAGCTCCGTGCTCACAGCCAGGCCCACTGCAAGGATTGCAGCCTCGCTCCACTCTGCCTGCCCCTGTCGCTGAATCTGGAAGACATGGAAGCGCTGGACGAGATCGTCAAACGTGGTCGCCCGTTGAAGAAAGGCGAATTTCTGTTCCGCCAGGGCGACACCTTCGATTCGGTGTATGCGGTGCGTTCCGGGGCGTTGAAGACCTTCAGCCTCAGTGATGGCGGCGAAGAACAGCTCACCGGCTTCCACCTGCCGAGTGAACTGGTCGGCCTGTCGGGCATGGACACAGAAAAACACCCGGTGTCGGCGCAGGCGCTGGAAACCACCTCGGTCTGCGAAATCCCCTTCGAACGCCTCGACGAACTGGCCCTGCAACTGCCGCAACTGCGCCGGCAGCTGATGCGGGTGATGAGCCGGGAAATCCGCGACGACCAGCAAATGATGTTGCTGCTGTCGAAAAAAACCGCTGACGAACGCATCGCCACCTTCCTGGTCAACCTGTCGGCGCGCTTCCGTGCCCGGGGCTTCTCCGCCAATCAGTTCCGCCTGAGCATGTCGCGCAACGAAATCGGCAACTACTTGGGCCTGGCGGTGGAAACCGTGTCGCGGGTGTTCACCCGCTTCCAGCAGAACGAACTGATCGCAGCCGAGGGCAAGGAAGTGCACATCCTCGACCCGATCCAGCTGTGCGCCCTGGCCGGGGGTTCGATCGAAGGCTGATTGTCACTGCGGCTGAGCGAAGCGATTCAGCCGCGGGTATACTGCGGCGTTTGCAGCCTGCCAGGACTTTCGACGATGGCCTTCGATTCCTTCGACATCAAATCCCTGATCCGCCCGGTGCTGGATTTCCCCAAGCCCGGCGTGATCTTTCGCGACATCACCCCGCTGTTCCAGTCGCCCACCGCGTTGCGCCTGGTGATGGACAGCTTTGCCCACCGCTACGTAGAAGCCGACTTCACGCACATCGGTGCCATGGATGCCCGTGGCTTCCTGATCGGCTCGGTGCTGGCCTATCAACTGAACAAGCCGCTGGTGCTGTTCCGCAAACAGGGCAAGCTGCCGGCGGACGTGCTGTCCGAAGGCTACGCCACTGAGTACGGCGAAGCCTTCCTGGAAGTGCACGCCGACAGCTTGTGCGAAGGTGACTCGGTGGTGATGTTCGACGACCTGATCGCCACCGGCGGAACCTTGATCGCCGCCGCCAACCTGATCCGCCGCATGGGCGCCAAGGTGCATGAAGCCGCGGCGATCATCGATCTGCCGGAATTGCAGGGTTCGCAGCGCTTGCAGGACATGGGCATCCCGACCTTTTGCCTGACGCAGTTTGCGTTGACGGATCAGTAAAGGTTCACCGGTGGGCGCGAGCCTGCTCGCGAAGAGGCCCTTGCCGACACCTCTGATTTCATAGCCGGTTACAACCCCATCTGCTTACTGATGATTTCATTCATCACTTCCCGCGTGCCGCCGCCAATCGACAGAATGCGGTTGTCGCGGTACAGCCGCTCCACCAGGCTGTCGCGCATGTAGCCCATGCCGCCGAGGATTTGCACCGCGTCGT
This sequence comes from Pseudomonas rhizozeae, assembly GCF_031583775.1. Taxonomy (NCBI): domain Bacteria; kingdom Pseudomonadati; phylum Pseudomonadota; class Gammaproteobacteria; order Pseudomonadales; family Pseudomonadaceae; genus Pseudomonas; species Pseudomonas rhizozeae. The sequence goes on from NZ_JAVLSB010000034.1 coordinate 19,544, forward strand.
TGACGATGCGGTCGGCGGTGTCAGTGGCGAAATTCTTGGCCATGGAAATCTCCTTGATCACACTCTGCCCGGCGGCCATTTTCGCCGCCTGGCGGTAAGTGAACTCCCGCGAGACTTCCAGCGCCGTGGCCATTTCGGCCAAGCGGTGCTTGAGCACCTGAAACTTGCCGATCGGTTTGCCGAAGGCTTCGCGCTGACGAGCCCATTTCAGGCTTTCCTCCAGCGCCAGCTGCGCGGTCATGTTGGCCATCAGCGCCAGGGCCAGGCGTTCGCTCTGGAAGTTGCCCATGATGCAGGCGAAGCCCATGTTCTCGGCGCCAATCAAATTTCCTACAGGCACACGGCAATCGTCGAAGAACAATTCAGCGGTGTCTGACGCCCACCAGCCCATTTTCTTCAGTTGCCGGCCCACGCTGAAACCCGGCGTGCCCTTCTCAATCAGCAGCAGGCTGATGCCACCGAACCCCGGCGCGCCGGTGCGCACCGCCACGGTGTAATAGTCGGCGCGCACGCCGCTGGTGATGAAGGTTTTGCTGCCGCTGACCCGGTAGACATCGCCGTCACGCACCGCTCGGGTCTGCAGGTTGGCGACGTCGGAACCGCCGCTGGGTTCGGTAATCGCCAAAGCGCTGATCTTTTCCCCGGCCAGCACGTGCGGCACCACGCGATCGCGCACCTCAGGCCGGGCCCATTTGACGATCGGTGGCAGGCCAATGTCCAGCGAGCCCAAGCCGGCCACCAGCCCGCCCGACCCGCAGCGCATCAGCTCTTCGCTGGCGGCGACTTTGGCGAACAGATCGCCTTCGTGACTGCCGCCCAGCGCCTCCGGATAACCAATCCCAAGAATGCCCGCCGCCCCGGCCTTCAAGTACAACTCGCGGGGGAAACTTTCGGCTTCTTCCCACTGATCGATGTCCGGCAGAATCTCGCGCTCGACGAAACGTCTGACGCTGTCGCGGACCAATTGGTGGCTGGGATCGAAGTATTCCTGGAAAGCAGGCATCGGCGAACTCCACTGAGGGGTTCGCCGACGTTAACCGAGCGCTTGCTTGGTTTTCAACAGAATTGTGTGAGTCAGGGGCACCGAGGTGTATTCAATCGCTGGCAAGCCAGCTCCCACAGGTTCGGAGCTGTTCACCCCATTTCGGCCTTGGCACAAATCACTGTGGGAGCTGGCTTGCCAGCGATGAGGCCCGATCAGGCAACGCAAAGATCACAGGGCAATCGGCTTACGCCCCGCAAACGAGTGCGCCAAGGTCCCGCCATCCACCAATTCCAGTTCGCCGCCCAACGGCACGCCATGGGCGATGCGCGAGGCGATCAGGCCTTTGTTGTTGAGCAACTGGGCGATGTAGTGCGCGGTGGCTTCACCTTCCACGGTGGGGTTGGTGGCGAGGATGACTTCAGTGAACGTCCCAGCCTCTTCGATCCGCGCCAGCAACTGCGGAATGCCGATGGCCTCCGGGCCGAGGCCGTCGAGCGGCGACAAATGGCCCTTGAGCACGAAGTAACGGCCACGGAAACCGGTCTGCTCCACGGCATACACGTCCATCGGCCCTTCCACCACGCACAGCAAGGTGTCGTCGCGGCGGTTGTCGGCGCATTGCGGGCAGAGGTCATCCTCGGTCAGCGTGCGGCACAAGCGGCAATGCCCGACCCCTTCCATGGCCTGACTCAAGGCCTGGGCCAGCCGCGAGCCGCCGCTGCGATCACGCTCGAGCAATTGCAACGCCATGCGCTGGGCGGTTTTCTGGCCCACGCCCGGCAAGGTTCGCAGGGCATCGATCAGTTGGCGAATCAGGGGGCTGAAGCTCATGGGCAGACGTCCGACATAACAACGAGACGCGGTTTATACCCGCGCCTCTCGCAAGCGTCAAATACTCAGTCCTGGGCGACCCGCACCACCAGCTTGCCGAAGTTTTTCCCTTCCAGCAGGCCGATAAAGGCTTCGGGCGCATTCTCCAGGCCATCCACCACGTCCTCGCGGAATTTCACTTTGCCGTCACGCACCCACGGCGCCATGGCACTGAGGAATTCCGGCTGGCGGTCACCGTAGTCATCGAACACGATAAAGCCCTGGATCCGCGCGCGTTTGGTCAGCAAGACTCGTTGCAGTTGCGGCAAACGGTCCGGCCCACTCGGCGCTTCGCTGGCGTTGTAGCCGGCGATCAAGCCACACAACGGAATCCGCGCCTTGGGATTGAGCAACGGCACCACGGCTTCGAACACTTTGCCGCCGACATTTTCGAAGTAGATGTCCACACCTTTGAAGCAGGCCAGTGCCAGATCGCTGGCGAAGGACTCGCTCTTATGGTCGATGCAGGCGTCGAAGCCCAGTTCCTCGACCACATAGCGGCACTTCTCCGGCCCACCGGCCACGCCAACTACGCGCAGACCTTTGATTTTGGCCACTTGCCCCACCACCGAACCCACGGCACCGGAGGCTGCCGCGACCACCAGGGTTTCGCCCTCCTTCGGCTGGCCGATGTCCATCAGGCCCATGTAGGCGGTCATGCCCGGCATGCCGAGCACGCCAAGCGCCATCGATGGGCTGGCCAAGCCGGACGGCACCGGGATCAACGCCCGGCCATCACTGATGCTGTGGCTCTGCCAACCTGTGGCACCGACCACCAGATCACCTTCGTGGTATTTGGGATTACGCGAACGCACGACCTGGCTGACAGCGCCACCGGTCATCACCTCGTCGATTTCTACCGGCGCGGCGTAGGACGGTGCGTCGCTCATGCGGCCGCGCATGTAGGGATCGAGCGACAAAAACAGGGTTTTGAGCAGGAGTTGGCCGTCCGCCAAGTCAGGCAAGGTGACGCGCTCCAGGCGAAAGTTCTCCGGCGTCGGCGCACCCTCGGGCCGCGAGACCAGGACGATGCGTTGATTCAGGGTGGGTTCGGTGAGCATGTGCGTCTCCTTGAAAGGTATAGGGAGCAGACCTTGAGGCTGGCAGGGGGTTCGATGTTTTTGCCTGGACGCTGCGAGGGAGCTTGCTCCCGCTGGACTGCGCAGCAGGCCCATTTTTAGGGCCGCTTCGCGCCCCACCGGGAGCAAGCTCCCTCGCCACAGGTTATTCCAAACAAAAATGCCAGGACGCGATGCCTGGCATTTTCTTGTAGCCCATCCTGTGCGCGTTGGCGAATCAGAACGGCAGTTTCATGCCCGGCGGCAGTTGCATCCCAGCCGTCATGCCGGACATTTTGTCCTGGCTGTTGGCTTCGATTTTGCGCACGGCGTCGTTGACGGCCGCGGCGAACACCGCTTCGAGCATTTCCTTGTCATCTTCGCTCAGGCCTTCGACCAGGCTCGGATCGATGGTTACGCGCTTGACGTCGTGACGACCGGTCATCACCACGGTGACCATGTCGCCGCCGGCCTTGCCGGTGACTTCCGCGTTGGCCAGTTCTTCCTGCATCTTGGCCATTTTTTCCTGCATCTGCTGCGCCTGCTTCATCAGGCCGGCCATGCCACCCTTCATCATGGGAATCACCTCAAAGTACTTGGATAAAAACAGCGTCCGGCCACTGCGCCAGGCGCCTTCAGTTATTAGCCCTGACCGACCAGGGCTTCGACAGGTTCAATCGTATCGTTGCGCACCACCGCGCCAAACTGCTGCATCATTTGCTGGATGAACGGATCACCGTGGATCGAATCCTCGGCCTCGCGCTGGCGGTTCGCCCGTCGACGCGAAGCAGCCTGGGCCGGGGTTTCCTGCTCGGGCTTGATCAGCTCCATGCTCAGGCTCAGCGTGCGCCCGTGATACTGGTTAAGCGCGTCGTTCAAGCGGCGTTGCTGCGTGGCGTTGAACAGCGCGCTATGCGCCGGGTCCAGGTGCAACAGCCAGTTGTCGCCATCCACCGCGATCAAGGTGCAGTTGGCGGCGATGCTGCCGGTCATGCCGGAAATCGGCAGCTTCGGGAACAGCTCCAGCCATTGCAGGGCCAGGCCGGTGGCGGGCATTGCTGCCGGTTCCGGCTCGGGCTCCGGCGTTGGCTCGGCAGCGTGTTCGCTGGCCAGCTCGTCCAGGTAACTGTAGGCCGAATCCATGTCCGGCTCGATGTAATCTTCGTCCAGCGGCGGTTCGTCATCGAGGTCAACGCCCGGAGTGGCGGCATCGACTTCGGCCACCGACGGCTCGGGAATTGGCGCGGCGGCCCACTCCGGCGCATCCGGCACCACGCTGTCCGGGGTCGGCAGTGGCATCGGCGCCAGCTCGGGCTGCTCGGCGGCGGTTTCCAGCACGGGCTCGACGGCCGGTTGCTGGACCGCTTCGACGGGCTCGACCGGGTCATTCCACGGCAGGTCGATGACGTCGGCGGCGACCGGTTCTGGCTCTGGTTCTAGCTGGGCCTCGATCACCGGCTCAGGCAATGGCTCTGGTGCAACGGGCTCGGGCTCAGGCTCAGGTTCGATAATCGCCGCCACAGGCGCTGGCGCAGCAACGGGTGCCGATGCCGCAGCCGCTACCGACGCGGCAGCCACTGAGTTTGCGGAATCAACTGTGGCCTGGCTGATCCCCACTGGCTTTAGCGGTTGCCTCGGGGCGTCGGCCGTGTCCGCCGGCCTGAATGCGAGCATGCGCAGCAGGACCATTTCAAAGCCGCCACGGGGGTCCGGCGCCAGCGGCAGATCGCGGCGCCCGATCAGGCCCATCTGGTAATAAAACTGCACGTCTTCGGCCGGCAAGGCCTGGGCCAGCGCCAGCACGCGGTCGCGGTCGCCATGGCCGTTGTCGACCCCTTCCGGCAACGCTTGGGCAATCGCCACGCGGTGCAGCACGTTGAGAATCTCCGAGAGCACGCCGCTCCAGTCCGGGCCTTGCTCGGCGAGGTGGCGCACGGCTTCGAGCAAGCCCTTGGCGTCACCTTCGATCAAACGGTGCAGCACGTCGTAGACCTGACCGTGATCGAGGGTGCCGAGCATCGCCCGCACATCCGCTGCCATCACCTTGCCTTCGCCAAAGGCAATCGCCTGATCGGTAAGGCTCATCGCGTCACGCATCGAGCCATCGGCGGCGCGGCCCAACAGCCACAGCGCGTCGTCTTCGAACGGCACGTTTTCCACGCCGAGCACGTGGGTCAAATGCTCGACCACCCGCTCAGGGGTCATGTTTTTCAGGGAGAACTGCAGGCACCGCGACAGAATAGTTGCGGGAAGTTTCTGCGGGTCAGTGGTGGCCAGGATGAACTTGACGTAGGGTGGCGGTTCTTCAAGGGTTTTGAGCAGCGCATTGAACGAATGGCTGGAGAGCATGTGCACTTCGTCGATCAGGTAAACCTTGAAGCGCCCACGGCTCGGGGCGTACTGCACGTTGTCGAGCAGTTCGCGGGTGTCCTCGACCTTGGTGCGGCTGGCGGCGTCGATCTCGATCAGGTCGACGAAGCGGCCTTCATCGATTTCCCGGCACACCGAGCAGGTGCCGCAAGGCGTCGAAGTGATACCTGTTTCACAGTTCAGGCATTTGGCGATGATCCGCGCGATGGTGGTCTTGCCAACCCCGCGCGTACCGGTGAACAGGTACGCATGGTGCAGCCGCTGGCTGTCCAAGGCATTGATCAGAGCCTTGAGCACATGGGTCTGGCCGACCATTTCGCGGAACGAGCGCGGACGCCATTTACGTGCAAGAACCTGATAACTCATCGAAAACCGTCGCCACTGGGAAGCAGAAGCGGCTAATGCTAGCGGAGCACCGCCGAAATTGCATCCGGTGTGCTCGTCTAATATGGCTAAGCTGGTCGTTGGGGGTGTTTTTGCGAGTCCGGTCTTACCCTGTTGGAGAGTTTATGCGGTCAGCCTTGGGGGCTTTGTTGTTGATGTGCGCCGGTGCTCACGCGTCCGAGGTGCCGTTGCGCTTTGCCATCGCCGATGGCTGGGCCATGCCGCTGGTACAACTGGAGAACGGCGTGCCGACCCAAGGCATCCTGCACGACATGATGACCAGCCTGGCCACCCAATCCGGCGTGCCGGCGCAGTTCAACGTGATGCCGCGCACGCGCATCCAGAGTGCCATGGAACACGGCGAAGTCGACGTGCGCTGTTACGCGGCGCAATCCTGGCTGCCGAACCAGTCCGGTGATTACATCTGGAGCATCCCGCTGTTCTTCCAGCGCGACCTGCTGATCAGCACCGCGAGCAATCCCGAAGCTGTCGTACCTGAAAGCATGCCGCGCCAATCGATCGGCACCGTCCTCGGCTACACCTACCCGACCCTGCAACCGCTGTTCGATGACAATCGCCTGCAACGCGAAGACGCACGCAATCAGGAACAAGTGCTGGAAAAACTCATCGCCGGCCGCTACCGCTACGCCGTCAGCAACCAATGGACCCTGGACTGGTTCAACCAGCGCCTGTCCCTCGACCAACAATTGCAGGGCGTGGCGGTGCTGCAAGAGCAAAACGTCGGGTGCTTCGTGCGCAATGCCCCCGAAGTGCCGGTGCAGCGAGTGCTGCGCACGCTGCTGAGAATGAAAATGTCCGGCGAGATCGACGACATCATTCGCCTCTACACCGGCGCCGGCGAACCGCCCGTGGATTCGGTGCCGGTGTTGCCTTGAGCTTGCGACGGCTCTGGTTACTGAACCGGGTTGCTCGGCCGTTTGACGATCAGCCAGCCACTGACTCTTTGACTGCAACCGGCCAATTCATTGATAGGTTCGAGTGCAACAGCCATTCCACTGAGGATTTCGGTGACCTTCTTGCCGTGTTCATTTCCGATTTCCCCAACAATTCGGGCATCGGAAAGATCAGCCTCATCGAGCTGTTTCAAAGCGTTCTTCGTGATCACCTCGATCTGATGAGCCTTCACGAGCAAACCCGAGTTTTCAATCAGAAAACCAACCGAATCTGTTGAGGCGTCCCAAATTTTCTGCAAGCACTGGGTTTCATCACTGCCGATACGGCTGTTGATCATCTGCAGCAACGCAACGAGTGAATTCACGCGCGTCACCATCACTTTGCTGCCGTCCAGTGCTGTCGCGCTTTCACTGGCGACCGAGACGCTGTCTCGCGTATCCAGAATGTAGACGGCGAGTGAATTATCCGATCTGGCATCGGAATAGAAGCCATATCCCACGACAACTACCGCCACTCCAACAATGATCACGGCCATCAGCTTGAAAAACAGTTGCATTAGATTCATGGGCAGCCTCCTGGCACGGCGAACCATAGCGGGTAACAAATGACAGACAGCACAAAACCAAACGCTGAGCTGAATCCGGCGCTTGAGTTTCAAAATAGGGAGATTTATTGCCTGGGCGTTATGGAGGCAACCCCACCAGCCGCACCCCGGCACACAATGTTCCCGCTGTGGCTGCTGCCTTCCGGCTCTGACCAGGTTCACGGGTAATCGTTGCGGGGGGACCGATGGGGTCACCATAACGACGCTCACCTGACGGCGAGCCGCGCCATTGTACCTATCTGAGGAGAAGTTACAACCGTTGGCGCGGGATTAAAAATATGAGGGGCTTCAAGCACTTGCTATTGCGCTTGCAACACCTCGTCAGCCTTGCCGCCGGCCTGCTGGATCACCAGGTGGATGAAGTGCAGCTTGGCGATCACAGCCGACGGCAGCACGAACGGGTAGAAATCCGGCTGGCCCATGCTGCGCGACAGTTCGTTGAGCATGCCGGCCAGTTCGATCCAGGCATTGACGAACGACAGAAACGCCGCGCCGCCGGGATGTTGCGGGTCGTACAGAGTGCTCAGGGGGAACGGCTGGTAGTCGAGGTCCATGTCCCGGGCGCTCATGCCGAAGCCCAGCGCCGTGTCCACCGCGTCCATCATGTGCAAGTAATGCGCCCAGGTCTCGGCCCAGTCTTCCCACGGGTGCATGGTCGCGTAGGCACTGACGTAGTGCTGTTGCCAGTTCAGCGGTGCGCCTTGTTCATAATGACGGTCGAGAGCGTCGGCGTAGCTGGCGCGTTCGTCGCCGAACAGGCCGCGAAAGGCGTCCTGCCAGGGGCTGTTGTCGATCAGCCGATCCCAGTAATAGTGGCCGACTTCATGGCGAAAGTGCCCGAGCAAGGTGCGGTAGGGTTCGTGCATTTGCACCCTGACCTGCTCGCGATGGGCGTCGTCGGCTTCGTTGATGTCGAGGGTGATCAAGCCGTTGGCATGGCCGGTAGTGGGCGCGTTGCCTTCGAGGTCGACGCCGATGAAATCGAATGCCAGGCCGGTGTCTTCATTCTCGGTTTTTGGGATCACGGGCAGGCCGAGGGTGATCAGTTGCGCCACCAGGCGCCGCTTCGCGGTCTCGACCTTGAGCCAGCGTTCGTGATTTTCCACCAGCGACAGATCGGGGATGGTGCGGTTCAGGCTGCACGCGGTGCACAGGGCATGCACGGTATCGGCGGGCAACAGCCAGTTGCACGCGGCTGGGGAATCGAGATTGGCGCAGCGGCGGAACACCCCGGCCTCGGGATCGGCATCGAGCCGCCAGGTGTCGGTGAACGGGCCCGGTTGCAGGGAGGACAAGCGACTTTGCTCCGGCTGATAACCCAGCGCGGCCGCACAGGCCAGGCACTGGCTGTTGCCAAAGAACAACGACTGCCCGCAGCGGCACTGCCAGACCTTGCTGTTGCGCGACGGCCCGCCGAGAAACGGCGCGGCGATACGCGAACTGAGCTGTTCGAAGAAGCGGTACATGGCGATCTCTCCCTGGGGGTGGCCAAGACTAGATCATTCTGCCGGCGGGATCGTTCCCTGTTTGATGCGGGGGTTGATGAGCAGACGCTGCTTTGAAATGTGCCGAGGCCCTTGTGGCGAGGGAGCTTGCTCCCGCTGGAGGGCGAAGCACTCCTAAAAATGTCACTGCCAGTTAGATTCTTGGGTCTGCTGCGCAGCCCAGCGGGAGCAAGCTCCCTCGCCACAAAAGCACCCTCACCACAGCCAAGCCCCTTCACCACAAAAGCAGTGTTGCCACAAAAAGCAGCCTTGCCAGGTAAGCGCTTCGCCTCAGGCAAGCAAACTCAAACCTCGATTCCATGCCCCGCCAGAAATTTCACGAACGCCTCTTCATCCAGCACTTTGACCCCCAGCTCATTGGCCTTGGTCAGCTTCGAGCCGGCGCCGGGGCCGGCGACGACGATGTGGGTTTTGGCCGAGACCGAGCCGGCGACCTTGGCGCCGAGGCTTTCGAGTTTGTCTTTGGCGACGTCGCGGCTCATCAGTTCCAGTGAACCCGTCAGGACCCAGGTGTGCCCCGCTTCCGGCAGGCCTTCGACGACTTTTTTCTCGCTCTGCCAATGCATGCCGAACTCGCGCAGTTGCTGTTCAGCGGCGCGAGCCAGTTGCCGGTTGGTGTCGTCGGCAAAAAACTCGCGCACGGCATTGGCCTGTTTCTCCGGCAGGGCCTGGCGCATGTCCAGCCAGTCAGCGGTCATCACCGCTTCCAGCGAGCCGAACTTGTCCGCCAGTTTTTGCGCCCCGCCCGGCCCTACCGAGGGAATGTGCAACTTGTCGAGCAGGCCGCCGAGGGTGGTGCTGGCGGCGAATTCTGCGCTGAGGTCGCCCTGATCCTGGATCTGCAAGCCGTGCTTGAGCAGGTCGGCGATCACCTCCTGGTTGTGCGCATCTTCAAAGAAGCTGTGGATTTCATGCGCGACTTCCAGGCCAACGTCCGGCAAGTACGTCAACACCTGCGGCAACGCCTGCTGAACCCGCTGTAACGTGCCCAAGGAGCGCGCCAGCACTTTCGCTGTCTCTTCGCCGACATCGGGGATGCCGAGGGCGTAGATGAAGCGTGCCAGGCTCGGGGTCTTGCTGTGATCGATGGCGGCGAGCAATTTTTTGCTCGACAGCTCGGCGAAGCCTTCGAGGTCGACGATGTCTTCGAACTTCAGGGCGTACAGATCGGCCGGCGAACTGACCAGGCCTCCGTCGACCAATTGCTCGACGCTCTTGTCGCCCAGACCTTCAATGTCCATGGCCCGGCGCGAAACGAAGTGAATGATCGCCTGCTTGAGTTGCGCGCCGCAGGCCAGACGGCCGACGCAGCGATACACCGCGCCTTCGCTGACGGTTTCGCGGCCCTTGCTGCGCTTCACCAGTTGCGTGCGCTCGACGTGGGAGCCGCAGACCGGGCAGGTTTGCGGAATCTGCACCGGCCGGGCGTTATCCGGGCGGCGCTCGGTGACCACTTGCACCACTTGCGGAATCACGTCGCCAGCGCGGCGGATGATCACTGTGTCGCCGATCATCAGGCCCAGGCGCGCCACTTCATCCATGTTGTGCAACGTGGCGTTGGCCACGGTGACGCCGGCGACCTTGACCGGTTTCAAACGCGCGACTGGCGTGACGGCACCGGTGCGGCCGACCTGGAATTCCACGTCGAGCAGCTCGGTGAGTTCTTCCATCGCCGGGAATTTGTGCGCGATCGCCCAACGCGGTTCACGGGCGCGGAAGCCCAGTTCCCGCTGCGAGGCAATGCTGTTGACCTTGAACACCACGCCGTCGATTTCATAGGTGAGGCTGTTGCGGCGCTCGCCGATGTCGCGGTAGTAGTCCAGGCATTCGTCGATGCCGTGGGCCAGTTTCAGCTCGCGGCTGACCGGCATGCCCCAGGCCTTGAGTTGCTTCAGGTTGCCGATGTGGGTATCGGCGATGTCGTGGGAAATCTGGCCGATGCCGTAGCAGCAGAATTCCAGCGGACGGTTGGCGGTGATCTTCGAGTCCAGTTGGCGCAGGCTGCCGGCTGCGGCGTTACGCGGGTTGGCGAAGGTTTTGCCGCCGACCTCCAGTTGCGTGGCGTTGAGCCGTTCGAAACCGGCCTTGGACATGAACACTTCGCCGCGCACTTCCAGGGTCGCCGGCCAGTCGCTGCCCTTGAGCTTGAGCGGGATGTTGCGCACGGTGCGCACGTTGACGCTGATGTCTTCGCCGGTGGTGCCGTCGCCGCGAGTGGCGCCGCGCACCAGCACGCCGTCCTGGTACAACAGGCTGACGGCCAAGCCATCGAGTTTCGGTTCGCAACTGTATTCCACCGCCGCGCCGCTGCCGAACAAGTCGCCCACCGGCCGGTCGAGACCTTCGGTGACCCGACGATCGAACTCGCGCATGTCGCTTTCTTCGAAGGCGTTGCCGAGGCTGAGCATCGGCACTTCGTGGCGCACCTGCGTGAAGGCCGAGAGCGCGGCGCTGCCGACGCGCTGGGTCGGCGAGTCGCTGGTGATCAGTTCGGGATTTTCCGCTTCCAGTGCCTTGAGTTCATGGAACAGGCGATCGTATTCGACGTCCGGAATGCTCGGCTCGTCGAGGACGTGGTAGCGATAGTTGTGCTCGTCCAGCTCGGCGCGCAGCTCTAGAATGCGGGTTTTGACGGCAGTCATGGGTGTTCTCTCATAAAGCAAAAGAGCAGCCGAGGCTGCTCAATCTTCTAATCACAATAGCTTAAAGGCCGGAACCCTGTGGGGGTGCCCACCTTTGGATCAGCGTTCTGGGTCAGGGCGCGGCGCTCGAATTCGACGATGCGCTGGCGGTAGTGTTCGATGGTCTGGGCGGTCAGCACGCTGCGCTGGTCGTCCTTCAATTCACCGTTCAGTTCCTGGGACAACTTGCGCGCCGCCGCGACCATCACATCGAAGGCTTGCTTCGGATGACGCGGGCCTGGCAGGCCGAGGAAGAAGCTCACCGCCGGGGTGCTGAAATGGTCGATGTCGTCCAGATCGAAAATACCCGGTTTCACCGCGTTGGCCATGGAGAACAGCACTTCGCCGTTGCCGGCCATGCTTTCGTGACGGTGGAAGATGTCCATCTCGCCGAACCGCAAACCGCTTTCCAGAATGTTCTGCAACAGCGCCGGGCCTTTGAAGCCGGCGGCGTCGCGGCAGATCACGCTGATCACCAGCACTTCTTCGGCTTGTGGCTGCTCTTTGTCGCTGGACGAAACCGTAGGAGATTTGCTGTCGTCCGGGAAGTCGTCGTCGCGCGCGTTGAAGCTCGGGCCGCCGTCCAGGTCGAGATTGAGGTTCAAGTCGCCCTGGGACGGTTCGCCATGGCTGCGCTTGCCGCGCTTGGAGCCCGATTCACGGGGCTCGCGGGCCGGCATGCTCACGGACGGCAAATCGTGCTCGTCCAGTTGCGGCTCTTTATGCGTGTCCAGCACCCGTGGCGGACCCAGCAGCTCGGCGCTGCTGTCGTCGTCGGGCAGATTGGACAGACTTCGATCCAGGCGGAACTTCAGTTTTCCCTTGCCGCCGCGCATCCGGCGCCAGCCATCAAAAAGAATACCGGCAATGACAATGATGCCGATGACGATCAGCCACTCGCGCAGACCGATTTCCATGTAATCCCGTGCCTCTATAAAAAATGCTGAAAAATAAGGGGTTTACAAGCTGCAAACCGCTTTAAAACGTGGCGCCAACTCTATGTTCTGACAGGCGTTTTGCCCACGTATACGAAAATTTGACATTAAACTAGCACGACCAAAGGTAACTTTACACCGTCTGTCACATCCGCTTCAGTCAATATGTCGATTGGCCAGCAAGTAGGGCTTGGTAAAAAGGTCCTACAGCACTTAAATACCAATCCTACAGACCGAACCTCAGGCATCCACCAGCGCCATCGCTTCTTCGACATCTACGGCCACCAGCCGCGAACACCCGGGCTCGTGCATGGTGACCCCCATCAGTTGATCGGCCATTTCCATGGCGATCTTGTTGTGGGTGATGTAGATGAACTGAACGGTTTGCGACATTTCTTTCACGAGCCGTGCGTAGCGTCCAACGTTAGCGTCATCCAGTGGTGCGTCAACTTCGTCGAGCATGCAGAACGGCGCCGGATTCAATTTGAAGATCGCAAATACCAGGGCCAGTGCGGTCAGGGCTTTTTCGCCGCCGGAGAGCAAATGGATGGTGCTGTTCTTCTTGCCGGGCGGTTGCGCCATGATCGTCACCCCTGTATCGAGTAGATCTTCGCCCGTCAGTTCCAAATAGGCGCGGCCTCCACCGAAAACTTTTGGGAAAAGTGCCTGTAAACCGCCATTGATCTGATCAAAGGTATCTTTGAAACGGTTACGGGTTTCCTTGTCGATCTTGCGAATGACGTTTTCCAGGGTGTCGAGGGCTTCCACCAGGTCGTCGTTCTGCGCGTCCAGATAGCGTTTGCGCTCGGACTGCTGGGTGTATTCCTCGATGGCCGCGAGGTTGATCGCGCCCAGGCGTTGAATGCGTGCGGCGATGCGTTCCAGTTCTTCTTCGGCAAACTGCTCACTGGCTTCGGCGGTCAGGGTGGCGAGCACGCCGTGCAGGTCGTAGCCGTCTTCCAGCAACTGGTCCTGCAAGGTTTTGCGGCGCACGGTCAGGGCTTGCCATTCCATGCGCTGTTGTTCGAGTTGGCCACGGATCAGTTGCGACTGCTGCTCGGCCTGGTTGCGGCGTTTCTCGGCGTCGCGCAGTTCGCGGTCGGCATCTTCCAGGGCGATTTGCGCGGTCTTCAATTCTTCGTCGACGCTCATGCGCCGGTCGAGCAATTCTTCGAGCTTCAGCCGCAGTTCTTCCAGCGGTGCCTCGCCCTCCTCCAGGTTGAGGCTGAGCTGTTCGCGCTTCTCGGTCAGGCGCTCGGATTGCATTTCGAGGCGCTCCAAGGCCTGACGCGTGGAATCGTGCTGCGCCTTCAGCGAACCGAGACGCACGGCCAATTGATGGGCGTGATCCTTATGCTGCCGCGCTTCCTGACGCACCCGGTCGAGTCGCTCGCGCAGGCTGTCGCGCTGGGCCAGCAGCAATTCGCGCTGCTCGGTGTCGAGGGCCATGCTGTCGAGGGCTTCCTGCAATTGCAGGCGCGCTTCGCCGATGTTTTCGTGTTCGAGCGCGCGTTGTTCACCGAGTTCGGCGACCTCTTCGTCGAGGCGCGTGCGACGCAGCATCAATTGCTCGGCCTTGGCTTTGCCGGCGGACAATTGCGCTTTCAGTTCGCCTTGCTGGCGGGCTTCGTCTTGCAGCAGGCGGCGCAGATGTTCGCGACCGTTTTCCTGCTGGCGCTGTTGCGCCCGCAGGTTTTGCAGTTCGGTTTCCAGGGTTTCGACGGTCGCTTCGCGCTCTTCGCGCTCCAGGCCCAGACGCTGGATTTCCTGGCCTCGGGCGAGCATGCCACTCTCGGCCTCACTGGCGCGGCGCACCCGCAGGAAATGCCGGCCGACCCAATAACCGTCGCGGCTGATCAGGCTCTCACCCGCCGCCAATTGCCCGCGCTGGGCCAAGGCCTGCTCCAGACTATCGACCGGTTTGACCTGGCCCAGCCAGGGCGACAGATCCACCGACGCCTCGACCTTGTCGAGCAAGCTGCCAGCCACTCGCACGCCATCGCTGGCGGGGCTGAGCAGGCGCAGATCGCCTTGGCTGAAACCGGATAAATCGAAGCCGCCGAAATCGTCCACCAGCACCGCTTGCAGGTCGGCACCGAGCACGGTTTCCACCGCCAGCTCCCAACCAGCCTCGACCTTCAGGCCTTCAGCCAGGCGCGGACGTTCGGCCAAGTGCTGATCGCGCAGCCATTCGGCGGCACCGGTGCCAGGGTCGAGCGCAGCTTGCTGCAAGGCTTCGAGCGACGCCAAGCGGCCGTTCAGACGCTGTAAATCGCCCTGCGCCTGCTGCTGATTGTGCAGCGCTTGCTGCAACTGTTGACGCAACTGCTCCAGACGTTCGACCTGCGCTTCTTCGCTGGCCTGCAAATCTTCGAGGGTCGCTTCGCTGGCGGCGAGCTGCTCGTTGAGTTCGAGAATGGCTTCGTCTTCCGGGTCGGCCGAGAGCAAGGCGCGCTCTTCGATCAGCCGCCGCTGGCGCTCGGCCAGGCGTTCGAGGCTGGTTTCCAGTTGCTGGATGCGCGACTGCTGGACTTCGGACTGGCGCCGGGGTTCGGCGGCGGTGAGGTTGAAGGCGTCCCACTGCTCCTGCCAGGCGCGCATGCTGGTTTCGGATTCTTCCAGCGCGGCGGCGGCTTCTTCGGCGGCGGCGCTGGTGATTTCCTGCTCGGGGGTGAGCATGTCCAGCTCTTCGCCCAGGGTCAGCAGCAAGGTGCGGTCATGGCCCAGGTGCGACTCAGTTTCCAGGCGCGCGCGTTCGGCTTCTTTCAGATCGTCCTGCAATTGACGCAAGCGTTGCTGGCCGTGCTGGATGCTTTGCTCGACCCGAGCGATGTCGCCACCGACCGAATAGAAGCGGCCCTGCACCAGGTTAAAGCGCTCGGACAGCTCGTGGTGGCCGTCGCGCAAACGTTCGATCGCGGCATCGGCATTGCGCTGCTCGGCGACCAGCGCTTCAAAGCTGATTTCCTGGTTGCCGATGATCGCTTCACGCTGCCCGACTTGCTCGTTCAGCGCCTGCCAGCGCAGGGCCGACAGTTGTGCCTTGAGCTGACGCTCCTCGGCTTTGTATTCCTGATACTTCTTCGCCGCCTCGGCCTGACGATGCAAGCGTTCGAGCTGGCGTTCGAGTTCTTCGCGCAGGTCGGTCAGGCGCGCGAGGTTGTCGTGGGTGCGGCGAATGCGGTTTTCGGTTTCGCGGCGGCGCTCCTTGTACTTGGAGATGCCGGCGGCTTCTTCAATAAAGTTGCGCAGGTCTTCGGGCTTGGACTCGATCAGCTTGGAGATCATCCCCTGTTCAATGATCGAATAGCTGCGCGGGCCGAGGCCAGTGCCGAGGAAGATATCGGTGATGTCGCGACGGCGGCACTTGGTGCCGTTGAGGTAATAGGTGGTCTGGCTGTCGCGGGTGACTTTGCGCCGAATCGAGATTTCCGCGTAAGCGGCGTACGCGCCGAGCAAGGTGCCGTCGCTGTTATCGAATACCAGTTCGATGCTGGCCTGGCTCACCGGTTTGCGACTGGTGGAGCCGTTGAAGATGACGTCGGTCATCGACTCGCCGCGCAGGTTTTTCGCCGAGCTCTCGCCCATCACCCAGCGCACGGCGTCGATGATGTTCGACTTGCCGCAGCCATTGGGCCCGACCACCGCCGCCATGTTGCTGGGGAAGTTCACCGTGGTCGGGTCGACGAAGGATTTGAACCCCGCCAGTTTGATGCACTTGAGCCGCACGCTTAAGCGACCGTCAACGCAGACACCACCAGATCGCAACTGCGCTGGGCATAGGCCGTCAGCACCACGCGAATCTGCGGCAAGTCACGGGCCAGCACGGCGGCGAGCAGGCGCTCGAACAGCTCGAGGTATTCGCTCATCTCGGCCTTGCGCTGTTCCAGGGCCAGGAAATACGCGCGGCTCATGGCCGGTTGCAGGTTTTCCACGGTTTCTTGCAGGTACGGGTTGTTGGCGAACGGATACGCGGCGCGCATCACGTTGAAGCTGTCGTCGACGAAAGTGCGGATGTCCTGGCGTTCGTAGCTGGCGATCAGCCGCTGTTGGATTTGCAGGAACGGCGCCATGTCAGTCTGCACTTGCCAGCCATTGGCCACCGCGTTGCCGAGCAGGATGTACAACTCGCTCATCAGGGTGCAAAGGCTTTGCACCTTGTGTGCGGTGAGCTCAGTCACGTGGGCGCCACGGCGCGGCAGGATCGCGATCAGGTGCCGGCGCTCCAGAATCAGCAAGGCTTCGCGCACCGACCCACGGCTGACGTTCAACGCCAACGTGACTTTCTGTTCCTGGATGCGCTCACCGGGTTTCATTTCGCCACGGATGATCCGCTCGGCGAGGTGGTGGGCAATTTGCTCGGCGAGGCTGTCCGGCGCCTTGAACGTCATGGTGGTCCTTGAAAATCTTCGATCTGCACAAGCGGCGCAGTGTAGCGCACTTGCCGTGTCATGGCGGAGTGCCCACAAAGCGGTTTTTGGCACGATATAAGCAAAAAGCACTGGGCGCGTTAAGGGTCAATACTGATCAAACCGGCTGTTGATCGACAAAAGCGGTTTTCTTGACCTTTAAGTCAGAAAACCGTTGACCGAAAAGTCAGACCTGCTAAATTCGGTCCATCGGTTAACAACAATAATGAGTCTGCGAGGCCTTCCGTGATCCAGTTTTTACTCAACCAGGAACTCCGTAGCGAGCACGCCCTGGACCCGAACCTGACCGTGCTCAATTATCTGCGCGAGCACGTCGGCAAATCCGGCACCAAAGAAGGTTGCGCCAGCGGTGATTGCGGCGCTTGCACCGTAGTGGTCGGCGAGTTGCAGACGGATGACGCCGGCCGCGAACACATTCGCTACCGCAGCCTCAATTCGTGCCTGACTTTTGTTTCGTCGCTGCACGGCAAGCAACTGATCAGCGTCGAAGACCTCAAGCACCAGGGTCAATTGCACAGCGTGCAGCAGGCGATGGTCGAGTGCCACGGCTCGCAATGCGGCTTCTGCACCCCGGGCTTTGTGATGTCGCTGTTTGCCCTGCAGAAGAACTCCGAGCAAGCGGATTCGCACAAGGCTCACGAAGCCCTGGCCGGCAACCTCTGCCGCTGCACCGGCTACCGGCCAATCCTCGCCGCCGCCGAACAAGCCTGCTGCGGCAAGCAACCGGACCAGTTCGACGCCCGCGAAGCCGAGACCATCGCCCGCCTCAAAGCCATCGCGCCCACCGACACCGGTGAACTCAACAGTGGCGACAAACGCTGCCTGGTGCCGCTGACCGTCGCCGACCTCGCCGACCTCTACGACGCTTATCCGCAAGCCCGGCTACTGGCCGGCGGCACTGACCTGGCGCTGGAAGTCACGCAGTTCCACCGCACGCTGCCGGTGATGATCTATGTGGGCAACGTCGCTGAAATGAAGCGCATCGAGCGCTTTGACGATCGCCTGGAAATCGGCGCCGCCACCGCCCTCTCCGATTGCTATGAAGCGCTGAAGGCGGAATACCCGGACTTCGGCGAATTGCTGCAGCGCTTCGCCTCGTTGCAGATCCGCAACCAGGGCACCCTCGGCGGCAACATCGGCAACGCCTCGCCGATCGGTGATTCGCCGCCGCTGCTGATCGCCCTCGGCGCGCAGATCGTGCTGTGCAAGGGCGAGACCCGCCGGACCATGGCGCTGGAAGACTACTTCATCGATTACCGGGTCACCGCGCGTCAGGAAAGCGAGTTCATCGAGAAGATCATCGTGCCCCGCGCCCAGGCCGAGCAGTTGTTCCGCGCCTATAAAGTGTCGAAACGCCTGGACGATGACATTTCCGCAGTATGCGCCGCCTTCAATCTGCGCCTCGATAACGGCGTGATCGCCGACGCCCGCGTGGCTTTCGGCGGCATGGCCGCCACGCCGAAACGCGCCAAAAGCTGCGAAGCCGCGTTACTCGGTGCGCCGTTCAACCACGCCACGGTCGAGCGTGCCTGCGCCGCCCTGGCCGACGACTTCACGCCGCTCTCGGATTTCCGCGCGAGCAAGGAATACCGCCTGCTCAGCGCGCAAAACCTGCTGCGCAAATACTTCATCGAACTGCAAACGCCGCACATCGAGACTCGGGTGACCGCTTATGTCTAATCATCACGCCGTAGAGAAGACCCAGGCTGAACTGGCCGAACTGTTCGCCCAGGACCTGACCACTGGCGTCGGCCGCAGCGTCAAGCATGACAGCGCCGCCAAGCATGTGTCCGGGGAAGCGCAGTACATCGACGATCGCCTGGTATTCCCCAACCAGTTACACGTGTACGCGCGCTTGTCGGACCGCGCCCACGCGAAAATCATCAGCATCGACACCGCGCCCTGCTACGCCTTCGAGGGCGTGCGCATCGCCATCACCCACAAGGATGTGCCGGGCCTGAAAGACATCGGCCCGCTGCTACCGGGCGACCCGCTGCTGGCCATCGACGATGTGCAATTCGTCGGGCAACCGGTGCTCGCCGTCGCGGCCAAAGACCTGGACACCGCGCGCAAAGCGGCGATGGCGGCGATCATCGAATACGAAGACCTGGAGCCGGTGCTCGACGTGGTTGAAGCCCTGCGCAAACGCCACTTCGTGCTGGACAGCCACACTCACCAGCGCGGCGATTCGACCACCGCGCTGGCGACCGCCGAACATCGCCTGCAAGGCACGCTGCACATCGGCGGCCAGGAACATTTCTACCTGGAAACGCAGATTTCCTCGGTGATGCCCACCGAGGACGGCGGCATGATCGTCTACTGCTCGACCCAGAACCCCACCGAAGTGCAGAAACTGGTGGCGGAAGTGCTGGACGTGTCGATGAACAAAATCGTCGTCGACATGCGCCGCATGGGCGGTGGCTTCGGCGGCAAGGAAACCCAGGCGGCGAGCCCGGCGTGCCTGTGTGCGGTGATCGCGCACCTCACCGGCCAGCCGACCAAGATGCGCCTGCCACGGGTCGAAGACATGCTGATGACCGGCAAGCGCCACCCGTTCTATGTCGAGTACGACGTCGGCTTCGACAGCACCGGGCGCCTGCACGGCATCGCCATGGACCTGGCCGGCAACTGCGGTTGCTCGCCGGACTTGTCGGCGTCAATTGTCGACCGGGCGATGTTCCACTCCGACAACTCGTACTACCTCGGTGACGCGACCATCAACGGTCACCGCTGCAAGACAAACACCGCATCGAACACCGCTTACCGTGGCTTCGGCGGCCCGCAAGGGATGGTCGCCATCGAGGAAGTGATGGACGCCATCGCCCGCCATCTGGGCCTCGACCCACTGGCCGTGCGCAAGGCCAACTACTACGGCAAGACCGAGCGCAACGTCACCCATTACTACCAGACCGTCGAGCACAACATGCTCGAGGAAATGACCGCCGAACTGGAACAAAGCAGCCAGTATTACGAACGCCGCGAAGCGATCCGGCGCTACAACGCCAATAGCCCGATCCTGAAAAAAGGCCTGGCGCTGACCCCGGTGAAATTCGGCATTTCCTTTACCGCCAGTTTCCTCAACCAGGCCGGTGCGCTGGTGCACATCTACACCGACGGCAGTATTCACTTGAACCACGGCGGCACCGAAATGGGCCAGGGCTTGAACACCAAGGTCGCACAAGTGGTGGCCGAAGTGTTCCAGGTGGAAATGGACCGCGTGCAGATCACCGCGACCAACACCGACAAGGTGCCCAACACCTCGCCGACCGCCGCTTCCAGCGGTGCTGATTTGAACGGCAAAGCCGCGCAGAACGCCGCCGAGATCATCAAAAAGCGCCTGGTGGAATTCGCCGCTCGGCACTACACGGTCAGCGAAGAAGACGTGGAATTCCACAACGGCCATGTGCGCGTGCGCGACCAGATCCTGACGTTCGAAGCGCTGATCCAGCAGGCGTATTTTGCTCAGGTCTCGCTGTCGAGCACCGGGTTCTACAAGACCCCGAAAATCTTCTACGACCGCAGCCAGGCCCGAGGTCGTCCGTTCTACTACTACGCGTTTGGCGCGGCATGCTGCGAAGTGATCGTCGACACACTGACCGGCGAATACAAGATGCTGCGCACCGACATCCTGCACGACGTCGGCGCCTCGCTGAACCCGGCCATCGACATCGGCCAGGTCGAGGGCGGCTTCATCCAGGGCATGGGCTGGCTGACCATGGAAGAGCTGGTCTGGAACAACAAAGGCAAGCTGATGACCAACGGCCCGGCCAGTTACAAGATCCCGGCGGTGGCCGACATGCCGCTGGACCTGCGGGTGAAGCTGGTGGAAAACCGCAAGAACCCGGAAGACACGGTGTTCCATTCCAAAGCCGTGGGCGAGCCGCCGTTCATGCTCGGCATCGCCGCCTGGTGCGCGATCAAGGACGCCGTGGCCAGCCTCGGCGACTACAAGCATCAGCCCAACATCGACGCCCCGGCCACCCCGGAGCGGGTGCTGTGGGGGTGTGAGCAGATGCGTCAGCTCAAAGTTGTGAAAGCAGCTGCTGCTGAAGCTGAGTTGGCTCCGCTCTAGGACCGAGGTGCGGCTAATCGCCGGCAAGCCAGCTCCCACAGTGATTGGTGGTGATTTCGGATTTAAGGGACACCACACAACCTGTGGGAGCTGGCTTGCCAGCGATGGGGCCCGCGCAAACACCAAAGATGTTGAGGTGAATATGTACAACTGGATCGACGCCCTCGCCGACCTGCAGAACCAGGGCGAACCCTGTGTTCTGGTGACGATCATCGAAGAACTCGGCTCGACGCCGCGCAATGCCGGTTCGAAAATGGTCATCAGCGCCCGGCAGACCTTCGACACCATCGGTGGCGGGCACCTGGAATTCAAGGCCATGCAACTGGCCCGAGAAATGCTCGCCTGTGGTCAGCAGACCACGCATCTGGAGCGCTTCAGCCTCGGCGCCAGCCTGGGCCAGTGCTGCGGTGGCGTGACCGTGTTGCTGTTTGAACCCATGGGCCAGGTGCAGGCGCAGATCGCGGTGTTCGGCGCCGGGCATGTCGGCCGCGCACTGGTGCCGTTGCTCGCCGGCCTGCCCTGCCGCGTGCGCTGGATCGACTCCCGGGAAGCGGAATTCCCCGAGCAGATCCCCCACGGCGTGCGCAAGATCGTCAGCGAAGAACCGGTCGATGAAATCGACGCGTTGCCCGCCGGCAGCTACTGCATCGTCATGACCCACAACCACCAGCTCGACCTCGAACTGACCGCCGCCATCCTCAAGCGCAACGATTTCGCCTACTTCGGCCTGATCGGCTCGAAGACCAAACGGGTCAAGTTCGAGCATCGCCTGCGCGATCGCGGCTTCGACAGCGCGGTGCTGCAACGCATGCGCTGCCCGATGGGCATCGGCGAAGTGAAAGGCAAATTGCCAGTGGAAATCGCCATCTCCATCGCCGGCGAAATCATCGCTACCTACAACGCCGACTTTGGCCAGCACAGCGCCAGCGCCGGATCTTCTATTGCCAAACTGCTGCCGGCCTCGCGCCGCAGCCACGCTGCGAATTAAAACGGAACCCCACATGCCTCTGACTCGCAAAGCCTACCGCGCCGCTATCCTGCACAGCCTCGCCGACCCCGCCGTGGTTGGGATCGAAGCCTCCTACGAATATTTCGAGGACGGCCTGCTGGTGGTCGATAACGGCAAGATCAGTGCCCTCGGCCACGCCAGTGAATTGCTGCCGACTCTGCCGGCGGACATCGAGATCAACCATTACCAGGATGCGCTGATCACCCCCGGCTTCATCGACACTCATATCCACCTGCCGCAAACCGGCATGGTCGGCGCCTATGGCGAGCAATTGCTGGACTGGCTCAACACCTACACCTTTCCGTGCGAAAGCCAGTTCGCCGACAAGGCTCACGCCGAGGAAGTCGCGGACATTTTCATCAAGGAACTGCTGCGCAACGGCACCACCACCGCGCTGGTGTTCGGCAGCGTGCATCCGCAGTCGGTGAATTCGTTTTTCGAGGCCGCCGAGAAGCTTGACCTGCGGATGATCGCCGGCAAGGTGATGATGGACCGCAACGCGCCGGATTACCTGACCGATACCGCGGAATCGAGCTACGCCGAGAGCAAAGCGCTGATCGAACGCTGGCACGGCAAGGGCCGTTTGCATTACGCCGTGACCCCGCGTTTCGCCCCCACCAGTACTCCGGAACAACTGGCGCTCGCTGGCCAGTTGCTGAGCGAATTCCCGGACCTGTACATGCAGACCCACATCAGTGAAAACCTGCAGGAAGTCGAGTGGGTCAAGGAGCTGTTCCCGGAGCGCAAAGGCTACCTCGACGTTTACGATCACTACCAATTGCTCGGCGAGCGCTCGGTGTTCGCCCACGGCGTGCACCTGTGCGACGACGAATGCGCGCGCCTGGCGGAGACCGGCTCGGCGATCGCCTTCTGCCCGACTTCGAACTTTTTCCTCGGCAGCGGCCTGTTCAACCTGCCGATGGCCGAGAAGCACAACCTCAACGTCGGCCTCGGCACTGACGTTGGCGGCGGCACCAGTTTCTCGCTGCTGCAAACCCTGAACGAAGCCTACAAAGTCATGCAGTTGCAAGGCGCACGGCTGAGCCCGTTCAAATCGCTGTACCTGGCCACCCTCGGCGGCGCCCGCGCCCTGCGCCTGGAAGACAAGATCGGCAGCCTGCAACCGGGCAGCGACGCCGATTTCCTGGTGCTCGACTACAACGCCACACCGCTGCTCAGCTATCGCTTGAAACAGGCCAAAAACATCGCCGAAACCTTGTTCGTGTTGATGACCCTGGGCGATGACCGCACCGTGGCCCAGACCTATGCGGCGGGGGCTTTAGTGCATCAGCGCTAAGTGTTCGCAGGCAAAAAAAATCCCCCAGTCCTGTTTGGCCTGGGGGATTTTTTTTGTCCTTCAGATTGCTTTCGCGAGCAGGCTCGCTGCCACAGGTTTTCGGGTATGCCGCAGACCTGTCGAACACCCTGGATCACTGTGGGAGATGGCTTGCCAGCGATTGGGGTCAACTCAATCTGCCACAGGTTTTCGGTATGCCGCAGACCTGTCGAACACCCTGGATCACTGTGGGAGCTGGCTTGCCAGCGATTGGGGTCAACTCAATCTGACTTAGTGCTTGGCAGTCGACCGCCCAGCCTTCTTGGTCGACAACAAATGCGAGAACACCGCATGCAGATCATCCGACGCGCTTTCCTCGTTGAGGTTGAGTTTGCTGTCGATGTGATCCATGTGATGCATCATCAAGTCCACCGCCAGCACCGCGTCGCGGGCTTCGATGGCGTCAATCAGCTGGGTGTGCTCGTCATAGGAACAGTGCGAACGGTTGCCGCTTTCGTACTGGGCGATGATCAGCGACGTTTGCGACACCAGGCTGCGCTGAAAGCTGATCAACGGCGCGTTTTTTGCCGCCTCGGCCAGTTTGAGGTGGAATTCCCCCGACAGACGGATGCCCGCACCGCGATCGCCCCGGGAGAAACTGTCGCGTTCGTCGCTGACCATTTGCCGCAACTCGGCGAGCTGATCGGCGGTGGCGTGCTGCACCGCCAGTTCAGTGATTGCGCGTTCAACCAGACGCCGCGCCAGGAACACTTGGCGGGCTTCCTCGACACTCGGGCTGGCCACCACGGCGCCACGGTTCGGCCGCAGCAATACCACACCTTCGTGCGCCAGCCGCGACAAGGCGCGGCGAATGATGGTGCGGCTGACCCCGAAAATTTCCCCCAGCGCTTCTTCGCTCAACTTGGTGCCGGGCGCCAGGCGCTGTTCGAGGATGGCCTCGAAGATATGCGCGTAGACCATATCGTCCTGGGTCCCGCTGCGGCCGGCTTTGCCTGCTCGCGGTTGTTTCTTGAGGGGCTGCAACTGTTCGTTCATGGGCACTCGAGTCGGAAGAACGGCGGCGAATTGACCGTGACTGTAATACGGCACAGTGGGTCGCTGGCAAGTATCGTGTAAAAAACACGCCGATTGTACACAACACGTAGTGGCAACACGACTGTACGGTCGTTTGCGGGCCCGGCTGTATTGCAATGAATCAGTCACAAAGCGTTTAGGCTTAATGGCCAGGGCTGCCGCCCTCACGCAATACCTGTGGGAGCGTGGCTTGCCCGCGAAGGCGGTGTGTCAGTCAACACTAATGGTGCATGTGCTGACGCTTTCGCGGGCAAGCCCGCTCCCACAGGGATTTCACTCTGTTTCGAGATTTTCATCAGAGCAAGGATCACCACCGTCATGACCGACGCCACCCGCACCCGCCTCTGCCCCCTGGCGGACACTTCGCCTTCTGCCATCGTCGCCGGATTTATCGCGATGATGACCGGCTACACCAGTTCCCTGGTGCTGATGTTCCAGGCCGGGCAGGCAGCGGGGTTGAGCAGTGGGCAGATTTCCTCGTGGATCTGGGCGATTTCCATCGGCATGGCGGTGTGCACCATCGGTTTGTCGCTGCGTTACCGCACGCCGATCACCATTGCCTGGTCGACCCCCGGCGCGGCGCTGCTGATCACCAGCCTGGGGGGGGTCAGCTACGGCGAGGCCATCGGCGCCTTTATTACCTGCGCAGTACTGGTGACGATCTGCGGGCTGACCGGCAGCTTCGAGCGGCTGGTGAAAAAGATCCCGGCCTCGCTGGCGGCGGCTTTGCTGGCAGGGATTCTGTTCAAGATCGGCAGCGAGATTTTCGTCGCCGCGCAACACCGCACCGGCCTGGTCCTGGGTATGTTCTTCACCTATCTGCTGATCAAACGCGTGTCGCCGCGCTATGCGGTGCTTGCGGCGCTGGTGGTCGGCACCGCACTCTCGGCGACCATGGGTTTGCTGAATTTCAGCGATTTTCACCTGGAGCTGGCAACGCCAGTCTGGACCACACCGCAGTTCTCCCTGGGCGCTACCATCAGCATCGGCATCCCGTTGTTCGTGGTGGCCATGACCTCGCAGAACATGCCCGGCATCGCCGTTTTGCGCGCCGACGGCTACACGGTGCCCGCCTCGCCGCTGATCACCAGCACCGGCATCGCCTCGTTGCTGCTGGCGCCATTTGGCTCCCACGGCATCAACCTGGCCGCCATCAGCGCGGCGATCTGCACCGGGCCGCATGCCCATGAAGATCGCAACAAGCGCTACACCGCGGCGGTGTGGTGCGGGATTTTCTACGGTTTTGCCGGGGTGTTCGGCGCGACGCTGGCGGCGTTATTCGCGGCGTTGCCCAAAGAGCTGGTGCTATCGATTGCCGCACTGGCGCTGTTCGGTTCGATCATCAACGGCTTGAGCGTGGCGATGAACGAGGTCAAGGAACGGGAAGCGGCGTTGATTACCTTTATGGTCACGGCGTCGGGGCTGACACTGTTTTCCATCGGTTCGGCGTTCTGGGGAATTGTCGCGGGGGTGTTAACGCTGGTGGTGTTGGGCTGGAAGAAGAAGGCGCAGTGACGAGTTTCGAGCTGCAAGCCGTGAGATTCAAGCTCCAAGCGCATTCAACCGGCGCTTGAAGCTTGAAACGTGCAGCGCCCGTCAGGCTACCGGATTGATCGGCTTTTCCGGGTACCAGACGTCCATCAGCGGGCTGACGGTCACTTCGGTCAGTTCGCTGCGGCCCTTGAGCCAGGCTTCAACGGCAGCACGCTGCTCTTCGGAGACCGAGCCACGCTTCTGCAGGCACACCAGGCCGTAGTCGTCGCCGCCGACGTAGCCGAGGCCATTGGCTTCCATGGCCTCTTTGATGAACGCGTCGAGGAAAGCATCAATGGCTTCATCAGCCAAATCTTCTTTGAAATCCAGGTTCAGTTCGAAACCCAGCTCTTGAAATTCATCGACGCACAGTTTTTTGCGCAGACGCTGGGAACGGTTAGTCGCCATTGGAACAATCCTCATAAGTAATAACGGGCGGCACTTTAGCAGTTTAAGGCGTCGTCTGCCCGACTCTCTGGGGGGCTGCGGCTACCGTCGGTAAAAAATAGCCGATTAGACCGGCCGCGCAAGGCACACGCCGCCCTGGCTTGGGGCATAATGCGGACACTTTTGTGACCATTGAGGGAATTTATCTTCATGCCCTCGTCTTTCCCCCCTCGGCTGTAGGGTTTTATTGCACATGATCAAATCTTTGCGTCCCCTGTTGCTGGCCAGTCTTCTTTTGCCCCTGGCCCTCCCCGTTTCCGCCGCGCCGCTCAACACCAGTCTCTCGCCGAATGTCGAAAAAGCCCTGAAGGCCAGCAAGCTGCCGGACAGTGCGCTGTCGCTGGTGATGATCCCGTTGACCGGCCCTGGCACGCCGACCGTGTACAACGCCGATGTGTCGGTCAATCCGGCCTCGACCATGAAACTGGTCACCACCTACGCTGCCCTGGAAATGCTCGGGCCGAATCACCAGTGGAAAACCGAGTTCTACACCGACGGCACCCTCAGCGGCGGCATCCTCAACGGTAACCTGTACCTCAAGGGTGGCGGCGATCCGAAGCTGAACATGGAAAAACTCTGGCTGCTGATGCGCGACCTGCGGGCCAATGGCGTGACTCAGGTCACCGGCAACCTGGTGCTCGACCGCGGGTTCTTCGTGCAGCCGCAGTTGCCGGAATTCAATGACGATGGCAACGACGAGAACAAACCGTTCCTGGTCAAGCCCGATGCCTTGCTGGTCAACCTCAAGGCCCTGCGTTTTGTCGCGCGCAACGACGCCGGCCGAGTGCTGATATCGGTAGAGCCGCCGATCGCCAGCATCCGCGTCGAGAACCTGGTCAAAGCGGTCAACACCAAGCAGTGCGGCGGCGACGTGCGCTACAACCCGGTGGCCCAGGCCGACGGCAGCGTGGTGGTAACGGTCAGCGGTCAATTGAGCGACGGTTGCAGCTCGCAGACTTACCTGTCGCTGCTCGACCACGCCACCTACACCGCCGGCGCCGTGCGCGCGATCTGGAAGGAACTGGGCGGCAGCATCCAGGGCCGCGACGTGCAGGGCGCCGTGCCAAAGGATGCCAAGGTGCTGGCCCGGGCCTTCTCGCCGGACTTGGCGGAAATCATCCGTGACATCAACAAATACAGTAACAACACCATGGCCCAGCAGTTGTTCCTGAGCCTGGGCGCGCGGTTCCGCAACGACGCCGATGGCGACGATGCCAAGGCTGCGCAGCGCGTGGTGCGCCAGTGGCTGGCGAAAAAAGGCATCACCGCGCCGCACCTCGTGATGGAAAACGGTTCCGGGCTGTCCCGCGCCGAACGGGTCAGCGCCCGGGAGATGGCGTCGATGCTGCAAGCCGCGTGGCGCAGCCCTTACTCGGCGGAGTTCATCAGCTCGATGCCGATTGCCGGCACCGACGGCACCATGCGCAAACGCCTGAAAACCACGGCGATGCGCGGTGAGGCCCACGTCAAGACTGGGACCTTGAACACCGTGCGGGCGATCGCCGGGTTCAGCCGTGATAACAACGGCAACACCTGGGCGGTGGTGGCGATCCTCAACGACAAAGCCCCGTTCGGCGCCTCGTCGGTGCTCGACCAGGTGCTGCTGGACCTGTATCGCCAGCCGAAGATCGCCACGGCGGGGCTGGATTTGTAATCAGGCTCAGCCCTCACTGAACCCCTGTGGGAGCGAGCCTGCTCGCGAAGAGTTCCTGTCAGTCGACGAACATGTCGACGGGTAATCCGCCTTCGCGAGCAGGCTCGCTCCCACATGGGGTGGTGGCGCAATCTGAGAGGCTAGTTCAACTCACCCTGCACTCGATCCCGCCCGGCCTGTTTCGCCGCATACACCCCGGAATCCGCGCGCAGCAGCAGGGCGTCGGCGCCCTCGCCCTCGCGCCAACTGGCGATGCCGAAACTGGCAGTGACAGTGCCGACCGGCTCAATCGGCGCGCTGCGCAACCCTTTCCACAACTCCTGCGCCAAGACATACGCGTGCTCGCCGCTGATGTCCGGGCACAGCACCATGAATTCTTCACCGCCGAGCCGGCAGAACACGTCGGTGCGCCGCAGCCGATGGCCGATGCGCTCGCACACCGCCTGCAGCACCCGGTCGCCGACCGCGTGACCATGCTGGTCGTTGATCCGTTTGAAATGGTCGACGTCGAGCATGATCACTGATAACTCGCCACTACCCCGCTCGACCCTGGCCATTTCCGTGGTCAGGCGCTCCTGGAAATAACGCCGGTTGTGGATGCCGGTCAGGGCATCGGTCACCGACAGCGCCCGCAGTTCTTCCTCGACCCGCTTCAGATCCGTGATGTCCGAGACATAGCCATGCCATAACACGCCGCCACCCGGTTGTTCTTCCGGCGTGGCCTCGCCGCGTACCCAGCGCAGGCCGCGCTGCGGCAGTTGCACGCGGTATTCCTCGCGCCACGGGCTGAGCGTGTCGGCGGAGGCACGGATCGACGCGCGGACACGGCTGGTGTCCTGGGGGTGAATGCGGGTGAATATGGCTTCGGCATTGAGCAGCAGCACGTCTGGCTCCAGCTCGTAGATTTCGCGGATGCCGTCACTGGCGTAGATCACGCTGAAGCGCCCATCGAACGACATTTTGAACTGATAGATGCCACCGGGCACGTGGGCGCTGAGTTTCTTCAGCAGCAGGTCGCGCGCCGCCAGCGCTTCGTGGACCCGTTTGCGTTCGGTGATGTCGATGCAGATCGCCAGGTGCCCGACCCATAAACCGTGTTCATCCAGTACCGGGGTCGCCAGCATGTTGACCAGCAAATGGCTGCCGTCCTGGCGCACCAGGGTCCATTCACGAGCCTCCTGGCCGCCGCTTTCGCCGCCCTCTACCAGCATCGCCTGGCAGGTCGGGATCGGTTTACCGTAGCGCGCGCTCAACGCCTGTGAACGGGCCATCAATTCACGGGGCAGGTGCAGGTTTTCCAGGGTCATGTGGCCGACGGTGTCGACACTGCGATAGCCAAGCATCGCCTCGGCCCCGGCATTGAAGGTGCTGATCACGCCGCGCAAATCGGTGGCGATGATTGCCACTTGGGTCGCCGCGTTCAGCACCCCACGCAACTGACCGTGAGTGCCACGCAATTCTTGCTCGCGGGCGCGCAGTTCTTCGGTGCGTTGCTCGACCAGTTTCAATGCGCGCTGACGCTGACTCACCAGCACGTAGAGCAAGGCGCTGAGCAACAGGCTGAGCAAGCCGCCGAGCACCACCGCGCTGGTCGCCGAGGAATGGTTCGCCAACAAGAACGCCGCGCTCGGGCGAATCTCTATCTGGTAGTCGTGATCCGCCAGACGCAGCAGTTGGGTGGACGCCAGATCGGTGCTCGCCGCTTCGGAAAAGGACTCGAACAGCACTTCATGCTGATCATCGATCGACAGGTCAAGAATGCGCACCGACAGGTAGTCGTGCAGCGGGTCCGGCAGGCCGTCGGCAAGCAACTGACGCATGCTGATCACCGCCATCACGTAGCCAAATGGTTCGCTGCTGTCGGCACGGGCGACCGGCGCCACCAGCAGTACGCCACGGGCATACGCCGGTTCGATGCTCAGCAAGTGCATGGGTTGCGACACCGCCAGGGTGCCATTGCGGTCCGCCCGCTCCAGGGTCGAACGGCGCAATGGCTGGGCCAGCAAGTCGTAGCCCAGCGGTGCGCCGAGGCGGCTTTGAGTCTGGCTGTACAGCACCGGCACGTAATGGTCGCGCTCGGCGGCGAGTTGCAGCTGTCCGTCGGGGTTGAGTTCGCGAATGCTGTAACTGTCCAGCCCTTGATCACGGGCCGCCGCCTCAAACGCCAGGCGCTCGCTGCCGCTGACCCGGGGCGCCCAGGAATAGGCCTGGGTGCGCCGCAGCAGCGGCCGGGCGTAGCCGTCGAATTCTTCGCGAGAGACAGATCGGGAGTTGGCGAAAAACCGCCGAAGGCCGTCGAGCCGTTGTTCCTGATCCTGGAAGCGCTCTTCGATGCGGCTGTAGCGTTCGCTGGCGAGCAACTGGAAACGCTGGCGCAACTGCTGCTCGAAGCGCTCGGTCGCCGCCCACGCCAGCAATCCGGTGAGCATCCAGCCGGCACACAGGACCAACGCCGCGACCAGCCAGCCCGAGACGTCTTCGCTGATAAACCCCAGGATCTTCGGGCGCACGGCATGCAACGACATAGCGATAACTCAGAAGCCACAGGCCGGAAAAGCCCAATAGTCACTAGAGTTATAGCTATTAGCCACTAATTTGGCTAGCACCGGCGAAAATCCAAGAGCCTTTAAAAATCAAGGCTCTGTGGATCCAATGCCGGCGAGTGTCAACGAGCCGTGATTTTCCAGGCGCGGTGAATCTTGGCGTTGCGCGCAAAATCCGGGTCGATGGTCTGCGCGGAAATCTCTTCCACCGAGTAGCGCGTGGTGAGGTTTTCTTCGAGCTGGAATTTGCGGAAGTTGTTCGAGAAGTACAGTACGCCGCCGGGCGCCAGGCGCGCCATGGCCAGGTCGATGAGCTGCACCTGATCGCGCTGCACATCGAAGATGCCTTCCATGCGCTTGGAGTTGGAGAAGGTCGGCGGATCAATGAAGATCAGGTCGAACTCATCGCGGCAAGTGTCCAGCCAGGCCATCACATCGCCCTGCTCCAAGCGGTTCTTGTCGGAGAAACCGTTCAGCGACAGGTTGCGCCGCGCCCAGTCCAGGTAGGTTTTCGACAGGTCGACACTGGTGGTGCTGCGCGCGCCGCCCTTGGCTGCGTGCACGCTGGCAGTTGCGGTATAGCAGTAGAGATTGAGGAAGCGCTTGCCCTCGGCCTCTTTCTGAATGCGCAGACGCATGGCGCGGTGATCGAGGAACAGCCCGGTGTCGAGGTAGTCGGTGAGGTTGACCAGCAACTTGACGCCACCTTCGCTGACTTCCTGGAACTTGCCTTGGGCGCTCTGGCGCTCGTACTGCTTGGTGCCACTCTGGCGCTCGCGGCGTTTGACCACCACGCGGCTCTTGTCGATGTTCAGCGCCTGCGGGATCGCCGCCAAGGCATCGAACATCCGTGCCGAGGCTTTTTCCGGGTCGATGGACTTGGGCGCGGCGTATTCCTGAACGTGCACCCAATCGTGGTACAGGTCGATGGCCATGGAATATTCCGGCATGTCGGCATCGTAGACGCGGTAGCAATCGATGCCTTCGCGCTTGACCCACTTGCCCAGGGCCTTGAGATTCTTTTGCAGGCGATTGGCGAACATCTGCCCGCCTTCGCTCAAGCGCGGCTGTTCAACCACCGGCGCGGGCACCGGCGTCGGTTTGATCGGGTTGCCGTTCTTGTTGTACTGGCGCTCTTGCGGCTCGCTCGGGGCCTGGTCGTACTCCGCCTGCTCACGCTCGGCCTGGCGCTGCTCCGGAGTGCGGCGCTCGCCGGTGACGAACTGATCCGGCAAGACCTTGATCAGCAGTAACTTGCACGGCAACGCGCCGTTCCAGAACGAATATTGTTTGTGGCTGCGGATGCCCATGCGCTTACCCAGATCCGGGGCGCCGGTGAACACCGCGGCTTCCCAGTTCAGGCAGGCCTGACGCAGGCGTTCGCCGAGGTTCTGGTAGAGGTAGAGCAGGCTCGCTTCGTCACCCAGACGCTCGCCGTACGGCGGGTTGCAGATGACCAGGCCTTTCTGGTTCTGGTCCGGGCGCGGTTCGAAGGTGGCGACTTCACCCTGGTAGATCTTGATCCACTCGCTGAGACCGGCGCGCTCGACGTTGTTGCGGCCCGGCTGGATCAGCCGTGGGTCGGCTTCATAACCGCGAATCCACAGCGGTGGCTTGGCCAGGCCAGCCGCAGCGCGCTCGACGGCTTCTTCGTGGAGTTTTTTCCACAGCGCCGGCACGTGGCCGAGCCAGGCAGTAAAGCCCCATTGCTCGCGGCGCAGGTTCGGCGCCATGTCGGCAGCGATCATCGCGGCTTCAACGAGGAAGGTCCCCACGCCGCACATCGGGTCAGCCAGTGCGCCGCCCTCGGCGGCAATCCGTGGCCAGCCGGAACGGATCAGGATCGCCGCCGCGAGGTTTTCCTTCAGCGGCGCCGCGCCTTGCTGCAAGCGATAACCGCGCTGGTGCAGGCTGTGGCCGGACAGGTCGAGGGACAGGATCGCTTCGCCACGGTCCAGACGCAGGTGGATGCGCAGGTCCGGGTTGAGTTTGTCGATGGACGGACGATCGCCCTGCGGGGTGCGCAACTTATCGACGATAGCGTCTTTGACTTTCAGCGCGCCGAAGTGGGTGTTGTCGATACCCGAACCATGGCCGCTGAATTCGACGGCCAGGGTACCGTCGTTGAGCATGTGGTCTTGCCACTCGATGTCGAGCACCCCGTGGTACAGGTCTTCGGCGTCTTTCATCGGGAACCGCTTGAGCACCAGCAGCACCCGGTTCGCCAGGCGCGACCACAGGCACAGGCGATACGCGGTTTCCATGGTGGCCATGCCGCGCACGGCGGAGGTGTGTTCCCGTGCTTCCTCAAGGCCAAGCCCGACGGCTTCCTCGATCAGCAGGCCTTCGAGGCCTTTGGGGCAAGTGAGGAAGAGTTCGAAACGATCGGACATGGAATTTCAGAGCCTTTGGCGAAGTGACGCGACAACGCATTGTCGGTCCGGTTTTCAATCAGGCGCTTTTCTCAAAGAGCGCCCGCGTGGCACGGAGTGTGCCATTCCACCCCTGCTGCTCGGGTTAAAAGAGCTTAGATGCAAGGACAGGTAAAAAAGTTGATGCAACAAAATGTCATAAGCCGACCCTTCGTCGGTTAATTATCGACCTTAAAAAGTCACGGCGAGTGCTGGCGTATTAATCCCATCGTTTGACGGGACGCCGATCATACAGGGCTTTGACCGATAATCCTGCGCCGAACATCCAGTTACTTATGGCCTTAGCATCTTTATCGTTACGTCCTTATGACAAAACGGTCATTCCCTCGATGTGACGCATTGGTTAGAACTCAACACAGGTCGACGCCGCCACGACGTCGACAACTTTGGCTCGCCACGCCGGCAGCGAGCCGCCAACGGCAGAATCTTCTGCCCGACCTCGATTGAGGTCGAAGGAATCTACAAGACAGTCAACAAGTGAGGGAAACACCCTATGAGAAGACTTAAGCGTGATCCGTTGGAAAGAGCATTTTTACGCGGATACCAATACGGCGTTGGTGGAAAATCCCGTGAGCTTTGCCCCTTTACTCTACCGTCAGTACGCCAAGCCTGGATTAACGGCTGGCGAGAAGGACGCGGCGACAACTGGGACGGTATGACCGGCACTGCGGGAATCCACAGACTCAACGAACTTCACGCCGTCGGCTAACACAGGGCACAACACTCCGACACACAATCTGATTACGCACCGAATTAACCACGCACGCCCCATCCGGGCGGCGGGCTACGGCCCAGGGGCTCCTTTGAGGGGCCCTTTTTTATGGGCGCTCAACTATCAGGCAAATGCAGAGCTA
>NZ_JAVLSB010000035.1:0-56628 GCF_031583775.1 Pseudomonas rhizozeae
CCGAGCCTTAGCGAGGGGCCGTACATCAGGGGCAGCCTTTTGGTTCCTTTTTGGCGTCTGAAAAAGGGACTCGCCGTAAGGGCGAAACCATAAGTGGCCGTTACCGCAGCAACGGATATGTACACCCTCAAAATCACCAGCGCCAGCCGCATAGCCTTCGTCGGAACGCCGCCCGGAGCAGGCTCGCTCCCACATTTGGACTGGGGTACATCCGGATTTTATTGGCTGACGGCCCACAGGTTTGAATCGTGCACAACCGCCAACCCGTCCACGCCTGTCCCAAGGACCAATCAATCCGGCAACCACCCCCACAACCAATGCTGCAAATTATCCCCGCGCAGCATGAAATCCCGATGCACCGCCTCGCGCAGTTGATCGCCCATGCGATAACTGGCCTCCGGATCCGCCAGGTGCATGCGAATGGCCGCCAGCCATTCCTCGGTACTGTTGCTGTGAACCTTGGTGCACGGCAAATACCCTTCGTAGGCCCGGGTATCGGTGCAAATCACCGGATAGCCGCAAGCCCCGTACTCCAGCAAACGCAAGTTGCTCTTGCAGTCGTTGAAGATATGAAACTCCAACGGCGCCAACGCCAGGTCGAGGTTGAGGCTGGCCAGTTTGTACGGGTAGCTCTGCAAATCGAGGGTGCCATGGAATTCATGGATGTACGGGCGCAGGGCGTCCGGGCACATGCCGAAGAACACCCACTCCACCTCATCGGCCAGTTCGCGCACCACGTCAGCGATGATTTCCAGATCGCCGGTGTGGCTGGTGCCGCCACCCCAACCGACCCGCGGTTTTTTTGCGGTGCGGCGCTGGCTGGTGAGGGTCGCCCATGGCTGCGGTGGCAGCATGTTCGGTACCACGCGGATCTCGTTGTGCATGCTCGACAACACATCGGCCAAGGCCTGGGTGGTCACCACCACGCGGTCGCACAGGGCGATGCCGTCGCGCAGCATTTGTTCAGTGTTGACCGGTTTGTTGCGGGCATGACTGTTCTTCTTCGGCGTGCTGACGATGTAGTCGTCCAGCTCGAAAATCCGCAGGGCATTGGAGTATTTCTTCATGCGCAGGATGTCGGCCGCCGAGCCATCGCTGTAGCGACCCTGCAGGATGATGGTGTCCGGTGACAGGCGCTCGATCTCCACGGTCGAGGGTGACTCGTAGGCCACCCGCGCAATGACCCGTCCGGCTGCTTCGAGCTCGGCCAAGGGTGCGGTCACGCGGTAATGGCCGATGGCAGACTCGTTGACCGGCAGCCCGAGGATCAGCGGCAGGTCGCGATGACAAAACGGATTCCAGTTGTTGCGCAGCGAAGGCTCCAGGCTGAAGCTTGCCACGCCAAGACTCAGCGACGGGCTGTAGGCCGGATCGCGGGAGATTTTCGGCAGCCATTTGCTGTAGAACCGTTCCTGCTCCAGCACCTGTTCTTGCACGTTATCCGCAGGCACCGCGGGGGCGCTGGCTTCACCCATCATGACCGTGGCAAACGGCGTCCAGACGATCAGATAGCCGTTCTTGTCGGCGCGCAGGCACAGATCGATACCGCTGAGCCCGAGGTTGAATTCAGCCTCGTCGAGCTGGCCCAGGCTGTCGAAGACGTCCTTGCGCACCAGCAGACAATCGCTGCTGACCGCGCTCCAGTTCTGCGCCACTTGCAGGCGCTGCAGGTAGCCGCGGGAGTTGGCGTGCTCGCCGAGGAAGGGCGAACCGGCCGGGCCGGCCAGCCCGAGGATCAAACCGGCGGAGACGATCGCCCCGTGCGCGTCGAGCAGTCGTGCGCCGACCACGCCGACTTCCGGGCGCTGGCCGTGGTTGAGCAGTTCGCCGAGCCAGTCGCCGGCGCAGATTACGCTGCGCGGGCTCAGCGTCAGCAGGTATTCGCCACGGGCCTGGCGAGCCGCGAAGTTGATCACCGCCGCTTCCCCAGGGTACCCGTCGTAACGCAGCACACGCAGCATCGCCGCGCCCAGTTGCGACATCGCGTCCAGCCACTGGGCCATGGCCGAATCACCGCGCCCTTCGTCGACAATCAGAATTTCGTATTCGCTGTAGCGGGTCTGCTCGATCAGGCTTTCGGTGCAGCGCTGCAACGCGGCCAGTGAGGCGCCTGCGGCGATGATGATCGACACCACCGGCCGCTGCGCATGCAGGTAGTCAATGCGCTTGAGCAGCGGCAATTCCTGAGCACGAATTCGGTGTTCGATACCGATGCGCGACAAGTGCGCGCTGACCAGTGCCTCACTGCCTTCTATCACCTCAGGCAACGACAGCCAGTCGGCGAAGGTCTGCGTCGACTCCACCTGAATCTCGGCAATGTGCTCGATGGCATGCACGCCGGCCTCTTCCACCAACCGCCACAGCAGATCGTGAGGTGCCAGCTCGCCCAGCGCCGGTTCGAAACCGCCCAGGCTCATGAACCGCTGGCGATCGAACGCCAGGGCGCGACCAACGTAGGGATAAGCCCGCATCAGGTCCAGGTTGAAGCCTGGTTTGAACACCGGCTCGATGGATTCGCCCTCGACCAGCGCGCCTTCGTCACTGTAGGCGCAGAGCATGTGCGGTGTGCCGACGATGCGCTCGGCCAACACCAGCAACGCCGAATCGCGCAAGCTGTCACCGGCCCGCAACAGGTAAAACCAGTCCGCGCCTTCCAATTGCGGCACCAACCCGTTGAGCTGCTGCGACCAGTTCGTTTCCAGCGGCAAGTGCAGGACGTTTTCTTTGGCCGGGCAGTCGCCTTCAGACAGCACCAGCACCGCTTGCGGCGGGTAGAGTTGCGCATCGAGGCTGGCCAGGGTGGCGCGCAGCCCGGCGCTGTCAGCCTGGTCGTCGATGATGATCGGCACCAGGTTCGGACGTGACGCCCAGCGGCTGATGAATTCCGGCAGGTGGCGTGCCTCCGCCGGGTTGAATCGGCGTATCGCCAGCCACTCGCGGTAGTACTCGGCATAGCTTTCGCTGGTCCCGCCCACGCGGCCGTTGACCACCGTGTTGCGGTTGCCCAGCACCCGGGTCACGCACAGCTCTTCCCACTGGCGCGGCTGATCGGCAGCCTTGCTCATTTCCACGTAGCGCACCCAACCCGACGCCGGCGCGGACTCGCCGCCACGGCCGGTGAGCATCTGCATCAGCCATTCCCATTCCTGCGCGGCGGCACGCACCATCTCCGAGGTCTTGCTCAGGCGCTCCGGGTACAAGCGCTCGGTGCTCAGCACGGTGTTGACCACTGCCAGATTGCCGCGCCGCAGCAGGCACACAAACAGCGCGAAATCGAGCATCGCGACAAAGCCCGAACCTTCCTGAATCAATGCCGGCAACAACTCCAGCACATCGGCCCGACGCATCAGGGTCGAGCTGAAATTGCCGAGGAAGTTCTTCGGCGTGCTCTCGACAATCGCCAGCATGTCGTCGCCCTTGAGCAACGAATCCGCAGGGGAAAAACGGCAGTTGTCGACCCGTGGCGGCAGGATGAAGTTGTTAGCGTCGCTCATCATCCGCAGGCCCGCTACCAGGCTTGCCTCGGGATGATCGATCAAGGCCCTGGCTTGCATTTCGATGCTCGGCGCGAACAGTCGATCGTCGTCGCACAGCACTTTGATCAGCTCGCCGTTCGCCGCCTCGACACAACGCAACAGGTTCTGTTGCAGGCCCAGGCGCTTGGGGTTGCGCAGGTAGCGAACCGGGTGCGCAGGGTCGGTAAACGCGTCGACGATGTCCTTGATTTCATCGGAGCGCGAATCGTCGCAGATGACGATTTCCAGATTCGGGTAGGTCTGCGCGAGTGAGCTTTCCAGCGCCTGACTGAAGAAGCGCGGATTGAAGGCAGGGATGACGATGCTGACTAGAGGGGTGTGGTTCACGACAAAACTCTCGAGCGGCGAGCCCCTGCCCTTTCAGGCAGAGGCTGCGAAACCGCTTGGTAAAAGACGGTTGGCGGCTCGACAGGCACAGACTCAGATCTTGTTGAACAAGCCCAACTGCGCGATTTTGCTGAACGCCAGTTGCGAGGCTTGCAGCATGGTGGTCTGCAAGGTCAGGCGGGTCATGACTTCAGCCGGATCGGAATCGCGGATGCTGCCTTGGGTCTGGGTGTTGGCCAGGACCAGGCTTTGGTTGGTGTCGTTCTGGGTATCCAGCGCCGAACCGCGCCCCCCCACCGAACTCAGCGCGCTGGACAACTGATCGTTGCCGCTCGCCAGGTTGCCCAGGCCCGAAGCCAGTGCTGCCTGGAATTTCTGGGTCAGGATCGGATCGCCATTGGTTGGCGTGCTCAGCGCGGTTTTCAGTTGGTTCACGGTGTCCAGAATGTTCTGGGTTTCGTGAGTATTGACCGACACGCTGAACTGGTCGCCAGCGGCCGGCGCGCCGGACAAAGTGAAGCTCACGCCAGAGGCCGTGGCGACACCCGCCACTACCGTGCCCGACGACACCGGTTGGCTGTCGGCGGTCAAGGGTGCGGCATACAGATCAAAGGTGTTGGCACCGGTGAATTTCATCACTGCCGCACCGGTCGGGAAACTGGCGTGATAGTCCGCCGGGTTGCTGATGGTGCTGCCGGTCACTTGCGTGCCGGTCGGGTTGCCCGGGCTGCGCGTTGCGGTGAAGGTGTCAGGCTTGGCTGCCAGGGTGAAGCTGTGGCCCGGCAACACGGCCGCCGGGTCATCGCCGGCCGCCAGGTTGATGTTCAGGGTCAGGTCGACGCCACGGAACGACACGGTCTGGCCCGCCGCGGTGGACGCGCTGAACGCGCCGCCCTGGCTGGCTTCGGCAGTCACATCGTTGCCGCCAGAATCGCGAATCCGCAGTTGCGTGCCGCTGACGAAATCAACAGTGTAGGGTTCGCCCGAACGGAATTTGCTGTTGTAGCTGACGTTCGACGAGACCTGGCCGTTGGACAGAACCACGCGACCATCGTTGACCGCCGGCGCGGTCATGTTGACCTCGCTGCGACTGGTGTTGATGGCTTGCTGGAACACTTCCCAACCGGTGCTGTTGGTGGCCATCGACATGCTGTCGCCGATCGCCAGGTCAAGGGTCACCTGGTCGCCGTTGTAGCTGTAGGTGCCGTCGCTGTTACGCGAGAACGGTGGGGTTTCACCCTTGGAGCCGGCGAAGATGTACTTGCCGTTTTCATCCTGAGTGTTCATCAGGCTCAGCAGTTGTTCTTCGATCTGGCCCAGCTCGGTGGCGTTGGCCTGGCGGTCGGCGTCGGTGTAACCGGCGTTGCCGGCACCGATGGCCAGTTCCTTGGCGCGCTGCAAGACGTTATTGATGCTGGTCATCACCGACTCGGTCTGACCCAGGGTCGCCTTGAGGGTGTTGGTGTTGGCCTGGTATTGGCTGAGCATCGAAGCCTGCTGGCCCAGTTGCAGCAAGCGCGAGGCACCGACCGGATCATCAGCGGCGGTGTTGACGCGCACCAGGCTGCTGGCTTCTTCGCTGCTCTTGACCACGTTGGAGAAGTTTTTCTGGTAGTTCGCAGCCGAGGACTCGTAAAACTGGGCGGTGGAAATGCGCATGGACTACGACTCCTTAAAGGCTGTTGATCAGGGTGCTGAAGATTTCTTGCGCAGCCTTGATGATCTGCGAAGACGCGGTGTAGTACTGCTGGTACTTGACCAGGTTGCCGGTTTCTTCGTCGAGGTCGACGCCGGACAACGAATCGCGAGCGCCCTTGGCGTTGGCGAGGATGGCGCCGGTGGCAGCCGTGTCGAGCTTACCCTGGGCGGCCTTGGCGCCGACGCCTTCGACCAGTTTGCCGTAGGCATCGCTGAGCGAAATACCCTTGCTGGCGGAACCGGTGTCGACGGTCTGCTTGGTCTGCAAACCGGCCAGCGCGGTGCCGTTGCGGTTATCGAGAGTGCCTGGCTGCGCGATGTTGATGTCGATCGCGGTGCCTGCGCCCGGCTGGCCGGCGACGGTCATGTCGAAGGTTGCGGTGCGCTGCACGGCGGGCGGGCCCGGGTCCATGATTGGCGCGCCCGTGGCGTCCTTGAGCGGCACGGTCACGGTCAGTTTGTTGTTCTCGCCCGGCTTGATAGTGCCGGTGCCGATGGCCACGCCTTTGGCGTCCAGCACCTGGTAGGTCTGGGTGGTGCCGTCGGCCGAGGGCGCGCCAAACACCATTTTCACCGGCATCGAGGTTTTCAGGCCGTTCTGCAGCAGGGTGGTGGTGGCGGAATCGTAGATGTCGTAGTTGCTGGTCAGCGTCGGCTGGCCGCTGGCCGGGATGGTCAGGGTGCCGGTGGCGCCGGGGACGATCGAGGCGCTCAGCGGCGCGGCGATTGCCAACTTCTTGGCGTCGGTCATTTCGGTCTTGATGCTGGCCGACGCGTTGCGGGTCGGGGTCAGCTTGAACGTGTCGCCGGCCGCAGCGGTTCCGCTGAGCTTCATCGAGAAGCCATCGATCACCGGTGGCGGGTTGGTCAGCGTACTGAAGGCGCCCATCGCGGTGCCTTCCGGCAACCGCTGCACGGTGTAGTCGGTGGCGCTGGTAAAGGTGACCTTGTAATCGTTGATGGTCAGCTTGCCCGAGTCTTTGATGTTGACTTCGAAGTTGCCGGTGCCGACGTTGCCGGCGGTGGCGATGCTGCGCTGGGCCACTTGCGCGGCACTGTTGATGCTGCTGAACAGGGTGGCACCGAAGTCGCCGTTCTTGTCGATGCCCTGGGCCTGGATGCTGTTCATCTGGTCGGCCACGACCAGCGCCACACGCCCCAGTTCGTTCATCGCCGGGTCCAGCACTTCGCTGCGATAACGCAACAGGCCACCGATCTCGCCACCGCTTATCACCGAGGTGATGTTCACACTGCTGGAGGCGCGATTGAGCATGATCGACATGCGCGACGGGTCGTTCTTGTCGGTTACGGCGGAAATCGTGTTGGCGGTGTTGCCTACCACCAGCGGCTGGCCGCTGCCCAGATAGATATCGAGGCTGCCATCGTGCTCAATGACTTGCGCACCGGTGAAGGTGGATATCTGGCGAATGGTTTCGTTACGGGCGTCGAGCAATTCGTTAGGAGAACCACCGGCGCCGGAAACTTCCGCGATCCGCTGGTTCAACTGAGCGACGGTGGCCGCCAGTTTGTTGACCTGGTCGGTCATCGCAGTGAGGTTGCCGTTGATATTGGTGCTCTGCGTGTTCAACTGCTTGGAGACCGAGTTGAATCGATCACTCAACGCCCTCGCGTCGCTGAGCAGCAACTGACGCGAAGCATCGTCGCCGGGCTTGGCGTTGACGTTTTGCACCGAGGCGAAAAATTTGGTCAGGGCGCCATTGAGGCCCGTGCCGCTGTCGGACAGTAACGCATCGAGCGGGCTGACCTGCCCGGCATACGCGGCGGCGTCACTGTTCAGCGAAGTGGTGGTCTGCAGTTGCGCATCGAGGTAGGCGTTGTACACCCGGCGCACGTCGGCGAGGGTTGTACCGGTGCCAATGAAGACGTTGCCGTACGGGTTCGACGCTTTGGTGCCCTGCACGGTCTGCTGGCGCGAGTAACCGGCGGTGTCGGCGTTGGCAATGTTGTTACCGGTGGTCATCAGCGAAGATTGACTAGCGGAAAGTCCCGACATCCCGATATTGAGCAAACTCATGGTTCAGACCTTATAAATTCGTTGGAACGCCCGCCGAAGCGTAGTTTTGATAACTGGTCATCTGCTTGGCTATCTGCGAGATCTTGCTTGCGTAGTTCGGGTCAGTGGCATACCCGGCTTTTTGCAACTCGCGTACAAACTGTTCTGGGTTATCGGCCGACTTCACCACATCTTGATAGCGATTATTGGTCTGCAGCAACGTCACCAAATCATGGAAACTGTCTTTGTACGAGGCGTAGGAACGGAACTCGGCCGTCTCCTTGACCATCGCCCCATCACGGAATTCGCTGGTGATCGCGCGGGCCGATTCCCCCTTCCAGTTGCTGCTGGCCTTGATGCCGAACAGGTTGTGGCTGCTGCTGCCATCCTGGGCGCGCATCACCGATTTACCCCAACCGGTTTCCAGCGCGGCTTGGGCCACCAAATAACGTGGATCGACGCCGATACGCTCGGCGGCCTCCTTGGCCATCGGCAGCATGGTGTTGACGAATTCGTCGGCGGAACTGAAGGCTTTCTTCGCCGGGGCCAGCGGGATCTGCGCCATGGCGCGGCCGTAGACCTGCATGCGGCCGCTGGGGGCGGCATCGTTCGGCGAGGCCAGCCAGTCGCCATTGTACAGCGGGCCGGAACCGCTGCCGATCGACGCGGTGGCGGCCTGCGGCGTCGGGACTTTGTTGAGGCTGGTGGCGGCGGTCGCAGCGGTGTTGGTGGCAGAAGGCACCAGGCCGGCGAGCAAACGATCGGCGAGTTTCGGCGGCAAGGCCAGGCGCCGCTGATTGATCAGCGCCATGTCATTGGCATGCCCGCCCTCGCCCACGCCGGCCGGCAATTTGACTGCGCGCGAGGCCCACAACGGACGCTGGCCATTGACCCGCGACAGCGGTCCGTCAGTGCCCACGGTACCGGCGGCAACCGGGGTCGGCACAGCGAGTTTCGCCGCTTCCTGCTTGGCGGCCGAGGCGGCCGAGGCGGCCGCGGCCTCACCCGGCGCCAACGGTTTGTTCTTCGACATCTGGCGCATCAGCACGTCGGCCAGGCCGATACCACCGCCCTCACGGGACATGGAAATCGCCAGTTGCTGGTCGTACATTTCCTGATACTGCTTGGCCGCCTGGGTGTTGAGCGGGTTGTCTTCGCCCAGCGCATTGGTGGCCGAGCGCATGGACTTGAGCATTTCACCGAGAAACAGCGACTCGAATTCCTGCGCAACCTTGCGCATATTGCCGTCGCTGTTCTTGTCGCCGACCTTGAGCTGGTTCAAACGATTAAGGTCCGAATACGCCCCCGAATCGCTGCTACTGACCAGACCGCTCTTGCGCATATCCATGGTGGTCGGCCTCAGATCACGATCAGGTCGGCTTGCAAGGCGCCGGCCTGTTTCAGTGCTTCAAGGATCGCCATCAAGTCACCCGGCGCCGCGCCGACCTGGTTCACCGCACGAACGATTTCGTCGAGGGTGGTGCCCGGACCGAACTTGAACATCGGCTTGAGTTCCTGCTCGGCATTGACCCGCGAGCGCGGGACCACCGCGGTCTGGCCGTTGGACAGCGGGCCGGGCTGGCTGACGATCGGGTCTTCGGTGATGGTCACGGTGAGGCTGCCGTGGGTCACGGCCGCCGGCGAAACTTTCACGTTCTGGCCGATGACGATGGTGCCGGTGCGCGAGTTGATGATGACTTTCGCCACCGCTTGACCCGGATCGACTTCAAGGTTTTCCAGGATCGACAGGTAGTCGACACGCTGGCTCGGATCCAGTGGCGCACTGACACGGATCGAACCGCCGTCAATCGCCTGGGCGACGCCAGGGCCGAGCAGGTCATTGATCTTGTCGACGATACGTTTGGCGGTGGTGAAGTCGGACCGGTTGAGGTTCAAGGTCAGGCTATTGCCCTGGTTGAAACCGCTCGGCACCGAACGCTCCACCGAAGCACCACCAGGGATACGGCCGGCCGACGGAACGTTGACGGTGATCTTCGAACCGTCGCGACCTTCGGCGTCGAAACCACCGACCACCAGGTTGCCCTGGGCCACGGCGTAGACGTTGCCGTCGATACCCTTGAGCGGCGTCAGCAGCAAGGTGCCGCCGCGCAGGCTTTTGGA
Source organism: Pseudomonas rhizozeae (assembly GCF_031583775.1). Taxonomy (NCBI): domain Bacteria; kingdom Pseudomonadati; phylum Pseudomonadota; class Gammaproteobacteria; order Pseudomonadales; family Pseudomonadaceae; genus Pseudomonas; species Pseudomonas rhizozeae. Next base: position 9,697 of record NZ_JAVLSB010000035.1, read on the forward strand.
GTTACCGATCGAGGACACGGTGATATCCACCTGTTGCCCAGGCTTGGCGAACGCCGGCAAATCGGCGCTGATCGACACGGCGGCAACGTTCTTCAACTGCACGTTGCCCGAACCGGGCGGCACCTTGATCCCGAACTGCGAGAGCATGTTGTTGAAGGTCTGCAGGGTGAACGGGGTCTGCGTGGTCTGGTCACCGGTGCCGTTAAGCCCGACGACCAGGCCGTAGCCGATCAACTGGTTGGAACGCACGCCGGAAATACTGGCGATGTCCTTCAGCCGCTCGGCTTGAGCACCGAAGGCCGCGGACAGCAAACAAGCGGCCACCATCAGGTGTTTAAGATTCAACGTAGCCACCTAGAAAGGGAACAGCGGGCTGAGGAAGAAACGGTCGAACCAGCCTGGCTGACTCGCGTCGGCAAACGCACCGGTGCCCGAATAGGTGATGCGTGCATCGGCGACGCGGGTCGACGACACGGTGTTGTCGGTGGCGATGTCATCGGCGCGGACCATGCCGGCGATGCGCACCAGCTCGTCGCCGGTGTTGAGGGTCAGCCACTTCTCGCCACGCACGGCAATGATGCCGTTGGGCAGCACGTCCGCCACCGTCACGGTGATCGAACCGGTCAGGCTGTTGCTCTGCCCGGACTTGCTGTCACCCTTGGTCGCGCGGTTGCCTTCGTAGCCGACGTCGAGGCTCAGGTCACCGCCGCCCACCGGGTTATTGGTGTTCAAACCACCACCGAAAAACGAGCTCAGGCCGATGCCGGTCTTGCTGTTCTTGGCCACTTGCGAGTTGGCGTTCTTGCTCGCCTGGGTGCGCTCGTTCAGGGTGATGGTGATGATGTCACCGACCCGGAACGCCTTGCGATCGCTGTACAGGTTCTGCTCGAACCCGGCCTGATAGATCGAGCCATTGTTGGCCGCAGCCGGCAGCGGCGTGCGCGGCAACACCGGGGCGTAATACGGGTCATTGGGCTTCGGCGCCGGGGCGACACAGCCCGTCAGCACGGCGATCCCACTCAGTGCGAGAACAGATACAAAGCGTTTCATGACCCTACCTCACGGTGTTGCAGGCGACCTTATGGCCGCCTCATAGACTGATTACAGATTCTGCGTTACGAACGAGAGCATCTGGTCGGCGGTGGAAATCACCTTGGAGTTCATCTCGTAGGCGCGTTGGGTAGTGATCATGTTGACCATCTCCTCAACGGTGCTGACGTTGGATGTTTCCAAGGTGTTCTGCAGCGTGCTGCCGAAACCGTTCAGGCCAGGCGTGCCGATCTGTGGCGCGCCGCTGGCGGCGGTTTCCAGGAACAGGTTGTTACCCACTGCTTGCAGGCCGGCCGGGTTGATGAAGTCGGCGGTTTGCAGGTTGCCGATCACTTGCGCGGCCGGGTTGCCAGGCACGGTGATCGACACGGTGCCGTCGCGGCCGACGGTGAACGTCTGGGCATCAGGCGGAATCACGATCGCCGGTTCCAGGGCGAAGCCGCTGGCGTTGACGATCTGGCCATTGGAGTCGAGGTGGAACGTACCGTCACGGGTGTAAGACGTAGTGCCGTCCGGTTGCAGGATCTGGAAGAACCCGCGGCCGTCGACGGCCAGGTCGAGCGGCTGCTCGGTGGTCTGCAGGCTGCCGGCGCTGAAGTTTTTCTGGGTGCCAACGATGCGCACACCAGTACCCACTTGCAGGCCCGAAGGCAGTTCGCTGTCCTGAGTCGACTGAGCGCCCGGCTGGCGTTTGATCTGGTAGAGCAAGTCCTGGAATTCGGCGCGGTCACGTTTGAAACCCGTGGTCGACACGTTGGCCAGGTTGTTGGAAATGGTGGTGAGGTTGGTGTCCTGGGCGGACAGACCGGTTTTGGCAACCCATAGAGCCGGAAGCATTCGATTCTCCTCGTGCGCCTGTTTTACGGCGCGACGTTCTGGTAATTAGCTGATCTGCAAGACCCGAGCCATGGCCTGGTCATCGTCTTTGGCGGTGTTCATCATCTTGATGTGCAGCTCGAACTGCTTGGCCAGGGCCAGCACCGAGGTCATTTCTTCCACGGCGTTGACGTTGCTCGACTCCAGGAAACCGGAGATCAGCTTGACGTCGGCATCGGCCTGCGCAGGGCGGCCGTCCTTGGTCTGGATCGAACCGTCCAGGCCTTTGGTCATGTTCTTGAAGTCCGGGTTGACCAGTTTGATCCGGTCGACTTCGGCCATCACCCGCGGGCCTTCGCCCATGGCGCGGATGCTGATGGTGCCGTCTTCGCCGACTTCGATTTGCTGCTCGGGCGGCACGGCGATCGGACCGCCATTGCCCATCACCGGCATGCCGTTGCCGGCGCGCAATACGCCGAGGGCGTCGATGTTGAGGCTGCCGGTGCGCACGTAGCTTTCACCGCCATTGGGGTTCTGCACGGCGATCCAGCCATTGCCGGTGACGGCGACATCGAGGTCGCGGCCGGTTTCCACCAGCGAGCCGGGGCTGAAGTCCGTGGCCGGACGCTCGGTCATGGCAAACGCCCGCGCCGGAAAGCTGTCACCGAACACCGGCATCGAACGGGCCTGTTCCAGGTCCTTCTGAAAACCGTTGGTGGAAATGTTGGCCAGGTTGTTGGCATGCGCCTTCTGCGCCAGCGCATTCTGGCTGGCCCCGGTCATTGCCACATAAAGGTACTTGTCCACAGTCTTTCCTCTGCATGCCGGACGTTTGCCGCCCACTGCTGTACTGCTGAGCCATAAGCAAATAGCAGACCAACTTTAATTTGGCGCCGCCGGGCCCGGCAAACAAAGGACTTGAGGGGATTTTGCGGAAAAAGGGATTTGTCCCAGAGACGAAAAACCGGCGGTGTTATGCCGGTTTGTGGCAAGGGCCGGCCAGAGCCTGGCCGATATAAAAAACGGTGGTGAAAGAAACGGCCGAGCGACACCTACTTCTGTGGCGAGGGGGCAAGCCCCCTCACCATAGAAGCGGTCGTCCAACCCTAGCGCAGGGCGGACTCAGGCATCGGTCTTGCCCACCTCATATTCGCGCAATTTATTGGCAATGGTGGTATGCGAAACCCCCAACCGCTTGCCCAGTTGGCGGCTGCTGGGGTGTTCGGCATAGAGCTGCTCCAGCACCGCTTTCTCGAAGCGCCCAACGATTGCGTCCAGCCCGCCCTCAAGGGAAAACTCGCCAAGCGGCTGACGCACGCCGTAATCCGGCAGGCGAATGTGCTCGGCTTTCACCGTGCCGCCCTCGCACAACGAGACCGCCTGGAACAACACGTTTTCCAGTTGCCGCACGTTGCCCGGCCAGCGGTAGTGACGCAAACGTTCCAGCGCCGCCGGTGCCAGTTTCGGCAGCGGGCAACCGATCTGCCGACTGGCCTGGTCGAGGAAGTGCTCCACCAGTGGCGGCAAACCGTCGAGGCATTCGCGCAACGGCGGGATGTGCAACGACAGCACATTCAAACGGTGATACAGGTCCTGGCGAAACTCGCCACGGGCGCACAATTCGGAGAGATCCACCTGAGTTGCGCAGATCACCCGCACGTCGAGGTACACCTCCTCATCACTGCCGACACGGCGGAAGCAACCGTCCTGCAAAAAGCGCAGCAATTTCACTTGCAAGCGCGGGCTCATTTCTCCGACGCCATCGAGAAACAAGGTGCCGCCCGCGGTCAATTCCAGCAGCCCGAGCTTGCCTTCGGCACGCGCCCCTTCGAACGCACCGGGGCCGTAGCCGAACAGCTCGGTCTCGGCCATGGACTCTGGCAACCCGGCGCAATTGAGCGCCATCAGCGGCGACTGCCCACGCGGACTGGCCAGGTGACAGGCGCGAGCGAGCAATTCCTTGCCGGTGCCGGTTTCGCCTTCTATCAATAGCGGAGCATCCACCGGTGCCATGCGCCGTGCCTCACGGACCACGGCGGCCATCACTTTCGAGCTCTGGAAAATACTGTCGAAGCCGCGCAATTCCTGTTTGCGCACGTTGTAAATCCGCTCGCCGACGCGGTCCGCCCGGTGCAGGGTCAATACCGCACCGGCCATGGCTTCGCTGTCGTCATGTTCCGATTGCAACGGCGCGATGTCCGCCAGAAACACATCGCCCTTGACCTTGACCCGCAACCCATTGATCCGCGATTTGCTGGCGCGCACCAGTTCCGGCAGGTCGAACTCCTCGGCGTAGCGCGACAGCGGAATGCCCGGCACTTCATCCACCCGCACCCCCAGCAACTGCGCCGCCGCCCGGTTGGCCGCGACAATCGAGCCGCCCATGTCGATCGACAACACCGGGAACTCCAAAGCGCCGAGCAAAGCATTCAACTCCATGTGCCGGCGCTCGCTGGGCATCAGCCCGACCCGCTTGACCCCGAACACCCCCGCGATGGCTTCGAACTGTGGGCGCAACGCCTGGAATTGCAGGTTGATCAGGTTCGGGCAATGCAGATAGATCGCGTTGCCGTGCTCGCCGCCGACTTCGCCACGGGCTACGTTGATGTTGTACTCGACGAGCAGGTTGAGAATGTCGCGCAGGATGCCGATGCGGTTCTGGCAATGGACTTTGATACGCATATAAAGGCCCGGATAACGATGTTTAAGGTGTGAGACAGCCGAGAGTACGGTGGGAGCGAGCCCGCTCGCGAACGCGTCGGCAAATTCACCCGAGAGGTGACGGAATTCGCGAGCAGGCTCGCTCCCAAAAGAAAGTTCTGCGCCATTTTCTTTGGCTAGGCACAGATAACTGTCAAGATTATGTGACAGCTAACGGTAGATTCCCACCTCGCTTGCCAAGTCTTTGCGCGATCACTCTTTCTTTGTAACGAAAACTTTACGATCGCCTGGGAAATTTCCCACACATCAGGGGCGCCTCCCACTGCAACTTCCCCCCGCTTCGGGTTATCTCTTGCTGCATAGCCGCTTAAAACAACAACGAATTCCCTCGCAGGAGAGCAGCATGAAGCAGACGCAGTACGTGGCCCGCGAGCCCGACGCGCAAGGTTTTATCGACTACCCCGCTGAAGAACACGCAGTGTGGAACACGCTGATCACTCGTCAACTGAAAGTGATTGAAGGGCGTGCGTGCCAGGAGTATCTGGACGGTATCGAAAAACTCGGCCTGCCCCACGACCGCATTCCGCAATTGGCTGAAATCAACCAGGTCCTCGGTGCGACCACCGGCTGGCAAGTTGCCCGCGTGCCGGCACTGATTCCCTTCCAGACTTTTTTCGAATTGCTCGCCAACAAGCAGTTTCCGGTGGCGACCTTTATCCGTACCCGCGAAGAACTGGATTATTTGCAAGAGCCGGACATTTTCCACGAGATTTTTGGCCACTGCCCGCTGCTGACCAACCCTTGGTTTGCCGAATTTACCCACACCTACGGCAAACTCGGCCTACAAGCCACCAAGGAACAACGGGTGTACCTGGCGCGGTTGTACTGGATGACCATCGAGTTCGGCCTGGTCGATACACCCCAGGGCCAGCGCATTTACGGCGGCGGCATTCTCTCGTCGCCGAAAGAAACGGTTTACAGCCTGTCCAGCGAACCGGAACACCACGCGTTCGATCCGCTGGAGTGCATGCGCACGCCGTACCGCATCGACATTCTGCAACCGGTGTATTTCGTCCTGCCGAACCTCAAGCGCCTGTTCGACCTCGCCCACGAAGACATCATGGGCATGGTCGAGCGAGGCATGCAGTTGGGTCTGCACGCGCCGAAATTTCCGCCCAAGGCGGCGTGACCCGATCATTTCGACACAAACTGCGTCTGTTGCCGGGCCACGCTTTGCTTTAGCGTGAAGGCACTGACGAGCGTTTTCATACCTTCGATTTCAGGAACCGATCATGTCCACTTTGAACCAAGCCCATTGCGAAGCCTGCCGCGCCGATGCTCCACAGGTCAGCGACGAAGAACTGCCGGTCCTGCTCAAGCAGATTCCGGATTGGAACATCGAAGTGCGCGACGGCGTCATGCAGCTGGAAAAAGTTTTCCTGTTCAAGAATTTCAAGCACGCCCTGGCGTTCACCAACGCCGTTGGCGCGATCGCCGAAGCTGAAGGCCATCACCCTGGCCTGCTGACGGAGTGGGGCTCGGTCACTGTGACGTGGTGGAGCCATTCGATCAAAGGTTTGCACCGCAACGATTTCATCATGGCCGCGCGCACCGACGACGTGGCCAAGGACGCAGAGGGCCGTAAATAATGCACTTCGACGCCATTGGTCGAGTACCCGGAGACCCGATTCTCGGGCTGATGGAGGCTTACGCGCAGGATCCCAATCCGCGCAAATTCGACCTTGGCGTCGGCGTGTATAAAGATGCCCAGGGCCTGACCCCGGTGCTGCAATCAGTGAAGCTGGCCGAGCAGCGCCTGGTGGACCGCCAGGGCAGCAAGACCTACATCGGCGGTCACGGCTTTGCCGAGTTTGGCCGGCAAATCAACGCGCTGGTGCTCGGCGCCGATTCGCCGCTGATCGCCGCGCAACGGGTCGGCGCCACCCAGACGCCAGGCGGCACCGGCGCCCTGCGCCTGAGTGCCGACTTCATCGCACAGTGCCTGCCGGGGCGCGGCATCTGGCTGAGCAATCCGACCTGGCCGATCCACGAAACCATTTTCAACATCGCCGGGCTCAAGGTCAGCCACTACCCCTACGTGGGCAGTGACAACCGCCTCGATGTCGAAGCAATGCTCGCGGCCCTGCGTCAGGTGCCCAAGGGCGATGTGGTGTTGCTGCATGCCTGCTGCCACAACCCGACCGGTTTCGACCTGTCCCACGACGACTGGCGCCGGGTGCTGGAGGTGGTGCGCAGCCGTGATTTGCTGCCGCTGATCGACTTCGCTTACCAGGGTTTCGGTGACGGACTCGAGCAAGACGCCTGGGCGGTTCGGCTGTTCGCCAACGAACTGCCAGAGTTGCTGATCACCAGTTCCTGTTCGAAAAACTTCGGCCTGTACAGCGATCGTACCGGCGCATTAATCGTCTGCACCCGGAGCGCCGAAAAGCTGATCGACGTGCGCAGCCAATTAGCGAATATCGCCCGCAACCTGTGGTCGACGCCACCGGACCACGGCGCCGCAGTGGTCGCGACCATCCTCGGTGACGCGGACCTGAAAACCCTGTGGGCCGATGAAGTGGAAGGCATGCGCACGCGCATCGCGCAACTGCGCAGCAGCCTGCTGCAAGCCCTCGAACCCCATGGCTTGCGCGAACGCTTTGCACATATTGGCGAACAGCGCGGGATGTTTTCCTACACTGGCTTATCGCCGGAGCAGGTCAAACAACTGCGCGACAGCCACAGTGTGTACATGGTCGGCACCGGCCGGGCCAACGTCGCGGGGATCGACGCCACACGCCTCGACTCGCTGGCCGAGGCGATTGCGCAGGTGTGCAAGTAAAGCCCGCCGCCCTTGCATTCTGTGGCGAGGGAGCTTGCTCCCGCTCGGGTGCGCAGCACCCGCACATCCAAACGCCCCTGTACGACGATCACGCTGCAGCAATCTCGTTGGGGCCGCTTCGCAGCCCAGCGGGAGCAAGCTCCCTCGCCACAGGGATCGTGTCAGGCATTGAGGGTGCGGCCATCCGTCGCAGAAATTTGAGATAAAAGTCTGATTGTCATTTGTCCTGCTGTATCCTGCCCAGGCTTTGTAAAAGCGCGGATCTACCAGATCTATCAACAGACTTTGCGAGGAGCGCGAATCATGCACGAGATCCCTAATCTCCCCTTCCCAAGCCTGCACGAAACTGAGCAGACACCCCCGCAACAAGCCGGCGCCCAACAGGCCGAGCCGAAGAAAGAAGCCACCGACAGTCGCAAGGCTGACAGTAAAGACTGAAACACCCGCCGTACCAGACCGTGTGGAAAGCGCTAAGATGCGCTTTCCACACCGCCTGAACCCCGAGACACCGACCATGAGCGACGACTTCAGCGAAACCCAGGCCAATGTGCTGATTGGCACCACCGAAAAAATGATCGACATCTGGAATCGCCTCTCCGCGGAAAAACAGGCTGCGCTCCTGGCCCGCTTCGGTACTCAAGAAAACGCCCTCGCCGCATTGGTCACGACCCAACTGGTCGCCCCGGCCAAACCCTGAACCTCGCCACTCGGCAAATAGTTTTACTTTTTCCCCGACCCTGCCTGGCTGGCGCCGCTATCATTAGCAGCCTGTCTATCTCGCTGTCCCGTGGATCTTTACCCATGTCTGAAACCCAGCGCCCCCTGGCGGTCACGCTGCAAGTTGTCTCCATTGTCCTTTTTACCTTCATTGGCTACCTGAACATTGGCATTCCGTTGGCGGTGTTGCCGGGGTACGTCCATAGCGACCTGGGCTTCGGCGCGGTGATCGCCGGGCTGGTGATCAGCGTGCAATACCTGGCCACCCTGCTCAGCCGGCCTTACGCCGGGAAAATCATCGACAACAAGGGCAGCAAACTGGCGGTGATCTACGGCCTCGCCGGGTGCGGCTTGAGCGGTGTGTTCATGTTGCTTTCCGCCTGGACCCAGAGCCTGCCGCTGCTCAGCCTGATCAGCCTGTTGCTCGGCCGCCTGGTGCTCGGCAGCGCAGAAAGCCTGGTGGGTTCCGGCGCCATCGGCTGGGGCATTGGCCGAGTCGGCGCGGCCAACACCGCCAAGGTCATCTCGTGGAACGGCATTGCCAGCTATGGCGCGATCGCCATCGGCGCACCGCTGGGCGTGTTGCTGGTCAGCACCCTGGGGTTGTGGAGCATGGGCGTGAGCATCATTCTTCTCGCCGGGTTCGGCCTGGCGCTGGCCTGGCGCAAGACCGCGGCGCCGATCGTCGCCGGCGAGCGCCTGCCGTTCATGCACGTGCTCGGGCGCGTGTTCCCCCACGGCTGCGGCCTGGCGTTGGGATCGATCGGCTTTGGCACCATCGCCACCTTCATCACCCTGTACTACGCCACTCAGCACTGGCAAAACGCAGTGCTGTGCCTGAGCCTGTTCGGTGCCAGCTTCATCGGCGCCCGCTTGCTGTTCGGCAACTTGATCAACCGTCTCGGCGGTTTCCGCGTGGCGATTGCCTGTCTGTCGGTGGAAACCCTGGGCCTGTTGCTGCTATGGCTGGCGCCAGACGCGCATTGGGCGCTGGCCGGTGCGGCGCTGAGCGGCTTCGGCTTTTCACTGGTGTTTCCGGCGCTGGGGGTGGAAGCGGTCAACCTGGTGCCCGCTTCCAGCCGCGGGGCGGCGGTCGGCGCTTATTCGCTATTCATTGATTTGTCGCTAGGGATCACCGGACCACTGGCCGGCGCAATCGCCGCCGGTTTCGGCTTCGCCTCGATCTTCCTGTTTGCCGCCCTGGCGGCGCTCGGTGGCCTGCTGCTGAGCGTGTACCTGTATCGCCAGGTACCACGGCAATTGGACGAAAAGTACCGGGAAGAACGAAAAGCGCCCTAGAAATCCACCTTACCGCGCCCGGCCTTGATGCTGCCGCGCTTGGTCTTGGATTCCAGGCGCCGGGTTTTCGAGCCGAGGGTCGGTTTGGTCGGACGACGTTTCTTCTCGACTTTGGTGGCACTGAGAATCAACTCCACCAGCCGCTCCAGCGCATCAGCCCGATTGGCTTCCTGCGTGCGATATTGCTGGGCCTTGAGGATCAACACGCCGTCGCCGGTGATGCGGCTGTCGCGCAAGGCGAGCAGCCGCTCCTTATAGAACTCGGGCAAGGACGAGGCCGGGATGTCGAAGCGCAGGTGCACGGCGCTGGAGACTTTGTTGACGTTCTGCCCGCCGGCGCCCTGGGCGCGGATGGCCGTCAGCTCGATCTCGCTGTCGGGCAACTGCACATTGTTGGAAATCACCAGCATGGCATCGGGTCCTCCGAGTGGTACCTAGGTAACCCTAATACATCTGGGGAAAACGCTCCCACATCTGCACTCAAGTCTTGAGTGCAGATTGCGCGCGGCGTTTGTTCTTGATGCCATAGCAAATCCACATGAACGCCAGCCACACCGGGATCGCGTACACCGAGACCTGAATGCCCGGAATCAGCAGCATCACGCCAAGAATGAACACCACGAACCCCAGGCAGATGAAGTTACCGTAGGGGTACCACAGCGCCTTGAACAGCGGGGTTTGCCCGGTTCTGTTCAAGTGCTGGCGGAATTTGAGGTGCGAGTAACTGATCATCGCCCAGTTGATCACCAGGGTGGCCACCACCAGCGACATCAACAACTCCAGTGCGCTGTGCGGGATGAGGTAGTTGAGCAGCACGGCGATCAGCGTGACTGCCGCCGAGACCAACAGCGAGCGCACCGGCACGCCGCGCTTGTCGATCTTGGCCAGGGCTCTCGGCGCGTCGCCCTGCTCGGCCATGCCCAGCAGCATGCGGCTGTTGCAGTAGGTGCCGCTGTTGTACACCGAGAGCGCGGCCGTCAGCACCACAAAGTTGAGGATGTGCGCAGCGGTGTTGCTGCCAAGCATCGAGAACACTTGCACAAACGGGCTGCCGCTGTAGGAATCGCCGGATGCGTTGAGGGTTTCCAGCAGGCTGTCCCACGGGGTCAGGGACAACAGAATCACCAGCGCGCCGATGTAGAAAATCAGGATCCGGTAGATCACCTGGTTGATGGCTTTGGGGATCACGGTTTTCGGCTGATCGGCCTCGGCGGCAGTGAAGCCGAGCATTTCCAGGCCACCGAACGAAAACATGATGATCGCCATGGCCATCACCAGACCGCTGATGCCGTTGGGAAAGAAGCCGCCGTGGGACCACAGGTTGCTTACGGACGCCTGCGGGCCGCCATGGCCGCTGACCAGCAAGTAGCTGCCAAGGGCGATCATGCCGACGATGGCCACCACCTTAATGATGGCGAACCAGAACTCAGCCTCGCCGAAGACTTTGACGTTGGCCAAGTTGATCGCATTGATCAGCACAAAGAATGCGGCGGCGGTGACCCAGCTCGGGATCTCCGGCGCCCAGTAATGGATGTATTTGCCGACCGCAGTCAGCTCCGACATGCCGACCAGAATGTACAGAATCCAGCAGTTCCAGCCCGACAGGAACCCGGCGAAGCCGCCCCAGTATTGGTGGGCGAAGTGGCTGAACGAGCCGGCAACTGGCTCTTCGACGATCATTTCACCGAGCTGGCGCATGATCATGAACGCGATGAAGCCGCAGATGGCGTAGCCGAGAATCATCGACGGCCCGGCGGATTTCAACACCCCGGCCGAGCCGAGAAACAGGCCGGTGCCGATCGCGCCACCGAGGGCGATCAGCTGAATATGGCGATTTTTCAGGCCGCGCTTGAGTTCGCCTGAAGGAGGGTCCAGCGTTTTTACAACGGTCATGCGTCACCTGTTTTGTTTTTATCTGTGACGAAATCGAACCCGACACGCTCGTGACGCGACGGAGTGAACAAGACGGGTAGCCTTGAGTATTGCGCAGGTGCGCAGGAGGTCACAGGTAAAACGCCGCGCATTGTACACCCGTGCTTCGCCGCTGCGAGGCGCGGCTTGTATCCAGGTGTCAGTTACGGCGCGGCAAAAAAAAACGCCAACCTGCAGGTTGGCGTTTCACTTGAAGCTTACCGCCGCTTCACTCCGGCTTACGTCGACCGAAGCCCGGACGCTGGCCGGAACCGGCCGGTGCGCCGCGACGCTTGCCCGACGGAGTGTCCTTGTCGACCAGGACGATGCCCGGACGCTTGGACTTCGGCGCTGGCTTGGCCGGGCGCTTGGTGTCGGCCGGACGGTCGGCTACCGGGGTACCGCGACCGGCCGGTGCGCCACGGCCTTCGCCACGCTCGGTGCGACCGTTGGCCGGACGTGGCGTGCGTGGACCGCGCTCGCCATCAGCCCGTGGCGCGACAGGCTTGCGCGATGGACGCTCGCCTTCGATCTGCGGCTCACGCGGGGCCCGTGGGCCGGCCGCCGGGGCGCCCGCTGCCGGACGCAAGGTGCGCACGCGCTCGGTCTTGCCGACCGGACGCGAGGATTTGCGCTGCATGCGCTCGAGCTTGTCCTTGCCCTTGGCGGTCATTTGCGGCATCGCCACCGGGGTCAGGCCGACTTCGGCGCTGAGGATGTCGACTTCGTACTGGCTCATTTCGCGCCAGCGGCCCATCGGCAGGTCCGAGTTGAGGAACACCGGGCCGAACCGCACGCGCTTCAGGCGGCTGACCACCAGCCCCTGGGATTCCCACAAACGACGCACTTCACGGTTACGCCCTTCCATCACTACGCAGTGGTACCAGTGGTTGAAACCTTCGCCACCGGGTGCTTGTTTGATGTCGGTGAACTTGGCCGGGCCGTCCTCAAGGACGACGCCTGCCTTCAGGCGTTCGATCATCTCGTCGTCGACTTCGCCCCGCACACGCACGGCGTATTCGCGGTCCATTTCGTAGGACGGGTGCATCAGGCGGTTGGCCAGCTCACCGTCAGTGGTGAACATCAGCAGGCCGGTGGTGTTGATGTCGAGACGACCGATGTTGATCCAGCGACCTTCTTTCGGGCGCGGCATCTTGTCGAACACGGTCGGACGACCTTCCGGGTCGTCACGGGTGCAGATTTCGCCATCGGGCTTGTTGTACATGATCACGCGGCGAACCGACTCGGCGGCTTCTTCGCGCTTGATGACCTTGCCATCGATGGTAATGGCGTCATGCAGATCGACGCGCAAGCCGAGGGTCGCGTCTTTGCCGTTGACCTTGATCCGGCCGTGGCTGATCCAGGCTTCCACGTCACGGCGCGAGCCGACGCCGATACGGGCGAGGACTTTCTGCAGCTTTTCGCCTGCTGGGCCGATTTCCTGGTCGTCTTTCTGGTCTTTGATACTCATCTGGGCACCTCCCGGTGTGGTCAGGTCAGGCCGCCGTGGATGGGGCCTGAGGTGTTGAAAGCTCAACGCTTGGGCGAAGGGATCGCCGAAGGGTCGCGAATCATACGCTCATGCACGCGTTCGCGCATCAGAGACTAGCTGATCGAGGCCAGGTTATTTTTTCCGCCGACCGGTGGCACCGAGTTTGATCAAGCGCAGCGCCGCTTCCGCCAGCACCGTGCGCTTGTCGGCCTTGTCGAGTTTTTTCCAGGCCTTGATCTCGCGTTTACTGCGGCCACAGCCGATGCAGATGTCATCGTTGAACTTGCAGAGGCTGATGCACCGGTCTTTGGTTGAGCTCATTGGTTACTCCGTTCAACACAAAACCTTATGGGAGGCTGTCAGTCGTCGAAACCGCGGCGTTCTGCTTCGATGGCTTCGGCCAACGCCAGGGCTTCGGCTTCTTCGTCGCTCAACGCAGGTTTTTGCAGGGCGGCGACAGCGGCGAGCAGTTTCTCCCGCGCTTCGGCGACGCCGAGAATGTCTTCTTCCGGCTCCTCTTCGTATTCCGCATCGAACTCCGGGGTTGGGACCGGTTGCAGTACGTCGTCATCGTCTTCGACCTCAACCTCGGTTTCCACCACCGCTTCGGGTTCAGGATTAACTTCAGCGTCAAACTCAGGCGTCAGCACCGGTTGGGCGATGTCCTTCTCGCTGTCGCTCACCGCACCGTCGCGCAGCAGGTCGTCGAAGTCGGTCTTGATCCCCTCCTCCATGGTGTCCAGTTCCAGCAGCAGCGTATGGAAACTGGTTTCGTCCTTGGGTTCTTCCGGCTCGGTGGCGTCGGCCAGTTCCTGCAATCCGGCGGGCACCGGCGCGTCGTCGAAGTCGAGCACCGGTTCGGCTTCCATTTCCCGCAGTTCGGCCAGCGGCGGCAAGTCGTCGAGGTTTTTCAGGTTGAAGTGATCGAGAAAACCCTTGGTTGTCGCGAACATCGCCGGTTTGCCGGGCACGTCGCGATAGCCGACGATGCGAATCCACTCGCGCTCCAGCAAGGTCTTGACGATGTGGCTGTTGACCGCCACGCCGCGAACGTCTTCGATCTCGCCGCGCGTGATCGGCTGGCGGTAGGCGATCAGCGCCATGGTTTCGAGCATCGCCCGGGAATAACGCTGCGGGCGTTCTTCCCACAAGCGGCCGACCCACGGGGCGAATTTCTCGCGAATTTGCAGGCGATAGCCGGAAGCGACTTCCTTCAATTCATAGGCGCGGCCGTCGCAGGACTTGGCCAGCAGCGTCAGGGCTTTTTTGAAAACCGGCGGCTCGGGGCGCTCGCCTTCCTCGAACAATTCAAACAGGCGCTCAAGCGATTGCGGCTTTCCCGAGGCCAACAGAAAAGCTTCAAGCAGCGGCGCCAGCTCGCGGGGTTCAGTCAGATTCATTGAATGTGCTCGTTATTCGGCTCGGGCCCGGACATGGATCGCCGCGAACGGCTCATTCTGCACCAGCTCGACCAAGGATTCCTTGACCAGCTCGAGGATCGCCATAAAGGTCACCACCACCCCCAGGCGCCCTTCTTCGGCGGTAAACAGTTCGATAAACGGCACGAAACCGCCGCCCTTGAGGCGATCGAGCACATCGCTCATGCGCTCGCGGGTCGACAGGGCTTCGCGGCTGACCTGGTGGCTTTCGAACATGTCGCCACGGCGCAGTACCTCGGCCATGGACATCAGCAATTCTTCCAGGCTGACGTCCGGCAATAGCTTGCGCGCCCGTGCTTCAGGGGCGTCGAGCTTGGGTACCAGCACGTCGCGACCGACCCGGCTCAAGCCGTCGATGCCCTCGGCGGCGGCCTTGAAGCGTTCGTACTCCTGCAAGCGGCGGATGAGTTCGGCGCGCGGGTCGTCTTCTTCGTCTTCGATGGTTTCAGCGCGGGGCAGCAGCATCCGCGATTTGATCTCGGCGAGCATCGCCGCCATCACCAGGTATTCGGCGGCCAGCTCCAGACGCACCGACTGCATCAACTCGACATAACCCATGTACTGGCGGGTGATTTCCGCTACCGGGATGTCGAGGATATTGATGTTCTGTTTGCGGATCAGGTACAGCAGCAAATCGAGCGGGCCTTCGAAGGCTTCGAGGAATACCTCCAGGGCATCCGGCGGGATGTACAGATCCAGCGGCATTTCCAAGACCGCTTGGCCATAGACCATGGCAAAGGGCAGTTCCTGCTGCGCGTCGGCCTGGCTGTCGACGGTTTCCACTGCCGACATCTAGGCCTCGACCATAAACGGTGCCGGATCGCCGCAGCCGACACGGATCACTTCCGGCTCGCCATCGGCCAGGTTGATCACGGTCGAAGCCTTGATGCCGCCGAAGCCGCCGTCGATGATCAGGTCGACCTGATGCTCAAGGATCTGGCGCATTTCGTAGGGATCGCTCATCGGGTCGGTCTCGCCCGGCAGGATCAGTGTCACGCTCATCAGCGGTTCGCCGAGTTCCGCCAACAAGGCCAGGGCGATCGGGTGACTCGGCACCCGCAGGCCGATGGTGCGTTTCTTGGCGTGCAGCAGCAGGCGCGGCACTTCGCGGGTGGCGTTGAGTATAAAGGTGTACGGCCCCGGCAAATGGGCCTTGAGGATGCGGAAGGTGCCGGTGTCGATCTTGGCGAAAATGCCCAGTTGCGACAGGTCGCTGCAAATCAGCGCGAAGTTGTGCTTGTCATCGAGGCCGCGCAATCGTCGCACCCGTTCCACGGCATTCTTGTCGCCGATCTGGCAACCGATGGCGTAGGAAGAGTCAGTGGGATAAATCACCACCCCGCCGTTGCGGATGATTTCCACCGCCTGTTTGATCAGGCGCGCTTGCGGGTTTTCCGGATGAATCTGGAAAAATTGACTCACGTTCTCTACCTGTTCAGACGGTGATGACGGCTGCGTCATGTTTGAATCGACACCAAAGCGGCGGCAGATCATCCGGGAGCGGGCGATACTCGCCAATCTCGGACCAGCCTCCAGGGCCATGGAAATCACTGCCAGCCGTGACCAGCAGACCGAACTCACGAGCAAGAATCGCCAGGCTACCTACTTGCTCCGCAGGCTGATGGCCATTCACTACTTCGATCGCGTGGCCACCTGCTTGAATATAGTCGGCAATCAGGCGGCGCCGCTTGCTGCGGGTGAAATCGTAATGCCAGGGATGCGCCAGGCTGACCCAGGCATTGGCCGCACGCAGCGTCGCGACCGTGTCTTCGAGGGTTGGCCAGTGTTGCTTGACGTCCCCCAGCTTGCCAGCGCCGAGCCATTTGCGGAACGCTTCGGCGCGATCCTTGACGAAACCTTGTTGCACCATCCAGTCGGCGAAATGCGGACGGGCCGGCGCGTTGCCGCTGTCACCCAGTTCCTGCTGGATCGCCCGGGCGCCGTCGAGCGCGCCAGGCATCCCTTTGAGCTCGAGTTTGCGGCTTATTTCTTCGGACCGCAGCCAGCGGCCATCGTGCAATTTGGCGATGGCGTCGACCAGCGCCGGGGCCTGGACATCAAAGCCATAACCCAACACATGAATGGTCGCGCCGCCCCAAGTGCAAGACAATTCAACGCCGTTGACCAGTTGCATGCCCAGCGCGGTGGCGGCGGCGCGGGCCTCATCCAGGCCTTCGAGGGTGTCGTGATCGGTCAGGGCCAGGACTCGCACGCCGTTCTCGAACGCACGCGCAACCAGTACCGCGGGCGCCAGGGCGCCATCGGAGGCCGTGCTATGGCAGTGCAAATCAACGTTCACGGGGATGTGTAACCTCAAATCAGCTGGCGCTATCGCGCGCCCATATGTTTGTTATTATGCCGCCACATCCTGCTTCTGGCTGCCACTGTGAAACAATTCATCGACTTCATCCCGCTCCTGCTGTTTTTCATCGTCTACAAAATCGATCCACGGACCGTCGACATCGCCGGCCATGAATTGACTGTAGGCGGTATTTACAGCGCCACCGCGATGCTGATCATCAGTTCGCTGGTGGTCTACGGCACTTTGTTCATTACTCAGCGCAAGCTGGAGAAAAGCCAGTGGCTGACCCTGATCGCTTGCCTGGTCTTTGGCAGCCTGACCCTGGCGTTCCACAGCGAAACCTTCCTCAAGTGGAAAGCCCCGGTGGTCAACTGGCTGTTCGCCCTGGCCTTTATCGGCAGCCATTTCGTTGGTGACCGCCTGTTGATCAAACGCATCATGGGCCACGCGCTGACCTTGCCGGAGCCGGTCTGGCTGCGTTTGAACATCGCCTGGATCGCGTTTTTCCTGTTCTGTGGCGCCGCCAACCTGTTCGTCGCGTTCACGTTCCAGAGCTACTGGGTCGACTTCAAAGTCTTCGGCAGCCTGGGCATGACGTTGCTGTTCCTGGTCGCACAAGGCATCTACTTGTCCCGCCACCTGCACGACGCCGACACCACAACGCCAAAAACCGAGGACTGACATGCTCTACGCCATCGTTGCCACAGACGTCGCCAACTCCCTGGAAGCCCGCCTCGCCGCTCGCCCGGCGCACCTGGAGCGCCTGCAAGCGCTCAAGGGTGAAGGCCGCATCGTGCTTGCTGGCCCCAACCCGGCGGTGGACAGCAACGATCCGGGTGCCGCGGGTTTTACCGGCAGCCTGATCGTCGCCGAGTTCGAGTCCCTGAGCGCCGCCCAGGCCTGGGCCGACGCCGATCCGTACATCGCCGCCGGCGTCTACGCCAACGTCTCGGTCAAGCCGTTCAAGCAAGTCCTGCCGTAAACGCCCTGTCACGATGAACCTTTATCGGTTCATCGTGCTCTCAATCGCTCATTATTTCCGTTCGCCTGCCGACAACATGCCCAATAACTCGATTGGAAATTGGAGTCATGATGCGCAAGGGTCCGCTGTGTCTGATGTGCTTGACGTTGTTGGTCGTGGCCCCCGCCCACGGTGAAGACAGCGCCCCTGGTGGCAGTTCGACGCCGCTGTCGCTGAGCGCCGGCAGCCAGATCAACGAATTGCAGCAACGCTTGAAAGCCAGCGAGCAGCAACGGGAAGAACTGAACAAGCAACTGCAAAACGCCGACAGCGAACGGGAAAGTGCTCAGTTGAGCCGGTTGCGCCAAGAGAACCAGCGGCTCAAGCTGCAACTCAAGGAAGCCCAGGCCAGCACCAGCCCGCGTCTGCTGACCGACCAGCAGCAGTGGTTCGTCACCGGCGGTGGAGTAGCGCTAATCGCTTTGCTCTGCGGTATCTTCGCCAGTGGGGCAAGTCGAAAACGTCGACAATGGCTAAATTGAGTGAGACATGAGCGAGCTGTTACTAATTGATGATGATCAGGAGCTGTGTGAGCTCTTGAGCAGTTGGCTAAGCCAGGAAGGCTTCCAGGTGCGTGCGTGCCACGATGGCCACAGTGCCCGCCGGGCACTGGCCGAAACCTCCCCCGCCGCTGTGGTGCTGGACGTGATGCTGCCCGACGGCAGCGGCCTGGAACTGCTCAAGCAATTGCGCAGTGATCACCCGGACTTGCCGGTGCTGATGCTCTCGGCTCGCGGCGAACCGCTGGATCGCATCCTCGGCCTGGAACTCGGCGCCGACGACTACCTCGCCAAACCCTGCGACCCCCGCGAACTGACCGCCCGCCTGCGCGCCGTGTTGCGCCGCAGCCACCCGGCGGCGGTGTCCAGCCAAATGGAACTGGGCGATCTGTGTTTCAGCCCGGTGCGCGGCGTGGTCAGCATCGACGAGCAGGAATTCACCCTCACGGTGTCCGAAAGCCGTTTGCTCGAAGCCTTGCTCAAGCAGCCCGGCGAACCGCTGGACAAGCAAGAACTCGCGCAAATCGCCCTCGGCCGCAAACTGACCCTGTACGACCGCAGCCTGGACATGCACGTCAGCAACCTGCGCAAGAAGATCGGCCCGCACCCCGACGGCCGACCGCGCATCGTGGCGCTGCGCAGTCGCGGCTATTACTACAGCCTGTGACTGTCAGTTTTGTCAGCGCGGTACGAAATCGTCTTTACCCAAGCTTTACGATCCGCTGACCGCCGCTGACCTTGATCTCCGTAATCTGAACTCATCCGGAACGTACCGGGAACGAGACAAGGAGATACACCATGCGCAAGACTCTTATCGCTCTGATGTTCGCTGCCGCGCTGCCAACCGTTGCCATGGCCGTGCCGGAAGGTCCAGGCCCATTGGGTGGCCCGCTCGACGGCCCACGCCACGGTGGTCAGATGCACGGCGGCATGCACGGCAAAGGTCCCTACAGCCAACTGGACCTGAGCCGCGAACAACGCGAGCAGATTCGCAAGATCATGGGCGAACAAATGCACGACCGTAAGCAACTGGTCGACAAATACTTGGAAAAGCTGTCGCCGGCCGATCAGAAAGCCTTGAAGGACGAGATCGCCGCCAAGCACCAGAAAGCCCAGGCCGATGTCCGCGCGGTGCTGAAGCCTGAACAGCAGAAAGAGTTTGACGCGATCCAGAAGAAACAAGCCGAGCGCCGCGCCGAATGGGCCGAGTTCAAGGCCTGGAAAGCGCAACAGCCACAGAAAGCGCAATAATGAAGTGACCCTGGGTCCGACGGCTAACCCCGTCGGATTCGGCTTTAAAGTGGGAGCGAGCCTGCTCGCGAAAGCGGTTTACCGGACGACGTCTCTGTTGCCTGATAAGCCGTCTTCGCGAGCAGGCTCGCTCCCACATGGATTTGTATCTGTTTGAGGATTCCCTGTGCGTTCATTGTTCTGGCGCATCCTGGCCAGTTTCTGGCTGGCCATTGCCCTGGTTGCCGGGCTGTCGATCCTGTTGGGGCACATGCTCAACCAGGACGCCTGGATACTCAGTCGCCACCCCGGCCTTAACACCCTGGCCGAGCAGTGGACGCAGACCTACGAAGCCCAGGGCGAAGAAGCCGCGCAGGACATCCTCGAACAGCGCAAGCGCCAGTATCACATCGACGTGCAAGTGCTCAACGAGACTGGCGACCCGGTGGTCCGCGGCACCTTCCCGCGCCGCGCCGCCGCGTTCGAAGCCCGGCAGAACAACGATGATCGACGCCTGCCCTGGCGGCGCCTGACCGACGAATACACCAGCGAAAAAACCGGCGACACTTATCTGCTGATCTACCGCATCCCGCACCCGGAACTTGACGCCTGGCACCGCGAAAGCCTGCTCTGGCCCTTGAGTGCGTTGGGCATCGCCCTTGTAGTCCTGACCCTGTTCAGCTTACTGGTGACCCTGTCCATCACCCGGCCACTGAGTCGCTTGCGCGTGGCCGTGCATGATCTTGGCCAGACCACTTATCAGCAAAACAGCCTGGCGCGGCTGGCGGCACGGCGCGATGAATTCGGTGTGTTGGCCAATGACTTCAACCGTATGGGCGCCCGTCTGCAAAGTCTGATCGGCAGCCAGCGGCAACTGTTGCGCGACGTCTCCCACGAACTGCGCTCGCCGCTGGCCCGGCTGCGTATCGCCTTGGCGCTGGCCGAGCGTGCATCACCGGAAGAACGCGAGCGCCTATGGCCGCGCCTGACCCGCGAATGCGACCGACTGGAAGCCTTGATCAGCGAGATTCTGGTGTTGGCACGGGTCGACGCCGACAACGCCAGCGCCGAAGAGGTCGACCTCAATAGCCTGCTGATCACCCTGCAAAAGGACGCGCAACTGGGTTCGCCGGAACAGGACGTGCACCTGCAGGCCGAACACAACCTCAACCTGCGCGGCTGGCCGACCATGATCGAACGTGCGCTGGACAACCTGCTACGCAACGCCCAGCGCTTCAACCCGGAGGGCCAGCCGATCGAAATGCTCGCGCTGCGCCAGGGCGAGCGCATCGTGATAAGCGTGCGCGACCATGGGCCTGGGGTTGAAGAAGAGCATTTGAGTCAGTTAGGCGAGCCGTTCTACCGCGCTCCGGGGCAAACCGCCCCAGGCCACGGTCTGGGTCTGGCTATCGCCCGCCGCGCGGCGGAACGACATGGCGGCTGCCTGATCCTGGCCAATCATCCGCAGGGCGGGTTTATCGCCAGCCTGGAATTGCCGTTGGTGCCGGGGGCGGTCGTTCAACCCTGACCTTATGTGGGAGCGAGCCCGCTCGCGAAAGCGTCAGTCCAGTGGATATTAACGTTGACTGACACAGCGCCTTCGCGAGCAGGCTCGCTCCCACCTTTGATCGATATCGTCAGGCCTTGGCGTTCCAGGCGCTGACAAACTCGCTCAGGTCGACTTTCTCCGCCACTCGCGGTTCTTTCTGCGGGGTGCCGAGGTAGAGGAAGGCAATAACCTTCTCCCCTTCCGCCAGGCCCAGGCCTTTGGCGACGTGCGCCGAATACGCCAGCTCTCCGGTGCGCCAAACGGCGCCGATGCCTTGCGCATAAGCAGCCAGCAGGATGCCGTGAGCCGCACACCCGGCCGCCAGCAACTGTTCGGCCTTCGGGTATTTAACGTGCTCTTGCAAGCGCGCGATGACCACCACCACCAGCGGCGCGCGCAGGGGACCGTTGCGCGCCTTGTCGATGGCCGCCTCTGTGACTTCGCCACTCTGCTGTTTTGCCGCTTCGGCCAGCAACTCGCCCATCTGCTCGCGCGCCGCGCCTTCGACGGTCAAGAAACGCCAAGGCTGCAAATGCCCGTGATCCGGCGCGCGCATCGCCGCGGCAAACAGGGCCTCGCGCTGTTCGGCGGTCGGTGCCGGATCGACCAGGCGTGGAACGGAAACACGGTTGAGCAAAGCGTCGAGAGCCTGCATCGGCCACCTCCTTGAAGAATATGTGCGGCTATTCTAGCTGCAAGCGTCCCGATGGTGCCGGTTTACATGCCCTGCCCCGCAGGTAGAATGGCGCCCTTCCCTATCAGCCCGAGCGGACTTCATGGCGTTGCCGACCTTACGGATCATTGGTTTTATCATCGGCATCTTCCTGATCACCCTGGCGATCGCCATGGTCGTGCCGATGGCGACACTGATCATCTTCGAACGCACCGGCGACCTGCCGTCGTTTCTCTGGGCCAGCATGATCACCTTCCTCGCCGGCCTGGCCCTGGTCATCCCCGGCCGTCCCGAGCACGTGCACCTGCGCCCGCGGGACATGTACCTGCTGACCGTCAGCAGTTGGGTGGTGGTGTGTATTTTCGCCGCGCTGCCGTTCTTGCTGACCCAGCACATCAGCTACACCGACTCGTTCTTCGAAAGCATGTCCGGGATCACCGCCACTGGCTCCACGGTGCTCAATCACCTGGACGACATGTCGCCGGGCATTCTGATGTGGCGTTCGCTGCTGCACTGGATCGGGGGCATCGGCTTTATCGGCATGGCGGTGGCGATCCTGCCACTGTTGCGCATCGGTGGCATGCGGCTGTTCCAGACCGAATCCTCGGACCGCTCGGAAAAGGTCATGCCGCGCTCGCACATGGTGGCGCGCCTGATCGTTGCGGCCTACGTCGGCATCACCATCCTCGGCAGCCTGGCGTTCTGGTGGGCCGGCATGAGCCTGTTCGACGCGATCAACCACGCGATGTCGGCGATTTCCACCGGGGGCTTCTCCACCTCCGACCTGTCCCTGGCCAAGTGGCCGCAACCGGCGGTGCACTGGGTCGCGGTGGTGATCATGATTCTCGGTAGCCTGCCGTTCACCCTGTACGTCGCGACCTTGCGCGGTAACCGTCGGGCGCTGATCAAGGATCAGCAAGTCCAGGGTTTGCTCGGCATGCTGTTGGTGACCTGGCTGGTGCTCGGCACCTGGTATTGGTGGACCACCCAGTTGCATTGGCTGGACGCATTGCGCCATGTGGCGTTGAACGTGACCTCGGTGGTCACCACCACCGGTTTCGCGCTGGGGGACTACAGCCTGTGGGGCAATTTCTCGCTGATGTTCTTCTTCTATCTGGGCTTTATCGGCGGCTGTTCTGGCTCGACCGCAGGAGGAATCAAGATCTTCCGTTTCCAGGTCGCCTACATTTTGCTCAAGGCCAACCTTAACCAATTGATTCACCCGCGCGCGGTGATCAAGCAGAAGTACAACGGTCACCGCCTCGATGAAGAAATCGTGCGCTCGATCCTGACCTTTTCGTTCTTCTTCGCCATCACCATTTGTGTGATTGCCCTGTTGCTCTCACTGCTGGGTGTCGACTGGATGACCGCCCTGACCGGTGCCGCCAGTACCGTGTCCGGGGTTGGCCCAGGGTTGGGCGAGACCATCGGCCCGGCGGGTAACTTTGCCAGCCTGCCAGACGCGGCGAAGTGGATTCTGTCGTTCGGCATGTTGCTCGGCCGACTGGAGATCATCACGGTGTTCGTGCTGTGTATTCCGGCGTTTTGGCGTCACTGACCCGCTGCGGCGCTTGCAGCAGACGCACCCGGTACTCGCCGGGTGTGGCGTCAAACCAGCGGCGGAAGGCGCGGAAAAAATTGCTCGGGTCGGCGAAGCCCAGCAGGTAGGCGATTTCCAGCAAGGTCATGCTCGGTTGCGCGAGGTATTGCTCGGCCAGTTCGCGGCGAGTGTCGTCGAGCAAGGTCTGGAAACTGGTGCCCTCCTCCTGCAAACGCCGCTGCAAAGTGCGCTGGGACAGGTGCAAGGTCTGGGCCACGGTATCGCGTTTGGGCTCGCCCTGGGGCAGCAAACGGCATAACACCTGCCGCGCCTTGTGGGTCACGCGGCTCTCCGAGAAGCGCGCCAGGTATTCCCCGGCAAACCGATCGTGCAACAACGCCATGGCCTCATTGGCGGTGGGCAGCGGCGCTTCCATGTCGGCCCGCTCGAAGATCAGCGCGTCATACGGCGCGTTAAATTCCAGCGGTGCGTGAAAGGCTTCCTTATAAGGCGTGAGGTCCAGCGGCTGGTTGCCCTGGATCAAAACCTTGCGCGGCTGCAAGGTGCGCCCGGTTAGCCAGCCGCACAGCGCCAGTGCGCAGGCCAGTGAGGCTTCGGCGCTTTGCCGGGTAGGAGGCAGGTGATCGCCGTGCACCGTCAGGATCAGCGCATAACCTTCGGCCAGCAGGCGAAAACTCAGGTCGGCGCTTTCGGCGATGATCCGTTGATAACGCACCAGACGCTGGAAGCCTTCGGCCAGGGTCTGGCTGGACATCAGCGCATACCCGGCGACATGGAACGAGGCCGGTCGCACCACCTTGCCCATGTTCAGGCCGATGGCCGGGTTGCCCGACAGCTCGACCGCACGCTGCCAGAGTCGTGTCATGGAATCCTGTGGGAAACGCGCGTCCGGATCATCCAGCGCCGCGTAGTCGAGCCCCAGCTGCTTGAACAGTACCCGGCAATCCAGGCCGTCCATTTCCAGTGCTTTGACAATCCCCATCGCCCAGCTTGCAGAAGTCGTTCTTTCGCTCATGGCGTTGTCTGTCTTGAGTAGCCGCGTCCACGGCCGATTTGCGAAGGATACTAAAGTGGCGCCTATTGTCACTGGTGGTTACCAGTTATCACTCTAGACTCAAATAAGCTCCCCGCAGAACATCTGATCAGCAGAACACCTCACACAGAGATCGTCGCCGTGGAAAACGTCAAGCAATTCAACACCTTTGCTGAGTTCTATCCGTATTACCTCAGCGAACACAGCGACAGTACCTGCCGGCGCCTGCACTTTATCGGCACTAGCCTGGTGATTTTCATTCTGGCCATGGCCATCGGCAAAGGCGCGTGGTTGTTGCTGCTGGCGCTGCCCCTGGCCGGCTACAGCTTCGCCTGGGTCGGGCACTTCTTTTTCGAGAAGAACCGGCCGGCGACTTTCCAGCATCCGCTGTACAGCTTGTTGGGTGATTTCGCCATGTATCGCGACATGATTCTCGGCAAGGTACCGTTCTAAACCTCTTCTGCCCCGCCCAGGCCTGGCCGGACACCAAGCAGGCCTGGCGAGACACTGCGCCCATGGATCCAAGCTCTACACTCAAGGCATCCCCGGAAGTAGAACAAGAGGATCGCCAATGAATGCCAGTGCCCGTTTCACTCATATGCAGGACGGCACGCCGGAAGACTGGGCGATCATCGCCGCAGACTTCAGCGCCTACGCCAAACAGCTACCGTCGCGCATCACCGCGCACCTTAAATTGCTGGAGGGTGACTTCGGCGGCTTTCCGGTCGATCGCCTGACCCACTCGCTGCAAACCGCCAGCCGTGCCTGGCGGGACGGTCGCGACGAGGAATACGTGGTCTGCGCATTGCTGCACGACATCGGCGACACCCTCGGTTCCTACAATCACCCGGACATTGCCGCGGCGATCCTCAAGCCTTTCGTCAGCCCGGACAACCTGTGGATGGTCGAGAAACACGGGATCTTCCAAGGCTACTACTTCTTTCATTACCTGGGCATGGACCGCCACCTGCGCGAGCAATTCAGTGCCCACCCGCAGTACCAGGCGACCATCGAATTCTGCGCAAAATACGACGCCGCGGCTTTCGACCCGAACTACGACACCCTGCCACTGAGCTTCTTCGAGCCGATGATGGAACGGCTGTTTGCCCAGCCGAAGAACTCGATCTACAAGGCAGCGATGCAGGAGCATGCGCCGGCTTGATAGTCCCGAAAGTCATGTTCTTTGTGGGTCTGCGGGGTCAGGCCAACTCCGCGACTTTTTCAGCCTTGAGCAACGCTTCCCGCGCCTGCGCGTCCGCCAGGCGATACAGCTCGATTGAGCCGTCCCAGTGCTCAATCAGCGCCGTGCAGGATTCCACCCAATCGCCGCAGTTGAGGTAATCCACCTCGCCAACCTTGCGAATCTCGGCGTGATGGATGTGCCCACAGACCACCCCGTGCAGTTCGCGTTTGACGCATTCGTGGGCGATGGCCTCTTCGAAATCACTGATGAAACTGACCGCGGTTTTGACCTTGTGCTTGAGGTACGCCGACAGCGACCAATAGCCATAACCGTAGCGGGCGCGCCAGTGATTGAGCCAGCGGTTGAGGGTCAGAGTGAATTCGTAGGCGGAATCGCCGAGGAACGCCAACCAGCGGTGGTAGCGGGTGATGACATCGAATTGATCGCCATGGATCACCAACAGATGGCGGCCATCGGCGGTGACGTGCACGGCTTCGTCGACCAGTTGGATATTGCCGAGGATCAGCTTGGAGTAGCGGCGCAAGAATTCATCGTGGTTGCCGGTGACGTAGATCACTTCGGTGCCGCGCTTGGCCATGGTCAGCAGGCGCCGGATCACGTTGGTGTGCGCCTGCGGCCAGTACATGCCGCCGCGCAGCTTCCAGCCATCGATGATGTCGCCCACCAGGTAAATCTTGTCGGCGTGGTAGCCCTTGAGGAATTGCGACAAGTGCTCGGCCTGACAATCCCGGGTGCCCAGATGCACATCGGAAATCCACAGGGTTCGCACACGTTGTTTGCGGCTGGGTCTGGCGAGCTCGGCGCTGGTCATGGACAACCCTCTGCGATGTTTTCGCCAGCTTGCGCCCGGCCGGTTAATGGCCCATGACAATCGCAGGTCAGTCGTGTGACAGCCGGCGGCCTGACGAAAGCGCCGCAGCCCGGTGTAGACTGGCGGCCTGCCCGCCGGCCTGAATCTGTCGAACAAGGATTGCAATGACTCCCCGTACCGCCCTTGGCGCCTTGCACATTGGCGCACTGATGTTCGGTTTGACCGGCGTGTTCGGCAAACTGGCCGCGGCCTCCCCGGCCATCATCGTGTTTGGTCGCGCCGGGTTCGCGGTGTTGG
Source organism: Pseudomonas rhizozeae (assembly GCF_031583775.1). Classification (NCBI taxonomy): domain Bacteria; kingdom Pseudomonadati; phylum Pseudomonadota; class Gammaproteobacteria; order Pseudomonadales; family Pseudomonadaceae; genus Pseudomonas; species Pseudomonas rhizozeae. The sequence continues at coordinate 36,105 of NZ_JAVLSB010000035.1, forward strand.
CCCTGGCTTTTTTCATGCGGTTTGCCAGCGCCAGCGGTTGGCAAAAACTGCATGCGGTGGACTGGCGCCGTTTGCTACTCAGCGGCGTGCTGCTGGCCGGGCACTGGGTAAGTTTTTTTATTGCGGTGAAGGTCGCCGGGGTGGCCATCGCCACCTTGGGCTTCGCCAGTTTCCCCGCGTTCACGGTGATGCTCGAAGGGCTGATTTTCCGCGAGCGCATTCGCGCCAATGAAATTCTGCTGGTGGTGCTGGTGAGTATTGGCCTGGTACTGGTCACGCCGGATTTCGACCTGGCCAGCGGTGCCACGGTTGGCTTGCTCTGGGCGGTGGCGTCGGGTTTGCTGTTCGCCCTGCTATCGCTGACCAACCGCGCCAGCTCGGGGCGCATCCCCCCGGTGCAAGCGGCGCTGTGCCAGAACGTGGTAGTCGCGCTGTGTCTGTTGCCGGTGGCCGCGCCGGGTTTGAGCGAAGTGCGCGCTATCGACTGGTTGTGGATCGCACTGCTCGGGGTGTTCTGCACCGGGGTCGCCCACAGCCTGTTCGTTGCCAGCCTCGCGGTGATCAAGGCCCGCACCGCCGCCGTGGTCTTCGCCCTCGAACCGGTTTACGGCATCACCGTGGCGTGGCTGCTGTTCGATGAAAACCCCACCGTGCGCATGTTGCTCGGTGGCGCGCTGATCATCCTCGCGATCGTGATTTCCAGTCGACTGTCCGGCGGCTCAAATAAAAAAACCGTGGCCGCCGAGGCGGCGTCTCACTGAGTCCGATCGTTGTGACCGAGGTCACGCTGCGGGTCGATCTGGTCGCGAACCCGTTGCTTGAGCACCTTGGCCTCGGGAAAGCCGCCATCGGCCTTGCGCTCCCAGATCTGCACGCCGTCGCAGGTAATGCTGAAGTGGCCACCCGTGGCGGGCACCAGTGAGACTTTGCCCAGGTCCTCGGCGAAGGTGCTGAGCAGTTCTTGCGCCAGCCACGCGGCGCGCAGCAACCATTGGCATTGCGTGCAGTAAGTAATGACAATTTCAGGTTTAGGGGCAGACACGGCGAGCAACTCCTGAGCAAAAAGGCCCGGGCATCATAGCCGCCTTCAGCGCCGGCTCCGAGCTTATCGAATGCCCGCCAGCAAGCTGCGCGCGGTCTGCTTCAGTTGATCGTCACCTTCCCTGAGCAACTCATTCAACAGAGCAATGGCGCTGTCGATGTCACCGTCGTCGATGCAGGTCTGCGCCTGTTCGAGTTTGCCGACCGGCGCCGCAGCGAGATCGCTGAAATCATCATCTCCGGTGTCGAGGGACAGCGGTTCGAGTTCCAGGGTTTGCCGGTCATCAGCGAATTCATCGAGGAAGCCGTCGTCGAGGGCTTGCGCCTCCGGATCGGCCACCCACTCCAGCTCTTCCAGTTCAGCCTCGGGCGGCTCCTTGGAAAACTCGAAGACGTCGGGCAGCACATGCAAGTTGCTGGTAAACGCCGGCGCGGGCTCGACCTTGGGCGCAGCGGCGGGCGCGTGGTCGAACGGGCTGATCAAGTCCCAATTGGCATCCATTGACAGGTCATCCAGGTTGAGCTGGAAGTCGTCCTGGCTCGAGACCACGGCGGGCGGTACCACCGCCGCTGCCGCAATCGGTGCCGCAGCGGCGATGACCGGCGTAATGGGTGCAGCGGTCGGAACGGCCGCCGAGATAGCGGCGGGCAGCGGCGCCAGCCTTGGGTAACGCGCACGGATCTCCGCCAGCACTTCGGCATCAACGCCCGCCTGCACCAGACTTTGTTCATGGGCGTTGTAGCCGTCGACGTCGCCCTGGCGGCCCAACACCTCTAGCAGTTGCAACGCCAAGTCGATGCGCTCGGGCTCTTTGTGCAAACCTTCGCGCAGCAGGACCGCCGCCTCCGACAGCCGACCGTAAGCCAGATAAATCCCCACCGCCTCCAGCACGTCGGCACCGGGGGTTGAGTCGTGGTGTAGGGTCAAGTGGTGCGCGGCGTGCAGCGGCGTGGTGTGTTGCAGCATCGATTCGTGCCGTGGGGATTCATGCAGAGCCGATTCACGGGAAGCCGATGGCTCCGGTATCGGGTCCGCGATTGGCGGCGCAGAGGCTTGGCGCCGACGGCGAATCACTAGCCCCAGCAACACCAGCAAAGCCACGGCGAGCAGCCCGGCCAGGAGCATGCCGTTGCCAGAATCGCTTTCTGGCTCGACAGGCGCTACCGGCGCCGGGGCAGCTTCGGGGGCCGGGGTCGGGACCACTGACGGCGCGGGCGGTGCCTGCTGGATTTCGGCCAAACGGGTTTGCAGTTCCGTCAGGGCTTTTTGCTGCGCGGCGATTTGCTCATCGCGATCCTGCAGCTGCTTTTTCAGTTCATCGACGGACGTCTGCAACTGCTGGTTTTGCAACACGCTGGCGGCCAGTTGTTCGGCGGCCAACTCATTGGCCGGCGGCGTCGCCGCTGGGCTGGGCACGGTTTTGGCTGGCGCTTTCGCCGGTTTGGCCGGTGCCGGGGGCGTCACGCTGGGGAATTCCGAAGACTGGGCGGTAGCCGGCGGTTCATCGGCAAGGGGCACAATGCCCGGCGCCCCTGGTGGATCGATCAGCACCGTGAACTCGCGTAACACCCGGCCATTGGGCTGATTCAGCGCCAATAGAAAATTCAGGTAGGGCTCTTTGACCGGTTTGTTGGAGGTGACGCGGATCAGGCTGCGATTGCCTTTGACGATCGGGGTGAAGCGCAGGTCGTTAAGGAAAAACACTCGGTCGACACCGGCACGGCCGAACTCATCGGCCGTCGCCAGGCTCACCGATAAATCCGCCTCGCTCAGACCGGCGGCATCCACCAGGGCGATCTCCGCGCGCAACGGCTGGTTCAGCGCCGAGTGCAGCGTGAGATCCCCCAGGCCCAGCGCGGTCGCCCCTGTGCAGTAAAACATCGCGCCACCGGCCAACAGCGGCGCGGCACAACGGCGTAAAGCAACCCGTAAACTCTCGAGCATGAGCATCCCTTTAACTGACCTCAACCACCAGTAGGTGTCGTACATCCGGTACGAACACGATATTGCCTACTAGTTCTTATAGACGGCCCGGCGTGGTATCTCAAAAGTCTGGGAAGAGGTTATGCCTCAAGATTTTTCCAGATTGCCCAGAATGTGACCGTGAACACGCATGCACACCCGCAAATCCTCTTCGTCGACGCCGACGAACAATTCTTTGCGCAGTTGCGTGGCAATGGTTTCGATTTGTTCGATCAACGGCAGCGCCGGCGGACACAACATGATCTTCTTCGCGCGGCGATCTTCCACCACGGCCTGGCGCTGCACGAGCCCCTGGCCTTCGAGGCTGTCAAGCAACCGGGCGAGGGTCGGCCCTTCGACGCCAACGCTCTGCGCCAACTCACGCTGGGTCGGGGCTTCTTCAAAACGGGCCAGGTGCAGCAGCACCAGCCAGCGCGCCTGGGACAACCCCAGACCGGCCAGCCGGCGATCCAGTTCGGCGCGCCAGCCGCGGGACATCTGCGCCAGTTGCATGCCAAAACGGTGTTGATCGGTTAACGGCATAAAAAACTCATGATTAGACTGAAATAGAGTGAAACTAATTATTAGTCAGCTAAGCATGGCTTATGGCTGGAGGCAAGGCTTGCTCTGTACTGAATCGTTACATCTGTGAAACAGGTCTTCACATTTCGAATTCCGATTGCAGCGCCGCCCTGACGCAATACAACACGCCCTCCGGCACGCGACCAGCGAACAACGCGGCGATTTCCGCGACCGGCGGTAGCTCGCCTTCGCCATCGAGAAACGCGTCCTGCACTTCGCCCATCAAGTCTTCCGGCAAGTCCAGCGCCTGCTCCAGAGACAATTGCTGCTTGCCAATCGCCTCGGCGAGCATGCTGTAGACGTTCTTTTCCGAGCACTGCAACTGGCCGGCGATCTGCATCGGCGTCATGCCGGCGCGGGCCAGGGTGATCAGTTCGTGGCGCAGGTCGGCCACCACTTTCGGCGCCTCGGCCTGGCCGCCGAGCACTTCGAGGAAGGCCTCGCCATAGCGCTCGAGCTTGCGCGCGCCCACGCCGCTGACCCGCGCCATGTCGGCCAGGGTGCCGGGCTGGCTGCGGAGCATTTCCAGCAGGGTCGAATCGGGGAAGATGACATAAGGCGGCACGCCGTGTTCTTCAGCGAGTTTGCGGCGCAAGGCGCGCAGTGCTTCCCACTGTTCGCGCTCTTCGCCACGCACCAGTTGGCTCGCCTGGCTTTTACTGCTTTTGGCGGTGGTTTGCGGCTTGAGGTCGCGGCGCAGTTCCAGGCTCACTTCACCCTTGAGCAGCGGCCGGCAGCTGTCGCTCAGGCGCAGGCCGCCGTAGCCTTCGAGGTCAATGTCGGCCAGGCCACGGGCCACCAGTTGACGGAACAGCGAGCGCCATTCGCCTTCGGCGCGGTCCTTGCCGATGCCGAATACCGCCAGGTGCTGATGCCCGGCCGAGCGGACCTTTTCCGTGTCCTTGCCCAGCAACACTTCCACCAGATGGCCGACGCCGTAGCGCTGGCCGGTGCGATAAATGGCCGACAGTGCTTGCCGTGCCGGTTCGGTAGCGTCCCAGGTCTGCACGCCATCGACGCAGTTGTCGCAGTGGCCGCAGGGTTGCGGCATGTCTTCGTCGAAGTACGCCAGCAGGGTCTGGCGGCGGCAGCGGGTTTCTTCGCACAGCGCGAGCATGGCGTCGAGTTTGTGCTGTTCCAGGCGTTTGTGACGCTCGTCGCCTTCGGAGCTTTGCAGCATTTGCTTGAGCATCACCACGTCTTGCAGGCCGTAGGCCATCCAGGCGTCCGCCGGCAGGCCATCACGACCGCCGCGACCGGTTTCCTGGTAATAGGCTTCCAGGGATTTCGGCAAATCGAGGTGCGCGACGAAGCGCACGTTGGGCTTGTCGATGCCCATACCGAACGCCACGGTGGCGACCATGATCAGGCCTTCCTCGTTGAGGAAGCGCTTCTGGTTATGGGCGCGGGTTTCATTGGGCAGGCCGGCGTGGTACGGCAGCGCCGGGAAGCCCTGTTCGCTGAGGAACACCGCCACTTCATCGACCTTCTTGCGCGACAGACAATAGACGATGCCGGCGTCGCTGCGCCGCTCGGTGAGGAACGCCAGCAACTGCTTGCGCGGTTGTTCCTTGGGCACGATGCGGTAAAAAATATTCGGCCGGTCGAAGCTCGACAGGAAGCGCTCGGCGTTGTTCAGTTGCAGGCGCTCGACGATTTCTTCGCGGGTGCGCCTGTCGGCGGTGGCGGTCAGGGCAATGCGCGGGACATTGGGGAACAGCTCGGCCAACTGCCCCAGTTGCAGGTATTCGCGGCGGAAATCGTGGCCCCATTGCGACACGCAGTGGGCTTCGTCGATGGCAAACAGGGCAATTTCCAGGCTTTGCAGAAACGCCAGCATCCGTGGCTGCACCAGGCGTTCAGGCGCCAGGTAGAGCATTTTCACTTCGCCACGCTTGATCCGCGCCGCCAGGTCACGTTGCTGCTCGGCGCTCAGGGTCGAGTTCAATGCGGCGGCGGCGACACCCAGCTCTTCCAGGGTGGCGACCTGGTCGTCCATCAGCGCGATCAGCGGCGATACCACCACCGCCAGGCCTTCACGCAACAGCGCCGGAACCTGGAAACACAGCGACTTGCCGCCGCCGGTCGGCATCAGTACCAGGGCGTCACCGCCATTGGCCACGCGCTCAATGATTGCACCCTGGCGGCCACGAAAACTGTCGTAGCCGAAGATGTCCTTGAGGACGCGTTGAGCCTGTTCGAGCATAAAAACTCCAAAATCACCGAAACATCCCTGCAAGGCTGGTACACCAGCGCCGAGGCTGCACGGGCAAATCGTAAGTGAGCATTACGACTGCCGCGGCGCCCCCAGGGCATCGCAAAACGCGGGAGTATACCCGAGCGCTCTGCTGCAAAGGGTGCCGCTGATAAGACTTAAGGCTCCTGCAACCAAGTTCGATAAAGCGGCGCTTGAAGGGCAAATCTGCCTCGCGGCTGGCCTGAGCGCTCAAGAAGGCCTAGAATTCCCGCATTGTTTATTCCCCCAAGGTAGCCCTTTAATGTCCTTCGCTGAGCAATTAACCCGCCTGCAAGTTTTCCTCGACGCTGATGAACTGCATGACGAGGCGCTGGACTACGTGGCCGCCCACGGCTACCTGACTGCGTTGTCGATCTGCTCGGAAAGCGTTCCCGACCGTGAGTGGATCGACGCGCTGTTTGCCGAAGAGCCGCATTACGCCGACGACGCCCAGCGCGAATCGATCGAAGCAACGCTGATCCTGCTCAAGGCCCACATCGCCCGCCAACTGGCCGCCGATGAAGAATTCGAGCTGCCGTGCGACCTCGACCTCGGCGAAGAGCCGGATGATTCCGACCTGCGCGGCTGGTGCATCGGTTTTATGGAAGGTGTGTTCCTGCGCGAAGCGGCCTGGTTCGAAACCGCCGAAGACGAAGTCAGCGAAATGCTTCTGCCGATCATGGTCGGTTCCGGCCTGTTCGACGAGCAACCGGAGTTCTCCGACATCGCCGCCGATGCCAATCTGATGGACGACATGATCGTGCAGATCCCCGAAGCGCTGACCGCGTTGTACCTGCTGTGCAATGCGCCAGACGAAAAACCGGCGATCCTCAAGCCACGTCACCACTAAGTCCGCCGTGGTTGAGCCCAAGGTCAACCGCTCCCCGACCTTGCGCTACGCGCTGCTGGCCGTTGGCTGGTTGAGCGTGGCGCTGGGGGTCATCGGGATTTTCCTGCCGGTGCTGCCGACCACGCCCTTCCTGCTGCTGGCCGCCGCCTGCTTCGCCCGCAGCTCGCCGCGTTTCTACCAATGGCTCGTGCAGCACCCGCGCCTGGGGCCGTGGATCCGCGACTACCTCGAAGGCAACGGCATTCCGCTCAAGGGCAAGGTCTACGCCATCGGCCTGATGTGGGCGAGCATCCTGTTCTCCTGCTACCTGGTGCCGATGCCGTGGGCGCGAGCCTTTATGCTGACCAGCGCGGTGCTGGTGACGGTCTACATTCTCAGGCAGAAAACGTTGCGCAAGCCCTGATCATCCCTCGACTCCCGACTGAAACAGGCACCCTGCTGCTCTGGAAGTTGACGAATGCCAACTGCCGCCCGCGGACAAATTGCAGCGGTCGAGCAGCAGTCTGCTGAACACCCGACATCGTACCCGACGGCTCAACCACTGGTCGCTACTGTCAGATCTGACAGTAGCGACGGCGACTCCCCGCGACTTTAAATCACTCCGTCACCGATTCCTCGACTGGAGTGCCGTTCATGACCGTTCAAACAAAGAAAGAGCCCGCACCGCTGGCGTTGCTGGAACCTGAAATTCCCGGCCGCACAGAGCCCGACTTGCCTTCCGGCGCATGGCGAATCAACAAGGCAGCGGCCCTGGACAACTTTCCGGAAAAAGGCCTGAAGGTACACATTCTGCCCTGGGGTTCCATGGATTTGTTCGACAAGGTCGAGCTGCTATTCAACGGTAACGTGGTCGATCAACACTCCATCAGCGAAGAAACAGAAGTGGACCAACGCGTCACCCTATGGGTCGCACCACGGCACTTCACAACCGGTGAGCACTCCCTCACCTACCGGGTGACTCGGCGCAACCAGGGCCCCGAGACACTGACGCCCCCCATCAAGCTCTATGTCAAGCTCGAGTTGCCCGGCGGACAGGACCTGGATCCCGTGGAAGGCCAGCATTCCGAGCTCCATATGTTCATCGCCCCCGAAATCGTCAACGGTGGCGTGGACAAAGAGGCCGCCGAAAAAGGCGTTGACATCAAAATCACCGCCAAGCCCGACAGCGGCTCGTCCCAACCTTACCCCAACATTGCCGTGGGGGATGTCTGCAAGCTGAGCTGGGGCGGATGGCTCGTTTATTCCGACCCGGTGACGGCGCAACAAATAAGCAATCCGATCGACAACCCGATCCTCATCACAGTCGATGCAAAAACCATCAGTGACGCGGGAGACACGGGCGTTGAGGGCCTGGCAGTGACGTTCATGATTCGGGACCTGGTGCACAACGAATCCGAAGACTGGTGCAAAGAAACCCGTATCGAAGTGGACACCGGCAACACGCGGCTTGAAGCGCCGGTCGTCGATCAAGCCAATGGCAATGTTCTCGACCTGGATGCCCTGGGTGATGACGACGTGCATATCCAGGTCTGGGCGGTGAACCATGGTGGCGATGTGGATTTTGCGCTGAACGACACCATCATCATTACCCTCAGGGGTGTCACGCAAACTGGAAGCACGTTCGAATCCCGCGTTCGTGAGGTGATCACAAAGGAGCCCCCACTGGTTCTCGATGGATATCTGCTCAACCAGGATGTGCGCGCCCTGGCCAAATCCCAAGCCAGTATTTCCTATGAGGTGGAACGCAACGGCAGCGTCGTAAACCGTTCCAAAACCCGCTTCGTCAACATCGTCGGCGAAGCCAAACGCCTGGACGCGCCCCTTGCAGAGGACGCACTGGACGGCGCCATTGACCCCGACCTGCCTAGCACGAGAATTCGCATTCCGTTTGACCCGGTGATGAAAGCGGGCATGGTGATCGAACTCAAATGGCTGGGTTCGCGACCTGACGGCAGCACCCATGATCCAGCGCTGGAGCCGTACGTTGTGAGCAATGATGATGAAGCGGCCAAGGAAGACCTCTTCATCACGGTCGATGGCTGGCACTTGAAAACGCTGGAAGGCGGCTCATTGGACCTGTCTTATAACTTGCTGAGCGTTGACGACGACGGTGAAATCATTACGCGCAGTTCCCGGCATGCGCCACTGCTGAACGTCGGTGAGCCTCAGTACGAGCTGGTCAAACCGATCGTCCTGGGAGAGCAAGACGGCGCACTGGAGCCGGACGATCTGCCCAACGGCGCCAGTAAACTGACTGCGCCCAGACCCATCACCGTGCCGACCAAAGCCAGAGACAAGGTCACTTACTTTTGGTCAGGTGAGGTGAGCGGACTCAAAACGGACTCTGTCACGCTCAATGCCCTGATCGCGGACAGAGATGTGCCCTTTACGCTCACCACAGCATTCGTCGCTGAGCACATCGAGCCCAATCGCGGCAAGCAGGTCACCGTGCGCTACGAGATCCTGCGCGCAGAAACAGGCAAGACCAGCTACTCGAACCCGCTGACCATGATCATCGGCACAGCGGAGGGCGCCTTGCTACCGCCGGCCAAAGTACTGCAGGCGCCCGACGGTGTACTCGATCCGGCCAACGCGCCCAGCGGCGCCACCGTGCAGATTTCCGCCAACCGGGAAGAAAACGTCGGCGACCATTTCTATATGAAGTGGCAGTCTACCGACGAGTTAGTCACGCACGAGCAGGATAAGGCCGTGACAAGCAGCGATAAGGGCAAACCCGTCGAGTTCACGGTGCCCTTTTCCACCGTGCTGAACAGTCGCAACAAAACCATCACCCTCAGTTACCGGGTGGAATTGTCCGAGGGCGGCGAGGCGCTTGGCGAGGATTACACCCTGCGCGTCGAGCAGCAAAACGTGCGATTGCCCGTGCCGTGGATCCGGGAAGCCAAGGGCGACCAACTGAATCCCGACGGCGTCTATCCCAATGGTGCCACGGTGGTGATCGGGGCATCGGCCGAGCTGAAAACCGATGATGAAGTGATCGTGCAATGGGATGGCAAGACCACTCAGTCCTACCCGCATACCGTACTGGCAAGTCAGCAAGACAAAGAATTGGATGTCATCAAAATCCCCTACGCCGTGGTCAACGCCAATGACGGCGGAACCGTGTCGCTGACATACACCATCAAGCGCAAAACCGGGGCCACTGACGGTCCGTCATTGCCGGCGGTCTACGATGTGCGCAAGGTGATTGGTTCGGGTCAACTGAAGATCATGGGCGCGCGCTTCAATCGCAGCACCTCCCGCGCTTCCGGCGCCTCGCGAATGCTGAGCGCTTTCAATGCCGCCACCGGCCAGGCCTTGCAGGCCGAATGGCAATACGAAGGGGACGACACCTGGCAGACCGCTGCCACCTGGCGCGACACCGCGCCGCATCTACCGTTGCGGGTCCGCACGGCAGACGATCTGGTCACGCTCAACCCGGCCAATATCATTGGCAACGGCAATGACACCACGATAACCGGGACTGCCGCCTTCGTCGCGCATCGTGACGTGGGCGATGTGACGGGTTGGGGAAACGCCGCGCACGGCGCCACTATTCCCTCCACGATCATCACTCTGGACGACGTCGTCGAAGTCAGCTGCACCGGCAGTGCCTACGCCGCCCGACGTGCCAACGGGGCGGTCGTTGCCTGGGGCACCCCGACCACGGGAGGCACCACGCCGACGCCGGCGACGCTCGACTACGCACAGGTGGTCGGCAACAGCACGGCCTTCGCCGCGCTGAAAAAAAACGCCAGTGTTTCTGCCTGGGGCACAGAAGCCAATGGAGGCAAGGTCCCGGAAGGTATTGGTGGGCTCAGAGACATTCAACAGATCGTCGCAGCCGGCTCGGCGTTTGCCGCGATCCGAGACGTCGGTCAGGTGGTGGCCTGGGGACTGGAAACCCATGGCGCCAAAGTGCCTGACGACATTGGGGGGCTGACGGACATCCGCGAAGTGCTGGGCAGCAGCGGCGCATTCGCCGCCTACCGAGCCAACGGCAGGATTGTCGGTTGGGGCCACGAAAACTATGGCGCGAAGGTACCGGACGATATCGCCGCCATGACCGACATCATCGAGCTGAGCTGCGCCAACACCCAGGCCTTTGTCGCCCGGCGCGCAACCGAGCAAGTCGTGGCGTGGGGCACTCCCGCCTGCGGCGGCACCGTCGACCCACTGATCGGCACCTTGACCGATATCGTCGAAGTCAGCAGCACCTGGCGCGCCTTCGCCGCCCGCCGGGGTAACGGCCATGTCGTGGCTTGGGGCACTCCCGCTGAAGGCGGCAACGTGCCTGCGGACATTGCCACCCTCGACGACATCGTCCAGGTCGTCGGTTCATCCCAGGCTTTCGCGGCGCTGCGCAAGAACGGCACGGTCGTCGCCTGGGGCAACGAAGCGGTAGGCGGCAGTACCGCCAAGGTGATCGACCAGTTGAGCGACGTCCGCGCGCTTTACGCCAACACCCACGGGTTCACCGCGCTGACCGTCGACGGTCGCGTCGTGACCTGGGGCCACGACGGCGGTGGTGGCGACAGCAGTGCGGTGCAAGACCGACTGGCGGGCAAGGTGTCGTATCACGCCACACCCGCCACACGAGGCCTGGCGTTGCAAGCCAGCCGTTGGCTGATGGAACACTGAACCAGCCTGCTGCGGCTCGCTGTCCGATCAGGGCAGCGAGCCGCGGTACGCCGCGTGATGAACATCACCAACCGCTCGTCCGCACTGTCAGATCTGACAGTAGTCCTCGGCGTCTATTTACCGCCCAATAAAACGATCCGTTTTCTTTGAGCATTGGCCAGGAGTGCGCAACATGACAGCCTTCTCCGTGTACCTGTTTCCGCGTATTGAAACCGAGACCTCGCCCCTGGCCATGCGTCCGTTGCAGATTGCCAACCTGAGCGTGCCAGTGGTCGACGGCGATGGCGGGATCAACATCAATGCGGTCGAGGATTCACCGGCAGGACTGTTATGTGCCATCCCGGCTTACAACCCGATGCAGGCCGGTGACAAGCACGACGTTTACTGGGGCGGGAAAAAAGTTTTCGACCTGGAAGTGCAGCCGGACGAGGTCGATAAACCGCTGTTTTTTTACCTGCCAATTGCCCCGGTCCTTGAGACCCTTGGCTGGGTCGAACCGGTGTACTACCAATTGACCCGCAACGGCGCGAGCGCGCCGGAGCCGCCCTCGAGCGAGCTGCGGCTGCTGGTCAAACTGGATCGGCCGGCCGGTGTTGATACTGACCCGCACCTGCCGGGTCATTCCCATCTGAAACCGGTGCTGTTACCCGAGGACGTCATCCGCGACGGCGTCAGTGCCGAGCGGGCGAAGAACGGAGTGCCCCTGACCGTCGAGGCCTATCGCGGCATCGCCCTGCGCGACTCGGTTGCCGTGCAGTGGGGCACCGTGTGGATAGCGCCCCACAGGGTCAACCAGGCGCAGGCCGAGGGCCGCGAACCCATCGTCATCACCGCCGACCAGGCGACGATTCTTGCCGCCGGCGATAGCGTTGCACTGACCGTGCGCTACGACGTCTACGACCAGGTCAACAACTTCGCGATGGAAATGTCGAAAACCGCGTCCGTGCTGGTCGAGGCGGGTGAAACCAAGCTGGAAGCGCCCATCATCAAAAACGCCGACGACGGCATCATTGATCTTGAGCTGCTTGATAAGGAAGACGTCACGGTCTACGTGCGCGCACGGCCAGCGGATTTTGACTTGGGCGACACGGTGATGCTGACTTGGACGAGCGTACCTCGCGAAGGTCGGCCGCTGTATCACACCGGGTCTAAAACGGTGGACGAGACCGATAGCATTCTCGAACTGTACGTGCCTTACGACATCGTCCGAGCCGCCGCCATGGGTTCGGCGTCGGTCTTTTACGCCCTGAACAAAGCGGATGGCAGCCCGCCGATTCGCTCGCACCGCGCCTACGCCGACGTTATTGGCGATATCTGGTTGCTGCCCCAACCGGTCATCCGCGAAGTGCTGGGTGACACGCTGGAACCCAGCACACGCATCGCGACCGTGGATGTCGCCTACCCTGGCATGACCAACGGTGACTTCATCAACCTGATCTGGCTCGGGCGAAAATCCAATGGGCAACCGTATGTGCATGAGGACCAGCACACGGTCAGCGCCAATGAAGCAGCCGTTGGAAGCATTGAGTTTTATGTGGGCAGCGAGCACATCAGCGTGCTCGCCGACGGCAGCCTTGACCTGTCTTATCGGGTGTCGAACGATGAGATGTCGAGCCATGGAGTGAGCAGGTCCGAACACCTGCTGGTGCGAGTGGGGCAAATGCGTGGCGAATTGCCCGTGCCCGTCGTCGTGGAGGCCGATCCGCCCGACATCCTCGACCCGACCCAGGTGGGTGATTTCGTGACCGTCCGGGTCGATTACCTCGGCACGGCGGCCGGCGACATCCTCACGTGTGACTGGCTCGGCGCGGGCCCGGGGGGCAGTTGGCAGGACTCAGTGCCGATTACCACGCTTACGGCGGGCAAACGCATACCTTTCCGGGTGCGCGCCGACTATGTGATCACCAACATCGGCCGGCGCGTCAAAGTGCGCTATGTCCTGTGGCGCGCCGCCACCAAACGCTACAGCTATTCGTTAATGCTGGATCTGCTGATCGGCGAATTGGTGGGTGAACTGCCGCCACCCGATGTGTTGCAGGCCCCGGACGGCGATCTGAACCCGATGGCCGCGCTGGGTGGCGTTGATATCGAGGCCGGCTACGAGAGCATGAATCCGGCGCTGGACGTCGTGGCCTTGCGTTGGGTCGGCACGCCCGGTGCCGGCAGCTCCGTTGACCTGGAACTGCCGGGGCATGACAGCGGCAGCGTCCAGTTTCACCTGCCCGCCACGGTGGTCGGCGCCAATATCGGGCGTACGGTGCTGGTCGATTACGATGTGTTGCGCTACGGCATTCGGACGCCCTCCGAACCGAGGAGCGTGAACGTCTTGTCGTTCCAGGATCCGGACACCGAATTGCCTCGCCCGCAGGTGCCGGAAGCGGTCGCCGGCGTGCTCGACCTGATGGAAACCCCGGGCAATGCCACCGTGACCGTCGGCACCTGGCCCTTCGCTGCGGCCCGGCAGAAGGCCTGGCTCTCATTGGTAGGGGATGCTCTGTCCGGCGGTTCATACGTTATCGAGTTGCTCAAGGGTGAAGAGATCTCTGCGGCCCAGGCTGCGAATGGCCTGCGCGAAACCTTGCTGCGCAGTGAGCTGCTGAAACTGGCCCACGACTCACCCGCCGTCGTCGTGTGTAAAGTCGCCTTCGATCGTAGCCTGGCGGAATCCGACGCGATCGAATTCCCTCGTTTACCGCTGCGCGTGCGCACCCGCTATGACTACCTGACGCCGGAAATCACCCGTGTCGCCGACTCTCGCGGGGAGGTCGCGGAAGGCGGCACCACCTTCGATGCTGAGCTGACTCTCAAAGGCACCGGCACCCGGGGTGAACGCATCGAACTCTTCGACGCCGGTTCGCTGTCAATGGGCATCGCTGATGTCAGTGCCGACTGGCAATGGGAGCGGCGGATTGTCAACCTGACGGAGCGCCTGTATAGCATCACCGCCACCGCGCTGTATGACGCCGTGCCCGTCAGCAGCGACCCCCGGACCTTCACCGCGAACTTTGCGATGCCGCCGATCATTGATTCGGTCACCGACTCGAAAGGACCGGTGGCCTCCGGCGGCATCACCTTCGACACCCGCGTCACTTTCACTGGCCGAGCCAACCCGGACCGCCAGGTGCAGATTTACGACGAAGGTACAGCCGTGCCACCGGCCACTCCGGTAGACACCGACGGCAACTGGACGCAGGAACTCACCGGCCTGGCCATCGCCACTCACGCCATCAAGGTTCGGGGGCTCTATGGTCGCGAACCGGAATCGGCGGTGCACAGCTTCAGCGTGGAGCGAGCCGAGCCGCCCATTATCGAATCCGTAAAAGATTCCAAAGGTGAAATTGCCCCCGACGGCGTGACGTTCGAAACCAGTGTGACCCTCACCGGCAGGGCCTATCCAAAGCAGCAGGTGCAAATATTCAATGGCAGCACTGCCATCGCGCCGGCCACCCCCGTGGGTGATGACGGCATTTGGAGCCGAGTCCTGACGGGGCTGGCCTTCGCCATCTACCCGATCAAGGTCAGGGCGCTGTATGGTCACGAACCGGAATCAGCCATACGCACCTTCGAGGTGGCGGTGACTGTGACGCCGGCGATCAGCTCGGTAAAAGATTCAAAAGGCGAAGTGGCGGACGGAGGCCAGACCTTCGACACCCTCGTCAGCCTTATCGGAACGGCCAGCCCGAACCAGCAAGTGCAGTTGTACAACGGTGCCACCGCCGTGGCTCCGGTCACGACGGTGAAAGCCGATGGCACCTGGGACAGAGACCTCAGCGGGCTGACCATTGCCACCCACACCCTCAAGGTCAAGGCGCTTTACAGTACCCAACCGGAATCAGGCTCTCGCAGGTTCACGGTCGAACTGGCTGAGGAGCCGATTATCAAAACCGTGACGGACTCAAAAGGCGAACTGGCACCTGACGGTATTACTTTTGATGACCGCGTCACCCTCACCGGCACGGCCAACCCGAACCGCCAAGTGCAGATTTACGACGGTAGCTCCGCCGTGCCACCGGTCACCCCTGTCGACAACGGAGGTAACTGGGCCCGGCAACTGACCGGGCTGAGCATTGCTACCCACCTCATCAAGGTCCGGGGACTGTATGGCCACGAACCGGAATCGGCGGTGCGCAGGTTTGTCGTAGCGCGGGCCGAGGCACCGGTTATCGAATCAGTGAAGGACTCCAAAGGCGAGATAGTCCCTAACGGGGTGACCTTCGAAACCAGCGTGACCCTCACCGGCACTGCCTACCCGAACCTGCAGGTGCAAATATTCAACGGCAGCACTGCCATCGCGCCGGCCACCACCGTAGGTAATGACGGCATTTGGAGCCGAGTCCTGACAGGGCTGGCCATCGCCACCTACCCCATCAAGGTCAAGGCGCTTTACGGTCCTGGGCTGGAGTCGCCGGTGCGCACGTTCGAGGTGGCGTTGGCCGTTCAGCCAATCATCAAATCGGTACAGGATTCAAAAGGCGAAGTGCCGAACAATGGCAAAACCTACGAAACCCGCGTGACCCTCTCCGGCACGGCCAACCGCAACCAGCAGGTGCAGTTGTACAACGGTGCCACCGCCGTGTCTCCGGTCACGACGGTGAAAGCCAACGGCACCTGGGACAGAGAGCTGAGCGGGCTGACCATTGCCACCCACACCCTCAAGGTCAAGGCGCTTTACAGTACCCAACCGGAATCGGACCCTCACACGTTTACGGTGGAAAGGGCCCAGCGGCCGGAGATCCACTCGGTACGCGACTCCAAAAAAGAAGTCGATCACAACGGTCTGACTTACGACAACCTCGTGGATCTGGTTGGTTCCGGCCTCCCGAACGAGCAGGTGGAAATTTTCGATGGCTCGGCGTCCAAGGGCAAAGCGAATATCGATGGGGCCGGCGTATGGAAGCATCGTCTGACAGGACTGGCCTATACCGTGCACCGCATTACCGCTAAAGCCCTCTACAACGCCAATCCGGTTTCCAGCGTGGAGAGAGTTTTTCACGTCTTACAGGCCGTCACCCCGCAGATCACTTCAGTCATCGATGCCAAGAACACCGCCATCGGCAATGGCGGCAGCACTTACCAAACCAGCGTGACCTTGAGCGGCCCGGCCAGCCCCAATGAACGCATCCAGCTGCGAGATAACAACACACCGATTGGCAACCCGATCCCCGTGCCCGGCGGTGGTACGTGGACTCACACGCTGACGAACTTGACGCGCAAGCCTTACCAACTGACCGCCAAAGCGCTGTACGGCAACGAGCCGGAGTCTGGCGTAAGAAGCTTCACCGTGGCGGCGATGATTGAGCCGAGCATTACCTCTGTCGTCGACAGCGCGGGCGCGCACGTTTCACCTAACGCCACCACCTACCAGACCTCGGTGACGGCGACCGGGGGCGGCACGCCCGGAGAGCGCATCACCGTGCTGGATGGCGGCGCCCCGGTAAGCACGGTGGACGTGGGTGCAAACAGGGTCTGGAGCTTTGTCTACAGTGGCTTGACGGCCAAGTACTACAGCCTGACAGCCCGTGCTGAATACACCGTCAATCCCGGCACCAGCGGGCCGTGGCCATTCACCGTCGCCTCGCACGTTGCGCCGCAGATCACGTCGGTCAAGGATTCACGCGGGGAACTGGCTAACGGCGGTAAGACGACCGACCGGACCGTGAGCCTCACAGGCCAGGTCACGCCGTCGCATCAGGTGCAGATCTACGACAACAATGTTGCCGGACCGTATGCCACAGCCAACAGCTCGCGTACCTGGTCAACCAACTTATCAGTGGGCCTCGGCAATCACTCGATCACCGCGAGAGCCGTCACCACGGGACAGACTTCGGGTGCTCGGACGTTTACCGTGGAGTCACCTATCCCGCCGCTTAATTTCAATACCAACACCGTGACGCTGGCGGGGAAAGTGTACATGTCCCCCAGTGGGGTCCTGCCGAATTTTGACGGCAGTACATCGGTCCATCATGTGGCGTCCGGCGGCATCCCGCCTTACACCTATGCGTCCAGTAGCCCGGCAGTGGCCTTCGTCGAATCCAATGGGCGAGTCACCGTGCGTGGCAAAGGCCAAGCCTATATTTCGGTCAGGGACACCGCTAACCAATCCAAACAGTATTTGGTGATCGTTACAGGAGCTATCCAATGCCTTGACCTGGGCGCCGGCACGCTCTCGCAGATAACAGCAGCAGCGACGGCGGCTGGCGCGCGGGTTCCCTCCATTGGTGAATTGCGGGAAATTTTCAACGCTTATAACGGCCGCTGGCAACCAGGCAATGCTTGGTACTACTGGAGCAATACCGTTCATAGCACCGTCATAACCAGACGTTACTACACCAAACAAATGGTTGGCGGCGGCGACGAATCACCGTTGGCAGACAACTTCGGCCACGCGCGAGGGATGGGCCTGAGGTAGTGGCTAGCGGCAACACTCAACCACTCGTCGCTACTGTCAGATCTGACAGTAGCGGAAGTGGCTTCACGAGTCTTTAAATCACTATCGACTTCCCCCTCAATGGAGTTCCGATCATGCTCATTCAACCCTCGAATAAAGCTTCTCTGGCGCTGCTCGAACCGGAGGTACCCGATCGCACGGAACTGGCCTCCGGAGAATGGGGCATCAACCTGGCCGCGGCAAAGGGCAACTACCCCGAAAAGGGGCTGAAGGTCTGGATTCCGGCCTGGTCGCGACAGGGCCTGGGGGACAGGATCGAGCTGTTGCTGAACGGCACCGTGGTCGACCAGCACTTCATCAGCGAGGCCGTTGAGGTGGAAACGCGCTCGACGTTATGGGTTGCGCCCGAGGTCATCGAGTCCGGCTCGCACTCGCTGACCTATCGCTTCACCCGGCGAAATGAGGCGCCAGAGCTGTTCGAACCGCCGCTGCAGCTCATGGTAAAACTGGATGTACCCGGAGGCGAAGACCTGGACCCTGAGGAAGGCCGGCATTCCGAGCTGCATATGGAGATCGACCCGGACATTCTGCGCGATGGTGTGAACGAAGATAACGTCGGTGACGGCATCGACGTCACGATCAAGGCCAAACCGGGCGCTACTAGCCAGGCCCCTTACCCGGGTATCGCCGTGGGCGACATCTGCACCTTGAGCTGGGGCGGGCAGTACATGTTGTCGGACCCGGTGACACAGGATCAGATCGACAGCCCTGATGACCATCCACTGGTCATCAGCGTCAGCAAACAAGCGATCCTTGATGCCCGGGACACCGGACCCGAGGGCATGTCCGTCACGTTCAGAGTCCTGGATCAAGTGAACAACGTTTCCACCGACTGGTGCACCCCGGAGCACATCAAGGTCAAGCTCGGCGACTCACCACTGTTGGCCCCCATCATCAGCAGAACCGATGGCTCTGACCTGCATCTGGACGAGTTGGCGGGTGAAGACCTGGAGGTCATGGTCTGGGCGGAGTCAGTCGATGAATTCAAGCTCGACGACACCATTATCCTGAATCTCACAGGTACCACTTACGGTGGCAGACCCCACCATACCCAGACCCGCAAAACCATCACTAACACCCCGCCCGTTCTGTTGTTCCTCAGTGTTCCCAATGTTGCGGTCCGGGAGTTGGCAAAAACCCAGGTGAGCTTTTTTTACACGGTGGAGCGCAACGGCACCCCCTTGCAAACATCCCCTTCGCGGTTTATCAACATCATCGGTGAGGTCGAGCAATTGGCTGCCCCCCTCATCGAAGACGAGCAAGAAGGCAAGCTTGATCCGGACCTGACCGCAGTTGAAGTCAACATTCCCTTCAACAAGGATTTTATGTTTCTAGACGCGATCGAACTCAATTGGTTGGGCCTGCGCCCTGACCTGAGCACCTACAACCCTTTTCTTGATTGGTATTTCCCAAGCGAAGATGAAATCCAGGCTGAGGAAGGCTTTTTCATTCCGGTGGAGGGCAAGCACCTCAAGACACTGGAAGGTGGCACGCTGACCCTGTCTTACACTCACCTGCGTGCCGGTGAAGATGACGAGATAATCCGACGTCCGTCACTCACAGCTCAAGCGCTGGATGTGGGTGAGCGCCAATTCGAGCTGGCCAAGCCCACTCTCCAAGGTGAGCAGGATGGCGTGCTGGAACCCGATGACTTACCTGGTGGCACCACCCGACTGATCGTGCCCAACCCTGCAGACAATCCGACCAAACGCAATGACATCGTGACCTTCACCTGGGTCGGCGAAGCCAGCGGCGAGACCGAGCAATCCAGAACCATCAACGCTTTGACTGAAGGCAGGAATGTGGATTTCGCGCTGAATGCTGCGTTTGTCGCGCAGCACATTGAGGCGAACCGTGGCCAGACGGTGGAAGTCAAGTACCGCATCTGGCGCGTGGCAACAGGCAAAACCAGCCAGTCCAATTCTTTAGTGTTCACGGTGGGTCGTTAGCGAGGGCGCATGGCCATGCTTATCCAGCCTGAAAAAAACCGCTCGTCCTCCACCCTGCTCGAACCCGCGATCCCCGGCCGCACCGAGCCAGCGCTGCCATCCGGCGAGTGGGGCATCAACTTCGCTGCCGCCCGGGGCAATTTTCCGGACCGGGGGTTGAAGGTGCAGATTCCAATCTGGTCCACCAAAGACCTGGGCGACAAGGTTGAGCTGCTGCTCAATAACGCCACGGTGGATCAACACAGCATCGGCGACCCCACCGAAATCACCGAGCCGACGATTTTGTGGGTGGCTCCGGGGCGCTTGCCCAGCGGTTCCTATACCTTGAGCTACCGAGTGACGCGGCGCAACCAGGCGCCTGAAACCTTCACCCCGCCGCTCAGGCTTTACGTCAAACTCGAACTCCCCGGCGGCCAGGACCTGGACCCCGAACCAGGCGTGCACTCGGCGTTGCACATGTACATCGATCCGCAGATTGTCCTCGATGGGGTCGACAAGGACATTGCCAAGGCTGGGGTCAAGATTACCGTCCGGGCCAAACCCGGCAATGACAGCCCGCGGCCCTACCCGAACATCGCCGTGGGCGATGTCTGCACCTTGAGTTGGGGCGGCCAGTTCGTACGCTCGGCACCCGTGACCCAGGAACAGATCGACGATCCTGCCGGCCATCCCATCGTCATCACCGCCGATGAAAAAACCATTCTCGATGCGCAGGACACCGGCCCTGCGGGTTTGGCCGTGACCTTCATGATCAGGGACCTGGTGAACAACCAATCCGAAGACTGGTGCCAGGAAACGCGCATCGTGGTCGACA